>NZ_CP132542.1:600000-900000 GCF_030845175.1 Coralliovum pocilloporae | reverse complement strand
TTGCAAGCCATCAGCGGCAATACCCGCAAGGGCCGCCCCATGAACTCTGATGCCCTGTTTCTCCCATGCTATCCGGGCTGCATTGAGCATGATGCTTTTACCAGCTCCGGCAATCCCGAACACATTTGCAAACTGATTATTATCGAGAATATGATGCAGGGCTTTTTGTTGTTCATCACTTAATTCACCGCCAAAGCCGCGTTGCATGATGGCGTTTTGATAACGGATGACCCATTGGACATGCCGCGAACTGACACCGAAGTTGCCAAGCTTGTGCATGGTGGACGTAGTAGCGAACAATGCATCCTCCGCCCGCTTATATGAACGGGTGGTGTAATCAATAGTGCCAGCGTGACTGAGCTGTACCAGTTCGTTTGAGGCCATCACCGTATCAATGGCGGTACGCAACGACAGCGGGTCATCAATGAACCGTGCAAGGGAGCGCTTGATATCAAGCGCTGTAAAACGCGATTGTTTGTCGGATAGATAATCCAGTATCCGTACCGGTTGCCGTTGCAATTGCGCTTTGGTGAAGGGAAGAGGCTCTTCCGGCAATATGAGTTCTTGACGCGTGTCTGTAAGAGCCGCAGCAAAAGCCTGATCCAGCTTATTGCGTATGTCGCGATCATGTTGTGGGTCAAAGCGGCTGTCTGGTGTGAGATGCTGATATTCCCGAAGGTGCTTTTCTATAAGTGTCTGGTGTTCGGCTTCATCCCGCGCCTGATTGGCCAAAGCCTCAGTCTCTAACTCTTTCAAAAGGCGATCATAGCTTCCCGACAGCCGCGCCCAGACGCGTTTCATGCCCGTTGGGAGCCGTTCCTGACGTTGTCTGGTTTCGCGAATGCGGCGCTGTTCCTGTGCGGCCTGTAAAGCTTCCCGTTCTGCCCGTTGCTTTGCCACCAGCTTGTCCCGGCGATCAGCAAAATCAGCATTGGGTTGTTCAGTGCGCTTTGACTGTTCGGCTTGTTCCGTGCCGTGGAGAATGGCTATCGCTTCTTTAACCGTCGGCAGTTCATTAAAATCGCCCAGACGAGCATTCAGTTCTTTGGACTTCACCCCGCACCAACGAGACAGGGAATGGACCTTGCCATTGCCATCAATCGCGACAAAGCCCCGGCGGTCTCCCTGAGCCAGACAATAGCCCTCAGACCACAAGGCCGCTGCAAAAGAGGCACGTGAGTCTGATTGCTGCCAGCAGCGCACAAACATCTTCTTGGTTTCTTGGGGATCAATCGCAGCACGTTTGGCTTGTTCAGCCTGTGCCCGCGTATAACCATTGGGATCACGCTTGCGCCAGTCTTCAAGACCCTTTGGCATTTCCCAGCCCTGTTCCTGAAAGATCGCATAGGATATGCGCATCAAGCGGGATTTGGTCAGAGACAGATTAATCGCCCGCATTTGCTGCGCATTAATACGCGACCAGACGCAATGACAATGACGACGTCCTTTCTTTTCGTGAAAGACAATTGCGCGCGGTTGGCCTGCCAAGCCGAATTCCTGCTCGATACGGGCAATGGTTTCTTCGAACATTCGAACAGGGACTTGCGCACTTTGGGGAGGATTGAGCGATAGAGAATAAAGGTAGTTCTGGCATTGCGTGCCAGCCGCTACTGCCTCGACCTCCGCAAAGGCGTCATGAAGATTATCGGCAATAAACCCGTCAACAGAATGCACCGTGACATGCTCATTATCCCGACCATTCATCAAATGCCGGGCGAGTTCTGATCCATATCCACGTTCATTGCCGACAAACAGCATGGCTAGGCTTTTAATGCCCTGATCAACAAAATGCGCAGTTCACAGACATAACCATAGGCTTCCTCAATCTGCTTCTGTTCCCGCTGATCAATCACCAGCGCACCGACATTGGCTTGATAGGCAAGCTGATTGAGATTGTTGGCGATGCGCGACTGCCCGAGCAATGCCAGTGTCTCAGAAAGCAGCCGTTTATCGGCTACCTGCTTTTGTGGACGTTTCTTGCGCCGTTTATCCTCGTGCTCAAAGATACATGCGCGGATATAGGCTGATAACGTCATGCCTTGGGCCAACGTCTCCAGCGTCTTCCGTTCGTCTGCTGTCAGGCGAAGGGTGACCGGGGAGTGAGAACGCTTAGTCTTTCGCTTTTTTTCTCTGACAGGGTTCGT
Organism: Coralliovum pocilloporae; assembly: GCF_030845175.1. NCBI lineage: Bacteria > Pseudomonadati > Pseudomonadota > Alphaproteobacteria > Hyphomicrobiales > Coralliovaceae > Coralliovum > Coralliovum pocilloporae. Next base: position 897,856 of record NZ_CP132542.1, on the reverse strand, counting down.
ATTTGGTTTGTTTGAGGTGTTGCCGAAAGCCGTTTGAAAGTCTTGCTTCATCGTGACGGCCCCCGCATCTGTGGTGCGGATGAGGCTTGGCGAGCCGAACTTTCCTCCTCAGAGTTTTCATTCCCAAGTTTACGGAGATGCCGGGAAAGCTCTGGATCAGACTTGAGACATGCTTCCCAGTTTTCTAGTTCTTCAAAGAGTTTTGTCAGCGAAGAAGAGTTCGAAGACAATCCCTCCGTGTCCGCCATTCTTTCGCTCACGGCAGTTTCGCTTTGCTCAACGCCTCCGCGGGGGCGACCTGACCGGTCGGCGCACGCTTGTGCTTGCGAACCCTTCAGGTTCGAAATTTCTCATCTGTCTCACGACAGTTTGCTGTGCTCATGCTTCAGATAGGGCACCCTCACCGGACAGCGCGCGGTTGTGTTTGTGAGCTCTTCAGGCTCGAACTTGTTCGCAAGGCCTCCGCTGCGATCCTGGTTATGGCAGTTTCTCTATTCTGATGACTTGATAAAGACCGCCTTTCGGGCCCCCGATATATTCCGTTTCCATGCTGACGCGATCGCCTGTGGACAATCCTGTTACGTCCTGGAATGTGAAGCCGGGCAGGGTCTCGCCGGGTTCGGCGAAGGTGGGGCCGCTCAAGGGTTTGACTATTACGGTCTTGAATTCGAGGTCCGTTTTTCCGGGAATGTCCTCGACCGGGGACAAACTGGTCAGTACGGCTTCTATGTTTGAAAGGTTTGGAGCTGCGATCACGCCGCCGGGTCTTGGGGGAGGGGTGGGTCCGTTTTGTGCCATTGCGCCACATCCTAAAAAGAGAGCCGTGAGAAGAGTATTGAGAGTTAGCCAGCGCATTGCAAGTCTCCCTGTTCCTCACCCGTCAGTCTGAACGTTAGATCTGATGAAGACGCAGAAGCAGATCTGTTGTCGGGTGGCCAAACGTGAGTACCGGATAGTTTTGCGTCGTGATGCAGTCACCGGTCTTGATCTCTGTGTCGCCGGTCAGGTCAAGATGCGCGCGCAGGGCATAGTCAGCGCGCTCATCCAGAGCAGCCATGAAGTTCAGCACGAACGGATGATGATCATCATGTCCCGGCTCGTGGCTGATGCCCGGAATTATGCTCCCGGCAACAGGAAAAGCGTCGCTATCCTGCACTGTTATGTCTTCCAGATAGATATGCAGTGTGGCTGCCCTGATGTGAGGCACCTCAGGCCCGATCAGGATCTGACCGCTTATCTGGTAGGCTTGTTCCGGTCGCAGAAAGTCTGGGTCAGGACACATTGGTCACGTCCTTTGATACAAGGTTGTTGTGCGGTCGTTTTGTTTCTGTCTATTCAGCGCATCGCTGATAAGCAGAATGGGTGTCAGCAATGTGTCTTGACCCTAAGAGTTTGTCTCTGCGTGAGCTTTTGTCTGAAAAGTCTGTACGCTTTCCAGAAGCACGCTGTAAGTTTAGCGCAGACCTTGGCCTGGTTTTGGCAAAAGCATGTCATTTCTTCTTTTTCTTGCCTTTGCCTTTCTTTTCCTTGCCTGTTTCAAGACCATCCTCGTTATCAGGCGGTGGAGCGCTGTTTGATGAGCTCTGATCTGCGAGCTGGGTCTGCTCATCCTCTTCTGGCTCTTCTGGTCCTGGCGAGGCATGATGCCCGGACGCAGATGATGACGAGCCGGTGTCTGTACCATCAAGATCATCAGGCTCTGGTGGGTGGCCCTCTGATGAACTGCTGACCTGCTCGGTATCAGCACCTGATGGCCCAGGGGCGCTGCCTATTGCGATATTGGCCATGTCCTGCCCGAAGTCTGTGTCATCCGGTGGAGGCCCCCCGGTCTTCTGAGAAGAGCCGGCCGCGTAGTTCTGCGGCGGGTTATCCTCTGGCCCTGGTATCTGGGCGCTGTGGGATGATGAGCCGTTCATGCCCGAACTGATGCTGCCCGGGTCTTCGTCCGGCCCGGGTGGAGAGCCAGATGCGGTAGCGAGAGCACCTTCTGAATCCGAAGGGGCGGGGGCTGTGTCGAGGCTGGTTGTCACTGCATTGGCCGCGTCCAGCCCGTCATCCGGTGCCGGTGCGCCTTCATGAGCTGAACCGGTCTGCTCATCACCGGCCAGTTCTTCCGGCCCTGGGGCCGTTCCGTCTGTGGTCGACGTCGCGGTTTGAGTGTCTGTGAACAGATCATCAGGTGCGGGGGCATCGCCACTCACCAATACGGCGCCGACTGAGGCAGGGCCAGATAGCTCTTCCGGCCCGGGAGGTAGGTTTGTGCTGTGTGTCGCCATTGGATGGTTCCGTTTCGATTTTCCGGTTTCTGGTGCGAGACCAGGCCCGCGCTCAGTTCACCGGAGCGATAGATTGTCGAATGATCAGGATCATCTCTGCGTTCCACCTTGGCCAGAGCAGTATGGGCTCCGGCCAAGAGCAGATGCGTAGGTCTGACGGGTGTCGCGCTTTTAGTTCATATAAGCGCGTTCAATCAGGTCAGACACGATGTAGACATTGACGGTCCTGTTGTTTGCCTTTGCTCCTGACAGCAGCACAAAGGTATTTGTGACGCCGTCTTTGTCGCCGGTTTTGATCCGCCTCCAGCCGAGACCGGCAATATTGGCCCAGGCATTCTGGTCGTCATGGGTGGTGTAAACGCGGGAAACGGTTTTGTTTGTATGCCACATGGGTTTGTCCTTTCCTGGAATTAGGTCTGTTAGCGTGTTCTCGTCATTCGGTGCGCGGGTCTAAAGCAGATAGACCCGGGAGATCGTTGAGCCGTCCGCGTAGACATTGACGTTGCGATTATTTGCCATGGCGTCGCAGACGGTGATGAAGCAGTTGGTCACGCCGTCCTTGTCGCCAGTCTTGATCTTGCGCCAACCAAGCCCTTCAATCGCGGCCCATGCGTTCTGGGAATCATGGGTGGAATAAACACGCTGTACCCGCTTGTTGTTGTGCCAGGTCGTGTACATGGCGTGGATCGTTGCGATGTCACCAGGGCTCAGGCCTGTTCGCTGGCCTATAGGTGTGCCGGGCGGGATGGTTGTGATGGTCGGCTGGCCGTTCTTTGAGAAAGCTGTTGCGCCATAGTGCATGATCGAGCCGAAATCATAGGCGCCGTAATCATCGCCATCGGATACATGCTGGTTGAAATTGTGAGACTTGCCGGAGGTGATATTGCTCCAGTTGATCGTCACATGCTGGTCGCGATCCTCCCGTGATTGCTCATGCCAGAGGCCGAAAGCATGACCGATCTCGTGGATTGTGTTGCCGGTTGAGCAGCCGCTGGCCAAAGTTATGTTCTGGCGTCCACCGCGCATGCCGACGGACGATGAACAACCATTGCCGGGGCGGAAACGCACATAGTTGGGATATTGCGATGCATTGGCGGATGTCCGCCGCACAAACCGCATATTGGTGTTCTGTTCCCAATGGGCGATAGCGTTTGTGACTCGCGCCTGATTGGGGAGATTCGAATCGATCTCATAAGGCATCAAGGCATCGGGCCAGCGGAACCGGTCTCCCGATATGGCGACACCGCGTTGTGGCTGGTCAGATTGTCCGGAACTGCCTTCAGCCATGCTGGCGCGTACGGCTGCCGCATTGGCTTCCATCTCCTCGACGGTGCCAAGGACAATACAACCCTCCAGGATGGCTTCCCCGTCAACAACGGTGTACTGGACCGGTTTGTTGGTAAAATTTGCACCTGAAATGAACCCGGTTCTGACATCCTCTCCGGAGAGCATTCCATCATTATCGGCATCATATTGGTCATTGTCTGCCATGGATTTCGTCCCTGTTTTGTCTGGTCCAGTGTTTAACCCGTGTGTCGGGTGCGGCTATGTGTCGGCCTTAAGGCCGGGGGCAATGCCCCTGTGGTCAGAGCAGATAAGCTCTTGAAATTGTGGTGCCATCTGTGAAGACGCTGACATTGCGTCCATTGGATCTGGCATCGCAGAGCAACACGAAACAATTGGTGACACCGTCGGCGAAGCCGGTCTCTACTTTCAGCCAGCCAAGATCTTCGATAAAGGCCCAGGCATTCTGCGAGTGATGGCTTGTATAGGTGCGCAGCACCGCTTTGTTGGTGTGCCATTGTTCGGTCGCTGCGCCGCCGCCACCTCCACCGCCGCCGCCTGTGTCAATGCGGGCGGTGATTGTGTTTCCGGCGCGCTGGATATTGGTGATGGAGATATTGGAAGCTGTGCCGTTGTAGGAATTGCTGTTTGGCGTGGAAGCGCCATCAAACCGGTTGTTTGATGCGGTCGGATAAACGTCTTCCGCATCTCCGGAATTGGCATTGGTGTTGAGGTCCCGCCGTCCATCGGCCTGCTCAATATCAACGAGATAGTGATCTTCGTCCGTATTGTTGGACTGATTGTCGTCCACATGTTCGATAAGGCAGCCCTCGCCGGGTATATGGCTGTCAAAGCCGGACCTCTGGCGGTTGGAAACGAGGAAGTATTCCTTGGAATTCGCCCCGCCGATTGGCAGTTTGTAGACATCACCATTGGCATTGTAGGGCTGGATGGTGACGTCCTGTGCTGCGCCTGTGACGGTGGAAGGGCTGATCCACCCGGCCTGAAGCTTGCACCAGGCCGTTGGATGGGCGGGCGTATTGCCGCCATTGTTCCAGCTGCCACCTGCCATCAGATCCCAACGGCCCGTGCCGCGCGAGCTGTAGTCCGTGTCATAGAGGTCGGGCCACTTCATCAGGAGATGGCCAAGTTCGTGGGACATGACACCGACCCGGCCGTCTTCAGGTGCCATGAAGTAACTCTGGATGCGAACCCCGTCTTTGACACGTGGTGTTATGCTCCACTTGTGTGACCAGACATCGCCCTTGTTGCCGGTTGCCTCACCACCTGATCCGGCGACGATGATGACAAGCGCGTCCACCACGCCGTCACCGTCATTGTCATAGTCCGCAAAATTCACGTGTGGTGCAGCCAGATCGACCACATCCTCAACGAGTTTCTGGGCATTCTGCGGATATGAACCGAAGCCAAAATCATTGTTGGTGTAATAGGCCTTGGTCTGGGGTGCCCGATACCAGCCTGCGGTGGGGCCGCCGGTCCCGCTTACCTCGCCGGTAACGTCCAGCTGATTGTACGAGGCTTCTCTGTAGTAGTCCCGCATACTACCGGTCGGATAGGTTCCCTGAGAGAACAGCATGTTGGAGTAATGGGCCTGGGACTGGCTGGCCGGGTGGTCAGAAAAGTCTACAAGAAGAACAAGGGCCTTGCGGGTTCCAACCACAGGAGACCGGTCTGCTACACGCTGGATCAATGTATGCGCGCGGGTTTTCTTGGGTCGGTTGAGAATCCTGTATGCGCGATCGAAATCCAGAACCGTATCGTCGCCGGTTTCAGGCAGACCCGCACCGGAGTCCAGCCGTTGCTTGGATCTGATAATCTGTTCCTCCAGCTCCGGGGATGGAGGAGCCATGCAGAAATGATCACAGCCACACATGATAAACTCCTTTGGATGGATCGTGTCGACAGGTCTGCAACAGACTGAACAACACGCACTGGTTGTTTTTGTGTGATGATTCAATGACAGGGAGGCTCGAGAGGAGATCGGTGCTGCGCGTTATCCAAGCAGACCAATTCATCTGAAGAATAGACAAAAAGTAACTGTTAGCGCCAAAACTGTACATGATGACACTTCCGCTTAATTTTATGATAGTTTTCGGGGTTTTTACGCCTTCCGAAGCTCTTCAATTCAAATTTTATTTAGGTGTGCAAGTAAGCCATTTGCAGTCAACCTCCCAACTGCGATCAAAGATCGCCTGGTTGCAAATATAATAGATAGATTCAATTATTTTGTTTTCTGAATTGAATATTTAAAGTTGTATTTTGTCAAGAGATCTTCGTCTATTCAAACGGTCGGTCTATAATGATAATGCGTACTATATTACTTCTGCTATTTTTGTCCGGTCAGTTCTTTCAACGCTTTATGATCTCCTCTTAATGTCGATTCCTTTGTTGAAAAAATATTCCTGTAGGGATCATCTGGCTGCGTAGAAGCCCTGTTACCTTCTTGAGGTGAGTGTGAAGGAGCGGGTTTTCCAGATATGATACAGCGCACATACCCCTGATGAGGCCCCTGCTGATTATCCACCATGCATGGGGATTACCCAGATGTGAGATGTTTTCTCTGGACCTTGGCGGCGATAAGGATTATTTCATAAGGATGGCCAATTTTCAGCTTAATCGCTCAGGCGGAACATTGACACGGGGTGTGCACGGCAATAAAAGGGCCCCCGCTGTCCACAGGCCATCTACCAAAGCTCTGGTAATACGCAATCCCTTGGACGATGATATTGGCCCAAATCACTGGTGCATCCTGCACTTGGGAAGACCCTAATAGTCAGGGGGATCTATGACTCTACGTGTTTCAGGAAAGAATATGGATGTGGGCGATGCTCTTCGGGGCACCGCAGAAGATCGGATTGAGGAATCGGTCGGCAAGTATTTTGACGGCGGATATTCCGGCCATGTGACCTTTACCAAGGAAGGGTCGGGCTTCAAGGCGGAATGCATGGTGCATCTGGATACGGGCACCGTCTTGCAGGCCAGCGGAAATGCTGGAGATGCTCATGGCAGCTTTGATAAGGCCGCCGAGAAGATCGAGAAACGTCTGAGACGCTACAAGCGTCGCCTGAAAGACCATCATTCCAACAACGGCCGTGGCAATGGCGTTGATGTTGCTGCTTACGTCTTGCAGCAGCCGGATGATGAGGAAGAAGTCCCGGAAGATTACAGTCCGGTGATTATTGCGGAAAGCTCAACGACCCTGTCGACCTTATCTGTCGGGGAGGCCGTTATGGAACTGGATATAACAGAGGCCTCTGTGGTCGTGTTCCGTAACGCTGGAAACGGTGGCGTTAATGTTGTTTACAGACGCCCTGATGGTCATGTGGGCTGGGTCGACCCGGCTTTGGCTGAATAGCAAGATAATCAAGAGATCGAGCCGTGTCAGTTGAGCTGATGCGGCTTGAAACAAGTGGATTAGACCATGGATTTGAGTGATCTGCTATCCCAGGATGCCATTCTTCCGGCGCTCAAGGCGTCGTCCAAGAAGCAGGTTATCCAGGAAATGGCAGAGATTGCGGCAGATGTAACCAGTCTCCCGCATCGTGTCATTTTCGATACCCTGCTGCAGCGAGAGCGGCTGGGCTCGACTGGTGTTGGCCATGGCATTGCCATTCCGCATGGCAAGCTGTCAGAAATCACATCGATTGCCGGCGTGTTTGCCCGGCTTGAAAAACCGATCAATTTTGAATCGCTGGATGATGAACCGGTCGATCTGGTGTTCATGCTGCTGGCACCGGAAAGTGCAGGAGCTGATCATCTGAAGGCGCTGGCCCGGATTGCGCGTGTCCTTCGTGACAAGGAAGTCGCTGCCAAGCTCAGGGCTACCGATGATGGGGCTGCGATCTTTGCCCTGTTGACACAACAAGTGGCAACAGCAGCCTGACGGTTTCACGGGTTTTCTTTCAAAGGAAAAGCCGCTGGATGATTAATCCAGCGGCTTTATGCATTATCGGATCTGGAAAGGGTGCTAAGCAGCCTTGACCTTCTGGAGGAAGCTGGCTACCAGCCCGCGCAGCTCTTCCGTTCTGCTGTTGAGATCTTCTGATGCCCCCAGCACCTGGGCGGAAGACCCATCGGTCTCGCCAATGAGCGTCCGAACATCCGACATATTGTCGGAGACCTGTTTGGCCCCTGTTGCGGCCTGCTGAACATTGGCGCTGATGTTGCTTGTTGCAACGCCCTGCTGGTCGACAGCGGCTGCGATGGAGCCGGTGAAGGAATTGACCTCTCCCATCGTTCCGGCAATCTGTTCAATAGAGGACACCGCATCCTTTGTGGAAAGCTGGATTGCTGAAATCTGGGACGAGATTTCTTCCGTTGCCTTCGAGGTCTGGTTTGCCAGTTCTTTCACCTCTGCGGCAACGACAGCGAAGCCTTTGCCCATTTCCCCGGCACGGGCAGCCTCGATGGTTGCGTTCAGAGCCAGAAGGTTAGTCTGTTCTGCAATGTCCTGGATGAGGCTGACCACATCACCAATGCGCTGGGCTGCTTCATCCAGCGCTCCAACGCGGCTATTCGCCTGATCTGCCTGGTCAGTTGCTGATTTGACGACAGCTTTCGTCTCTCCAACCTGCCGCGCAATCTCGCGGATGGACTGTTCAAGCTCCTCAGCGGCTGATGCCACCATCTGGATGTTGGAGCTCATTTCATCTGTCGCAGAGGCTGCATTATCCGTACGGTTGGATGTGGCTGATGTTGTGTCCGTCAAGGATGCCGCGGTTGATTTCATGACTTCGGCATTGTTCATGACGGTGCCAAGCAGGCTGGTTACATCCTGATCGAAACCGTTCACCAGATCTTCTACAGCTGCCTGGCGATGCATACGATTCTGATTGGCCTGTTCGCTCTCCGCTGACAGGCGTTCATTCTCGATTGCGGCATCGCGGAAAACCTGGACGGCGCGGGCCATACTGCCCAGTTCGTCCTTGCGATCGCGACCTTTGATGTCAATTGAATGATCGCCTTTGGACAGGCGGGTCATGACATCAACGAGAACTCCGATACGGTTTGTTGTACCGCGTGTGATGACGAACCCGATAACGCCTGCAATGGCGGCGCACAGGCCTGCAATGATGAGCATCCAGTTGCGTAAGGAGACAAGAGGTGCGCGAACTTCTGATTCAGCCTGCAAAACAGCAGCCACATAGTTGACCCCACCAAAGGAGAAGGGGGCTGTGGCTATGTCGTAGGACTCGCCTCTGAAATCCGAAATCGTGCCGTATGCATCTTGTCCCCCGATGGCCTGTTTGACAACGGAGCCTGAGAAACTCTGTTTAAAGAACTCATCTGTATCGGCGGTGCGGCCTGAATCGTTACGGGCCAGTCCGTCATTTCCGATCAGGAACAGATCACCGGTCTCTCCCAGACCCTGATAGCGGGAGGTATAATAAGTGATGCGGCTGATTGGCATCTGGTAGGCCAGAACACCGATCTTCTTGCGACCAATCGCGATTGGCGTCGAGAGGAAACTGGCGTGCTGCCCGTCCATCGCGGCATAAGGCTTGAAGTCGAGATAATGTGCGTCTTTGGTATCGCCGCCCATAGCCAGATCAAAAGCCTGCCGCAGGGGGGTATCCTTCCAGGCACCTGACTTGATGTTGGTGGCGAAGTCATTGTTCTTCTTGACCGAGTAAATCAGATTTCCATCGGTATCGAAGACGTAGATATCGTAATAGCCGTTGTCAGTCAGATGGCGCAGAAGGGTCGGATGAACCGACTTGTGGGCCTTGTCATATTTGGAACGACCACCTGAGACGAGCTTTTCCCGTTCAGATGGATATTTGTTCTTCGTGATATATGCGGTCTGAAGGGCTTCAGTGGGATTGTCACCGGCCTTCTTCCAGCCCTTCTTGAGCTCAGTCAATGCTCTGCGGGTCACATAGCTGTCGGAAAGAGCCTTTAGATCTCGTTCGATTGCGGTCAGGTAGTTAACAAAATCGTTTTTCTGGACATCTGCTTTTGCTCTCAACCGGTCTTCGGCGATTGAATTGATTGTGGCAGACGCGGAAATATAACTTGCGATGCCAACACCGGCGGTCGAAGCGAGTGTGATACCAAGAATAATTGCAGAAAATCGTGTCGAGATCTTCATTAGAGCCCCCAATATGCAGAAGAAGCGCGCACCAGAGAGTGCGCGCCTGGTCTTTCCCCGTAGCTTAAGGCAGCAACTCGACGTTTACGCCGACTGTAATGGCGCCGATCACCGAGCCATCTGCAGGATCGGTAATTGACATGCTGACCTGGCTCTGGAAGGTCTGTGTGGATTCGTCTTCTTCCACTTCGCTCAGATGGATAGCGTCCGGGCCAACCTGGTAGGTCTTCTGCCACTTGGCTTCGTCGCCCTGCCAGTAATCTGATGTCGGGTCGCTCTGGGCCACGTTCAGGCCTTTCGCGTCCATGACGAAGATTTCGGTGTAGAGACCGTCGCTGTCCTCACGGATTTTGGCCAGAGCTTCAGATGCCGGGCGAGCCAGCACGCCATCGATCATTGGCTGGCTGTCTGCATCAGCCTCAGCACGCCATTTGTTATCAAGCTTCAGGATCTCAGCTTCATCATAACCAGCGGTCTCGGCGTTCTGGGCCTTGATTGCTGCAACAACATCAGCAGACTGAGCGAACGCTTTGATCTGGTTTTTGGCCAGAGCATTGAGACCGTCTGCGAATTCATTTGCGGAAGCTGGGGAGCAAGCGAGAATTGCTACAAGCGCTGCGCCCTTCATAAGGTTCTTGAACATGTGTCCTCCATTGGCTGCCCCCACCACGGGGTGTCCATGTCAACAGATTACCTCCGATCTTGTTAACAAAAACAGAATCGCATGAGACTTTTGTATGGCATGTTGTGTTGCAATGCAGCATTTGGAGCTTAGTGCTGAATATAGCGGGTTTCTCTATGCTTTAGCCTTCAGTATCTTAGAGGGTTGCAAGCGCTGGATTGTTCTCAAGCCAGCTACCATTTTACTTCAGCAGCTGTTGTTCGCTGGACGAAATCGTATAGATGGGAGACTTGAACTCCCATCTATATCACTTGTCTGGTCCTTATTGTCTGGCGAGTCCTAAAGCTTATTCAATGCTTGTGCTGCCGATGGCAGGCCTGTGCCGAAGACCGGGTCGCGCCCCGGTTTGCCAAGATCAGTTGAGGATGTGCTGAGGACCTTGAGAATATCATCATATCCGAGGTCGCTGTCGCGGCTCAGAACCAGTGCAATCAGGCCGCTCACATGAGCTGCGGCCATGGATGTTCCTGAAGAGACGCTATATCCGCCATTTGGAATTGGCGCGAGAATATCAACGCCGGGAGCTGCAACGGTTATGTAGTCACCACGGTTGGCCTTGGAATAGGCGCTGTCATCTTTATCCGTCGCCGTGACAGCAATGACACCTTCATAGGCAGCCGGATAGAGCGGCTGTGATTCCGGTCCGTCATTTCCAGCAGCGGCCACCGGAATCAGTCCCTTATCGATGGCGCTTCTGATGGAATCACCCACCAGTGGATCTTTTGGTCCGGCAAAGCTCATATTGATAACTCTTGCACCTGCCTTGTGAGCGCGATCCAGGGCCGTTGCAATGGCCCAGCTTGAGCTGGTTGAAAGGCCTGTCGTCTTGTCCTTCAGAAATGCCCGAATGCCGATCAGGCGTGATTCTGGAGCGATGCCAAGAAGTGTGCCGTTTGATGCGATGATGCCTGCGATTGAGGTGCCATGGGCATCTGCTTGGTGTTTCTTTTCGCCTGTTGTATCTATCGCCTCGATTGATGTGGCTTTCAGTTCCGGATGTTTCATATCGATGCCGGAATCAATGACGGCTATGGGCACCGCGCCGCCACGGGTGATGCTGTGGACCGGAGAGATTGACAGTTTGGCCAATGCATACTGGGCTGAATTTGCGGCGTTCCCGGCGGCTTGCTGCAGGCTGTAGAGATAATTGGGCTGAGCCGAGGCGACGGTCGGGTCCTGCTCCAGAGCGGCAATCACATCTCTGACCGGTGTGTCATTGTTGATCCGGTAGCGATGCACTGTCGTGCCTGCCAGACGGAATGTTCGAGCACTGCGCCATTGCAGTTTAAGACGTCCAACAAGTGCATTCATCTGCCGTTGTGATGCACCGATGCGGTACCGGACAATTACTTCATTGTCGATATATCTGTCTTCGGTTTCAGGAGGCATGCCGCTGGCAAATTGTTTCGGTGGTGCCGAACGTTTCGCAGTCTGGCGCTTGGCAGGTGTTTTGCTGGTGCGCTTGACTGTTGCCTTTTTGGGTTGCTTCTTGCTGCGCGTTACGCGTTTTGTCTTCTTTTTCTTGGGCTTGGTTTTTGTGGTCTTCTTGGTTTTCTTCTTGTTCTTTTCCTTGACCGCATCATAAATGATTTTCCCGGCCTGAATGCCTAGGAAAATGGCCGCGCCAACGTCAGTTTTGCTGCCGCCACCGCTTGTATGACCACTTGCTGGATTGGCCTGAGCCGGCGTCGGAAGTGAGGGGACGATCAGAGCCAGACTGAGGCCCAGTGCTGCAGTCATCCGCCAGAGGTGTTTGGTTCCCGTCATTTTTCCCTCCCGATTATATCCAGCTGCATAGCGTCTTGTCTGGAGCTTTGATAGCGCCCGCATAGCAGTTGAGTGTGACGTTCAGGCAATCTGTCTGCTCTTGCAGCGACATAGTCAGCCTGTCAGTCGAGGTATTCTCTTGGCCCGTATGGTATCGTGATTAGCGCAAAAGCGCAAAAGGAAGCGCTTATTCGCTTGGCAGGCTCAGTGTAAAGAGGTCATTGCGCGTGCGGACTTGCTCAAGAACTGTTTCGGTCGTCCGTCCTTCTGTTTCATCAAACCGCAGCTTGAAGAAACCGCCGGGAAGAGGACCATCGACAATCATGCCTTTCTCCGCTTCAAGAAATGCGGACAGGTCCGCCATGCTTGCGCCCGGTGTAAACTGAACCAGAACGGCAGGTCCTGTCTCGCCGGATTGGGCGTCACCCGAGGCAGTCTGATAGGTGCTGCCTGTGGCTGGTTTGTCGCCTGTGACTGTTGTTGCGATGTAACCGGCCTGAACAGCGATTACGAGGGCGGCCACGGCTCCGGCTACGCCAAGGCGTTGTGGAGTCATCAGAGCAAAGCTGTCCTGCAGCCATTGCCCTATAGCGCTGAAAATTCCTGCTTTCTGGTGGTCGGCAACGGTCGCCTGGGATTTAGCCCGTGCAATTTCACTGTCCAGCTGGGCAAGGAATCGTGTTTCCATTGAAGCCGGTGCCGGGATGGCATTGGCCATTGCAACGGCTTCGCCCTGGTCTTCCATCAGCAGAGCGAGGCTGTGAGCCAGTCGGTCATCGGTTTCCAGTGCTGCATCAATCCGGGCACAGGTTTCGCTGTCCAGCGTTCCGTTCACATAGAAGGGCAGTAGAAGCTCGAGCTCATCAGGTGTTTCTGTTTGCAGTTCTCTGGTCATGGCCAACCTCGATCTATTCCGGCTCTTTGCATCAGGACCGAGAGCTTCTTGCGTGCATGAAACATCCGCGTTTTGACGGTGTTTTCCGAAATTCCGACGATTTCGCTGATCTCCTTGATTGACTTCTCATGGTAATAAACCAGATCAATCACCTCGCGGTGGTCAGGCGTCAGTTTTTCGATACAGGCGCGCAATGCTGCTCCCTTATCGCGTTTCTGAGCCGTGACTTCAGGCGTATCCGCGTCATCTTCCATCTCACCGAGCGCATCATCGGGATCAACCGAGATGCGGGTTTTCCGTATCTCGGAGAGCGCCTTGAAACGGGCCATTCCAAGAAGCCAGGTCGAAACCTTTGACTTGAATTCGAAACGGCCTGCCTGTTGCCAGACATCGATGAAGACATCGTTGGTCAAGTCTTCAGCGGTCGCACTGTTTGAGATAAACCGCAAAATGAACCGATAAACCCGGAGATGATGATGGCTATAAAGACGCCGCATGGCCTCTTTATCACCTTCAGCAATCCGGCGGACGAGGTCGTGATCGTCGTCGCCCACACTGTTCACTTGCTGTCTTTCCGCCAACAGCTCCCCCATATGTCGCGGTAAGGGATCGAAAGGTTCAATCGATTTGCATCCAGAGCCTAGCATGAGTCCATAAAGACGCAAGACAGTGCCGGTAGAACAGTCGCCAATCTCACCCGGATCACGGTTCTGTTCGGGGGATATGATGATAGTTCTCTTGCGGAGCGTGTCTGAAAAACCCATATTCCAGTTATCGCGGTAAATGCTTCGGGTTTACCCGCCAGTCGCTTTTTGAAGGACAATGCCTATGTCACGGCTAACCCAATTGTCGAGCCCGTTCATGCTCGGCTTTGATGAGATTGAGCGTGTTCTGGATCGTGTTGCCAAGGGCAGCAGTGATGGATATCCGCCATATAATATTGAACGTCTTCCCAAATCGGACGAGCAGGGTGATGTGTTGCGTATCACGCTGGCTGTGGCCGGGTTCACGCGAGATCAGCTTGACGTGTCTCTTGAGGAGAACCAGCTTGTTATCCGCGGCCGTCAGGTCGATGATGACAAGGGTCGGGAGTTTCTGCATCGGGGTATTGCGGCCCGGCAGTTCCAGCGCTCATTTGTCCTTGCTGAGGGTATCGAGATCCTGGGAGCCGAGCTCCGGGATGGCCTGCTGATGATTGACCTCGCGCGACCACAGCCCGAGAAGATCATCCGCAAGATCGAGATCACGACCACTTAAATGTGATTGCTCCGATCAATCCGGGCTGCCTTGTCGTCAGTATTGAGTGAAAAGGAGACGTTTCATGACCAAGTTACCCAGTGAATTCCGGGACGCTCTTTCTTCTGTCGGTTTCAGAGACCTTGGCAATGGTGAAGTCGCGTTCCTGCGTGAAATGCAGGCAGGCGATCTTGCCGAGATTCTGCCGGAGGTTCGTGACCTTGAGCCAACCATGATGCTCTGGGCGCTCCTCGGTGCGGACGGCTCTCCGATTATTGTCAGCGATACCCGCCAGGTTGCTGAAGCTGATGCGCTTGAGCGAGACATGACCATTGCGAGTGTTCATTAAAGCACCAGACCTTTAACTTGAATTGGTCGCGGTGCTTTAAGAGTCTGTTTTTGCGCGAGCTTTTATCTGAAAAGTCTATCAACTTTTCAGAAGCACGCTGTAAAGCACCATTTGAGTCGGTAGCGACAGGTTTCACGAGTGGCACACTTCAGCCTGAAACCGGATCTGTTCTCCTATTGATAGATCAAAGGGATTGATAACGTCAGAACTGTTGACGTTATCTGGTTATTCCCTTGCCTGAAATCGTGGTACGAGATGTAATCTCGGAGATTGTGTCTCTCAGGATTTCTTGTCGAATGGAGTTTGGGAATGGCTGGATTGTTGCCGAATGTAGACCCGGATGGTCTGCTGGAATATTCCGTGGTTTTCACGGATCGCTCGCTGAATCACATGTCGCAATCCTTCCAGCAGGTGATGCGCGATATCTACTCAACGCTGAATTCGGTCTATCAGGCTGATGCATCCGTGGTGATCCCCGGCGGTGGTACCTATGCCATGGAAGCTGTGGCCCGGCAGTTTGCGACAGGGCAGTCCTGTATGGTTCTGCGGAATGGCTGGTTCAGTTTCCGCTGGACACAGATTTTCGAGGCAGGGAACATTCCCTCGTCATGTGAAGTGCTGAAAGCCCGGCAGATCGAGGCAGGCTCCCAGGCACCCTTTGCACCGGCAGCTATTGAAGATGTTGTTCGTACCATTGAGGAAACCCGTCCTCAGATGGTCTTTGCTCCGCATGTGGAAACATCGTCGGGAATCATACTGCCTGATGCCTATATCAAAGCCGTCGCAGATGCCGTGCATTCTGTTGGTGGATTGTTTGTTCTCGATTGTATTGCATCAGGTGCCATCTGGGTTGATATGAAGGCGCTTGGGGTCGATGTTCTGATCAGCGCGCCCCAGAAAGGATGGAGCGCATCTCCATGTGCCGGGCTGGTGATGCTGGGTGCCGGAGCCCTTGCACGTTTGTCTGAAACGCAGAGCAGCAGCTTCGCCTGTGATCTCAGGAAATGGCATGACATCATGCAGGCCTATATCAACGGTGGACATGCTTATCATGCGACCATGCCAACCGATGCCCTGACAGTATTCCGGGATGTGATGAAAGAGACCGAGGCTTATGGTTTCGACAAGGTCAAGGCGGAGCAGCTCGAGCTTGGCAGTCGCGTACGTGCGCTTCTGGCAAGCAGGCAGATTCGCAGTGTGGCCGCGTCAGGGTTTGAAGCGCCTGGTGTTGTGGTCAGTTACACCAATGATCCAGACATCCAGAATGGCAAGAAATTTGCCGCTCAGGGCATGCAGATTGCAGCGGGCGTTCCGCTCCAGTGTGATGAGCCTGAGGATTTCCGCACGTTCCGACTGGGTCTCTTTGGCCTCGACAAGCTGCATAATGTGGATCGTTCGGTGGCGTCGCTTGAGGCGATTCTCGACCAGGTTTTGTAGATCCGGATTGCAGACAAGAAAAAAGAGGTGGAGTGATCCACCTCTTGAAGTTAGCTCCGTCCCAAACACATCAGCAGGCGACACATATGATGTGTCAGGCCATGCCGGATCCATTTTGGACCTGATAAGCATCGCCGGGATAGCGGTGTTATGCAAGTCCTAATATGACGATATTTTTCACGTTTTATCGTTTTGCGTGATATTCCTTCCTTCTAAGAGCTTGAATTCAAGTCTTATTCAGGGGTGCCCGGTCGTCTGTAGAAGGCTGGAGCCAACTGGAAACTGTCGGACGGGCAGGCTTTGTTCAGTCCGACCTTCAATGGAATGTTCAAAGGATGTTCAGAAGAATATCTGCAGCACCTTGCTTTTCTGTTTGTCACGCTTGACAAGTGAAGGGCTCCCGCCTAATGTCCGCCTCGAATTTGGGCGCACTCAGGTGCGCTCTTGTGTTTTCTGCTAGGAAACGCTGAAGGCAGTGACCGATGAAAATTAAGAACTCTCTTAAGGCTCTTGCGAAGCGCCATCGCGCGAACCGCATGATCCGTCGTAAGGGTCGGGTTTATATCATCAATAAACAGAACCCGCGCTTTAAAGCTCGTCAGGGCTAAGCAACACGACGAATTGTTTTGACGGGCACTCTCATAAGGTCCATCCTCGGATCTTATGAGAGTGCCCGTTTTACTTTTTGGTCTCACCCTGATGGGATCTGCCGGTTTTCTGACCGGCCTTACTGGATATGCTATAGCGCAGACTCAGGCCCAGCCTCAGGCTCAGAGCCAATCCGCACGAGAAGCGGAAACAGCCAAGCAGCAGGACGCTCTGGATGAGCTGTTCGGTCAACTGAAGACCGCTGACACACCCAATCAGTTCCGAGAAATAGAAGAAGCCATACTGCAGACCTGGCTCATGTCAGGGAGCGATACGGTGGATCTGCTGATGGCCCGTGCCATCAATGCCATGCAGGATCAGAATTATCCGATTGCTCTGGATCTGCTGGACGCGGTCATTGCCTTGAAGCCGGATTATGCCGAAGGCTGGAACAAGCGGGCAACCGTCTATTTTCTCGTGCAGGACCCACAGCGATCAATTGCAGACATTCAGAAAGTGCTGGCGCTTGAGCCACGGCATTTCGGGGCCTTGAGCGGGCTTGGCCTGATTATGCGGGAGCTGGGAGACAATGAGCGCGCGCTCTACGCTTTCCGACAGGCGCTTGATGTTCACCCCGGCCTGAGAGCTGCGCAGGATGCTGTCGCAGATCTTGAGAAAGTCGTTGAAGGGGAAGATCTCTGAGCCGTTGAGGTCTTCAGCGGGAACGGCTACTGACTATTTCCATTCCCCGCATCCGGTTCACCCAGCTGGACTGTCCAGTTCTTTTGTTCACCCGTATCGATTTCGAAGAAACCGGCACGTTTGAACCCTCTCACGGTACAGTCGCGCAGGCCGTTGATGACGAATTCCTTGTCCTTGATGCACATAAACCGTCTGCCGCCCCATTCACCGCCAAGGTCATAATCCACTGCATAGACATAATAGTAACGGGCCAGCAAGGGATCTGGCAGAAGAACGCCGCATTCGCTTGGAGGAAGGTTCCACCAGCCTTCTGTTACCCAGTCAGTGTCGCCACGATAGCCGATCGCGACACCGATACGGCTTGTGGTCTTGTTGCAAAGCCTCAGGCCGGCTTCAGACGCGGATGGCATGCTGACCAGGCCCAGTCCGAACAGGCAAACAAGCAGAGCGACATGTGTGCTCTTTCTGACCATGATTTTTTTCTTCAGACCGGCAGCATTGAAGGCCATACGCAGACTCGATTTCTGTTTCTTATATCTTGGGGTTCCCGGATCGGCGAAAGCCGGTTTCCGGGACAGAGTTCCCCCGTCGTGAAAGCGTAATGCGGCAGGAGAATGGCAACTTGTGTAACTGAATCTCGCATTGATCTCAATATCTGCCTTATAGGGCTGTTCAGCACGGATTCTGCGCTGTATTGATCTTGCCTGATCGACAAATCTACAATGGACGAGACAACGTGCTGACAGAAAGTCATGAAGTTCTGGATGGGGCACTGGATGGCGGTTTGCTGCTGCTGTGTGATCATGCCTCAAACCGGGTTCCCGATCATCTGGGGACGCTTGGTTTGTCCGAGACGGATCTGGCTCGGCATATCGGATATGACATTGGTGTGGACGCGCTCACGCGCCATCTCAGCAGCCGGTTTGGTGCACCTGCGGTTCTGACCCGGTATACCCGTCTGCTGATTGATCCCAACCGGGGCGAGGATGATCCCACATTGATCATGCGGATCGCTGATGGCGCCAAGATTCCAGGAAATTCGGCTTTAACGCAGGTGGAGCGATCCGAGCGGATTGAGTCGTATTACCGGCCCTATCATGATGCGGTTTCCGATCTGATCGACCGGATGATTGCCTCCGGGAGACCTCCGGTAATTGTTTCTGTTCATTCCTTTACCGACAACTGGAAGGGAACGCCGCGGCCGTGGGAAGTCGGCATTCTGTGGGACAAAGACCCGCGCCTCGCTGTACCGATGATTCGGGCGCTGGAAGCAGATGAAACGCTGACAGTTGGGGACAATGAACCATATGATGGCGCGTTGAAGAATGATTGCCTGTATAAGCATGGAACCGCGCGCGGTCTTGCCCATGCGCTGATAGAAGTCCGGCAGGATCTGATTGGTGATCAAGAGGGAATCGCCCAGTGGGCAGACCGACTGGGGCATGTGATTGATAAAGTGCTTGATGAGCCTGACCTTCACACGATAAGCCACTATGGTTCACGAGCTGATTGATAGATGAGACCAGGAGATAAACTGATGACAGAGATAAGTGATGCCAAGCGCCAGGAGCTTGAAGCGGCTGCCTTTCGTCGCCTGGTCAACCATCTGCGCGAGAGAACGGATGTGCAGAATATCGACATGATGAACCTTGCCGGTTTCTGTCGTAACTGCCTGTCCAACTGGTATCGCGATGCAGCGGAAGAGCAGGGCCTCTCCCTGACCAAGGATGAGAGCCGTGAGATCGTCTACGGCATGCCCTATGGCGAATGGAAAGAGAAATATCAGACCGAGGCAACGGAGGAGCAGCGCAAGGCGTTTGAAACCTCCCATCCCGGTCATTCATAAGCGGCTTGCTTCCGGCGGTGCGACGATAGGAATGCGCGTCCCGGGATAAGTGCTTTCAGATTAAGGGGCAGGCTGGCTTTTGGCTGGTTGCCAGGGAAATACATCCAGATCAACAGGAGTTATGAATGGAAGATCCGGAACCAACGGCGAGCTTCGCCCGTGATCAGCTTAAGGCGTTTGTTGAGCGTATTGAACGTCTTGAAGAAGAAAAGAAGGCGATCGCGGATGACGTGAAAGACGTCTATGCGGAAGCGAAGGCCAACGGATTTGACGTCAAGGTTTTGCGCCAGGTGATCCGTCTGCGCAAGCAGGAGCCGAATGAGCGGCAGGAGCAGGAAGCTCTTCTCGACCTGTACCTGCATGCACTTGGCATGATTGCAGGTGGTGACCTTTAGAGCATATACCCGAAAAGTGTGCGCGGTTTTCGGATAAGAATATGCTTGAAAACAAAGAGATAGAGCATTTGAAGTGACACCGTTCTCACATAAAATGCTCTAGTCTTTTAGAGCATTTTGCGATGAACAGGATTCATGCGCATGCTCTATGTTTTTGATGACGCGAGTTGTTTGTCGCCAAACCGGTTCCCACTTTGGCGCAACACGCTCTAATCTCTGCAAGAAATCAGGCTTGAATGGCGGCTGCTCTGTGGGCCGCCATTTTTTTATCGGGTGCTGTTATAGGCCAGAACGCGCAGGCCAACCACTGACGCACCAGCGAACTGGTGTGTCCTCAAACGAGTCTGCCCGCCTTTTCTGAAGCGATCCTCGACAATTCTCTGCGGTGAATCCATCAGACCGGAGAGCCCGTTCGGGTCAGCATTGCCAAGTGCTGAGAAATAGACACTCCGTGTGGTGACTTCCGTGTTCATCAGGCTGGAAATGACCCGGGTGTTGTAGCGTGAGGACAGCTGTGCCAGAGGATCGCTGGAGGCTGTAAGAACCGGAGCACTGCGAACCTGATTGCGCGGTGTTGGTACCGCAAACTGGGTTTCAATAGCCGGACGGGGCTGAGGCAGCACGATATTGGGATCAAGCGCTGCGACCTGCCGAGGCTTGGCTTCGGGTTCTGCAGGGGGCACAGGAGTTTCTGTCTCGTTCCCTCTCAGGTCCGCTGTTGTGACTTCATCCTGAGCCAGTCCCCGCTCGCCAGCATAGGGGTCCACATCCGGCAATCCGGCTGTAATCAGAGGCTTGGCCTGCGGCAAAGGAATGTCTGGAGCGTAGGCCGTTGTGATCTGCGGTGACAATTCCGGAGCTGGAATTCCGGAGAGGAACGTATTGTCCTGTATCGGAGCTGGCGGTGTGTTCTCGTTCACAGAGGCCAGACGGAACGCACTTGCAGATGCTGCAGATGTTTCTGAAGGCGGTGCTGGAATCTCTGCGGATATGGGGGATGAGGCGGTGTTCTGCCCCGTTGCGAGCAGCGGAGCCGGGGGCTCTACAGAGAGCCCTGCAGGGGGGGCAGGCAGCGTTGCCCGGGCCAGAACGGTTGGTTCCTGCTCCGGCAATTGTACTGGCCGCTGTTGCCCAAGACTTGCGATGACAGGATTCTGCAGTTCCGGTTGTTCCGGCTGCGCTGGTGGTTCCGCAACTTTGGGTGCCAGGGCTATCAGCCGGTTCGGATTGGCGGTCGGTACCGGGGGAGCAGATGGCAGCTTGACCGTGGTCTGCCCGGTCTCAAACACTGCACCTGGCGCACGATTGCGCGCAATGGTCTGCTGATTGTCGGGTCTGGTCGTCTCAGCTGGTGATTTCGAGGAGAACAGTGACGCCAGAAGGCCACCGCTGCCACTTCTTTCCGGGCCGGCTACGGGCGTTGGAACAGATCTGTCCCGGCCATTTGTTGGCCGTTGCTGCTGTCTGACCGTTGGGGTTGAACTCTTGCGTTTCTTGCTGTCTGCCAGGGCGAGCTTGTAGCCGGACAATGGCTTGCCGTCGCTTGGAATATGCAAGGTCCGACCGGAGGGGAAAACCTTGGCCAGCTGCCTGCGGGTCATGCGTGGCCAATGGCGCACACGACCGGTGTCCATATGGACGAACGGGGATGCTGAGCGCGGATAGTAGCCGACGCCACCAACCTGCTTTGTCAAACCGATCCGACGAAGTTTGCTGACAGGAACGTCCGGCAGGTAGAAATCCATTGCCTTGCCGAGAATATGCTGGGACTTGCGTGCTACACCACGTCCGCGTTTCTTCAGCAGTTTGTTGGTTGCAGGCGATCTATAGCCAGAGACCACGTGGATAGGCTTGCGCGCACCGCTTTCCCGGTAAACTTCCCAGATGAGATCAAACAGACGAGGATCCATCTTGGTGCTTTCATTCCGACGCCAGTCGCGAAGGAAGCGGTTCATCTTCTGCAGACCGGACGGATCAAAACGGCCATTGCGTTTATAGGTGATCCGGGCGGTTTCTTTTGTATGGGTGTTGTAAAGATACAGAGACCGATCGGCTGCCGCAGCCGGGCCCGCCTGGGTGATGGCAAGGAGGAAAAAAAGGCACAAAGAAGCGGCGATGTGCAGTCTGCCTGCCATCTGCCCGTCGTTCTGCCTGAGGCAGGATGCGTTAAACCTGATCCCTTGCGTCACTCGACCCGCCTTGTTCGTCTCAGTTCATACCCTGAAACAGCCCCATCTTCCTGTTTTCACGCATCAATGGTTAACGGGACTTTACCTTATTTCAAAAAGCGGTCAAATGATGACAGTTGTGATCGATTTTGTGCTCAATCCGCTGCCTACAGCGTGCTTCTGAAAAGTTGATAGACTTTTCAGATAAAAGCTCGCGCAAAAACAGACTCTCAAAGCATCGCTACCAATTCAAGTTAAAGGTCTGGTTCTTTAAAGGCCCAGTGATACCTTGAGCTTGCCGATATGACCGTAAATATCATCAAAGGTATTCAGGTCCCCATCATCATTTACCCGGATGGTGAAATAGGCAAGATGAACAGGAACATGCTTGTCGAGATTGACCCAGCGTTCCTTGTTCCCCAGCATTGACCGCAGTCGGGCTGAATTCCAGTCCTTGTCTTCCGCAAAGAGTGCTTCGGCAAATTCAAAAGGATTGTGGACGCGGATACAGCCGTGACTGAACGCGCGCCGTTGCCGTGAAAACAGGCTCTTTGATGGTGTGTCATGCAGGTATACGGCATGCTTGTTCGGGAACAGGAACTTGATCCGGCCCAGAGCATTGCGGCCACCTGGTGCCTGACGAATTCTGACGCGCCCGGCATTGAATTTCGACCAGTTGATCTGGCGTGGATCAACGACCCGGGTCCGTCCTTTGACGCGGGTCAGAACCTGATAATTGCGCTTGGCGAGATAACCACGCGGATCACGACGGATCTTTGGCAGGAGTTCCTTGACCGCGATGGAAGCGGGAACATTCCAGTATGGGTTCACCACCACATGTTCCATCTCGTCGGAGAAGATCGGTGTCTTGTTTCTGAACTTGCCGACGACGACCCGGGTGGTGTGTGTCTGGCTGCCATCCTTGTAAACCCGCAGACGATATTCCGGGACATTGACAAAGACGTGGAAACGACCGAGGTCACGCGGCATCCAGCGCCACATTTCCATATTGGCGATCAGATCTGCTTCTGAACTTGTTTTCTTGCCGTTCAGGATTGCCAGTGTTCTGCGTCCGACAATTCCGTCTACATGCAAGTCTTTGTTTTTCTGGAATTCTTTGACTGCCTTCAGAAGAGCCTCGTCAAAGACAGCGCGTGTATTTTCTTCGGTTGCCGCCACATTGAGGCGCTCCCGGAGGGCTTCAACGCGCTTGCCCTTTGAGCCGAGCTTGAGAGCTTTTCCCGGCGCGATCTGGATGGGCGTCTTTTCCTTCGGCAGGGTTCTGAACTTGGCCAGCTGTTCCCGGAGGCGCTTGTATCCATCCTGCTGTGGCTGGAAACTGTGAAGGCTTTTCTCCGGCTTCTCGGCGCTTGAGACCTGATCAATGACAGCGAGCGGGTCCGGGCTAACAGGAACAAGCGTGATGCTTTTGCTGACCTTGGTTGGTTTCAGACGCCCGGCCTGAGCGTGGCGCGCGTAGGTCACAATGGCGAGAGACAGTTCCAGCTCTGCCCTGGCGAGTTCATCCAGTGTTACAGAGCTGTCTTTGCCGATGGAAAGGGACGGGGTCTTGTAGTCTTCCGGGTTCAGACCGTCACGACCGGCACGGCTCAGGAAAAAGATGAGTTTCCGAGCCCGCATGGACAGTTTGCCGTCTTCGATCCAGAGCGGTTTAAAGCTGTTCTGAGTGTAATGCTCTTTAAGGCCGGCAAGGTCTTTCTTTGCTGCAAGTGTTTTGGCTTTGGGCCAGCCTTTGAAGGCTTCCTCAAGAGCGACAGAAAAAGGGTCAACCGGTTCGACGGGTGTCACATCCACGGTGGTTTCACCGGATGTTTCTGACACCGCTTCGGCTTTGATATCCGTTGCTGGATCCTGGGGTGTCTGAGCGGCCAGAGCTGGATATGACCACAGCATTGCTCCTGCCAGGAGCAGTGATATCGAAATGCGCATTATTTGTGTCCCCGGTTAAAAACCGCTCATAAAGTCCCCTAAGGTGCTAAAGAAGACGAAACTGTCCTGTTTTGCAACAGTTCCAGGGTGATTTTTCATCACCTTGTTGCGACTTCCCCAGCGGTATCCTCATTGTCGAGACCAAATTCCTTCAGCTTGCGGTAAAGGGTTGACCGTCCGATGCCCAAACGGCGGGCAACTTCTGACATTCGGTTGTCGTAATGGTCCAGCACATGGCGAATCATTTCGGCCTCCATGTCCGCAAGCTGTCGTGCCTCTCCGGTCTCGTCGAGAAACGGAATCACGCCATAGGCGGGCCTGTGTTCGACAGGCTGATGGGATGGTTGATGAGCTACCCCTGGAGTCTGTTGTTGCTGAAGAGCATCCTCGGCAGTGTCCAGTGTTCTTGGTTTGACACTGGCACCGTCAACCTGCATGGCGATCTGCGGCATGTCATCGACGGTAAGCTCGTTTCCATCGCAGAGGACCACAGCTCTGAAAATGGCATTTTCCAGCTGGCGCACATTGCCGGGCCAGTCGTAATTTTCCAGCAGTGCCAGCGCGGATGGTGCGATGGCTGTCAGATGGCGGCGTCCTTCCTCTGCAGCAAAACGCGCGAGGAAGTGCAGGGCGAGATCCGCAATCTCTTCCCGCCGCTCGCGAAGGGGCGGCACATAGATTGGAAAGACATTTAACCGGTAAAAAAGATCTTCCCTGAAATCACCATCCTTCACCAGATCCAGCAGGGTCCGGTTCGTGGCGGAGATCAGACGCAGGTCAACCCGTTGGGAGCGCTTGGCTCCCACAGGATCGATTTCTCCCTCCTGAAGGGCGCGGAGCAGCTTGACCTGAACAGACAGTGGCAGCTCACCTACCTCGTCGAGGAACAAGGTCCCTTTGTGGGCTTCCTGAAACTTGCCGATATGCTTGTCGATTGCACCGGTAAAAGCCCCCTTTTCGTGTCCGAACAGGGTGCTTTCCACCAGGTTTTCCGGAATGGCGCCACAGTTTACCGTCACAAAACCCTTGGAACGACGTTCACTCGAGCCCTGAATGGCGCGGGCAATAACTTCCTTGCCAACCCCGGATTCTCCTTCGATCAGAATGGGAATGTTGGACTTGGCAGCGCGTTCACCGAGACGGATAACCCGTTCCATTCTCGGGCTCTTGGTGATGAGGTCCTTGAAGGTGAGGGTGCCGGATGCCGAGCGCTTGATCCGTGTCAGCTCGCTTTCGAGTGCGTTGACTTTGAGGGCATTCTTGATTGAGATGTCGAGGCGTTCAGGTGAAACCGGTTTGACGATGAAATCGACCGCTCCGGCGCGCATGGCGCTGACGACAACATCAATGCCGCCATGTGCGGTCTGGACGATTGTCGGGACGATCAGACCTGTCTGACGCAACCGCTCCAGCACACCCATCCCATCAAGGCCGGGCATGACCAAATCCAGAATCATCAGCGAGACAGGCGATGCTGCCTGGTCAGACAGGCGATCCAGAGCAGATTCACCATCTTCTACGGCGGTGACTTCATAGCCGAGACGTTTGGTCGCCTCCTGCAAAAGGCGTCTTTGTACAGGGTCGTCATCGACAATGAGGATTGTTTGAGCCATGGATCCGTCCAGTTACCGTTCTCCAAACGATAGTGGTCCGGGGTAAATGGTGCCTTAAGTCTCGTTATCTTTTGTTCAACGCAATCGTGTGAGGTGATCACGATTTCTGTTGCATGCTGTCTGAAAGCGCCAATATTGATAACGATCAGGGATCTGTAGTGCATGCAGATTCAACAGCCAATGATGGAAGCGGATAGGTGATGATGTCAGTTCGGTCGCGATTTGAATGGAAACTCCCCATGGCAGATAGTGGAACTGGTAGCGGGGCCGAGCAGCTTTCTAACCTGCCGGAATGGGATCTGACCGACCTGTATCCGTCTCCTGATTCAGATGCGGTCCAGTCTGATATTGCGGCGGCGCTTGCAAATTGTGAGGCCTTTGCCGACCGATACAAAGGCAAGCTGCAGGTTATGACTGGCGACAAGGCCGATGATCTGGCTGCGGCGATTGCTGATTTTGAACGGCTGGAAGACCAGCTCGGTAAACTCGCGTCCTATGCGAGCCTGCTATATGCGAGCGACACCACGAATCCTGTACATGCCAAGTTCTATGGCGACATTCAGGAGCAGCTGACCAATGCCAGCGCACATCTCTTGTTTTTCACACTGGAACTCAATGCAATTGAGGATGATGCACTAGCAGGGTCTGTCGCCTCTTCAGAAGCGCTTGCCTATTACAAGCCCTGGCTTGATGTGGTGCGTCAGGACAAACCCTATCAGCTTAGTGAGCAGCTGGAGCAGCTTTTCCATGAGAAGAGTGTGACCGGTCGCGGTGCCTGGAACAGATTGTTCGATGACACGATGGCACGCCTGACTTTTGACCTTGATGGTGAAGCGCTGGGGCTTGAGGCAACGCTGAACAGATTGGTGTCCAAGGATGGTGCGCGCCGCAAGGCCGCATCAGATGCGCTTGCCAAAACCTTCGGGGAGCAGATCAATACATTTACCTTGATCACCAACACGCTTGCCAAAGACAAGGAAATTTCGGATCGCTGGCGCGGGTTTGAGGATATTGCGGATTCCCGCCATCTTGCGAACCGTGTGGAGCGTGAGGTGGTGGATGCGCTGGTTTCGGCCGTAAGGGATTCCTATCCACGCCTGTCGCATCGCTATTATGCCATGAAGGCGAAATGGCTGGGTATGGACCAGCTGAATCACTGGGACCGGAATGCGCCTTTGCCGGACAGTGATGACCGGGTGATCGAATGGTCTGAAGCTCGCAAGATTGTTCTTGATGCCTATGCGCAGTTCTCTCCGGATGTGGCATCCATCGCCGGTGATTTCTTTGAGCGGGGCTGGATTGATGCACCGGTCAGGCCTGGTAAGGCTCCGGGAGCCTTTGCACATCCGACGGTTCCGAGCGCACACCCTTATGTGCTGGTCAATTATCAGGGCAAGATCCGTGATGTGATGACGCTGGCCCATGAACTTGGCCATGGCGTTCATCAGGTCCTTGCTGGCGGGCAGGGTGCTCTGATGGCTGAGACGCCGCTTACCCTGGCTGAGACTGCCAGCGTGTTTGGGGAAATGCTCACCTTCCGCTCACTGCTTGATGCGACACCGGATAAGGCGGCTCGCAAGCGGTTGCTGGCTTCCAAGGTTGAGGACATGCTCAACACTGTCGTCCGGCAGATTGCATTCTACTGTTTCGAGCGGCTGGTTCATGCAGAACGCCGCAAGGGCGAACTGACGTCTGAACGGTTGGGAGAGCTGTGGCTTGACGTGCAGAAAGAGAGTCTCGGGCCATCAATCCGGCTTGGTGAGGGATATGAGACATTCTGGGCCTATATCCCCCATTTCATTCACGCCCCGTTCTATGTCTACGCCTATGCGTTCGGCGATTGTCTGGTGAATTCTCTCTATGCCCGCTATCAGGATGCAGAGGCCGGATTTGCCGAGAAATATATCGAGATGCTGAAGGCAGGAGGCTCAAAGCATCACAAGGACCTTCTGGCTCCGTTTGATCTTGATGCATCTGATCCGCAGTTCTGGTCCATGGGCCTGTCTGTTATCGAGGCTATGGTGGATGAGATTGAGGCGCTTGATCAGGAGTAGGGCCACGACCCGGATCTGGCTCTTTTCTGCTACAATAAAAACAGGGCCTTCTGATGATGGCCCTGTTTTTTGTCTTATGCCGCAGCAACACGGTTGAGGAAGTCGTCTACAGTGCGCCTGAGAGTGCCAGTGCAGGACGCCGCTTCGTCTGATGCGGCCTGGGCCTGGCGGACGGATTGGGCCGTTTCTGACGCGCCGTTGACCACATGTGTCATGTTGTCGGTGACAGCCTGCGTTCCGGATGAGACATCCTCGACCTGATTGCTGATCGCGTTCATGGAATGCTGCTGTTCTTCAATAGCGCTGGCGATTTCACTTGTGTTGCTGTTGACGTCTTCCATGGCCTTGGCAATGGCATGAATGGCATCAACGGCTTCCTGTGTGGTGCCCTGGATGGTTGAGATTTGGCCCGAGATTTCCTCGGTGGCTTTTGCCGTCTGATTGGCAAGATCCTTCACCTCGGCAGCAACGACAGCAAAACCCTTGCCCTGATCACCAGCACGGGCGGCTTCAATGGTTGCATTGAGGGCCAGAAGGTTGGTCTGCTCGGCAATCGCCTGAATGAGAGAGATAACATCGCCAATGCGATTTGCAGCTTCGGCAAGACCGGAAACGGTTTCGTTGGTGGACCGGGTGCGATCTGTTGCGTCTGCGACGATTTTGGTGGTTTCCCCGATTTGGCTCCCGATGAGACGGACGGATTCGGATAGAGTCCTGGTGGAATCGGAAACTTCAGAAATCTTGCCTGCCGCCTGCTCTGTCATGGATGCCGCAGATGATGCCTGATTTTCTGTCGCATCTGAAATATCCGTCAGAGTTTGCGCTGACAGGTTCATGACTTCCATATTGTTGTCGACTGTCTGAAGAAGTTCGACAATGTCGGAGCGGAATGTCTGAATGAGATTGTCTACGTTTGCTTGGCGTTTTTCGCGATTCGCGTGGCTGGTCGCCTGAGCTGATTCCAGCCTTTCGCGTTCAATGGCATTGTCCCTGAAAACGGCGACTGCCCTCGACATGTCGCCGATTTCGTCGGTGCGATTTTCACCGTTCAGTGTAATGGAAGTGTTGCCGTTTGCCAGTTCGCTCATGGTGCCAGTCAGGTGGCGAATGGGATGAGACAGGCTTCTGGTAATGACCCAGGCACAGAGCAGGCCAGCTATTCCGGCAAGTATGCTGACTGCAAAAGTCAGCGTGGCCTCAGCTTCCAGAGACGATATCGTGTTGGCGGAATGCAGAGCATATTCAGCAACAGCGGCTGCTTCCATTCCTGATGTGCGGGCCTTGATGCGCTTGGCGATATCATCGAAAAGCTTAGCATGCAGGGCTTCGCGCTCTATGTTCAGCGCTTTCAGCTGGTCAAGGCCCTTGCGATACTTGCCGATAAAGATCGAAACGGGTTTCAGTAACCCTTTGAATGCCTTGACCTTCGGATTGGTTTCCGCCTCGGCAAGGTTCTTCTCTGCGGTGTCAAGCTGCGTGAGAATGCGGCTCAGGCCTGTGGCAGCGCCTGTTTCGGCATATTGCGCCGTTTCAATACGGGCAACGATGAAGTAATCCTGCAAACGAGTGGTCAGTTTGGTCAGATCTTTATTGCCGGTTTTCTGGGCAACATTGGCGATCACACGGACGCCTGCACTGGCATTAGGGCCGGTCTTGTTGGTCAGCTCTTTTGCTTGTTTCTGCCGCTTCTGGATAAGCTCGTCCATCTGCGCAATTGATGCTGCAAAGGCTGTGATATCCTGTCCGATAGCATTGAGCTCAGCCAGATGCTGCTCGTTTTTCAGTGTCTTGGTGGCGTCGGTCAGAGCGGAGCGGAAGGTCTCGATACCCTGATCGAGTTTCTGATGATCTTCGGCGCTTGTTGTTCGGAGATAGTCACCTGCAAGAGTTTCAACTTCGGAAATCTTGCTGTTCAAGGTCAGCGCGATGGTCTTTTCGTTCGCGGACTGGTCCAGCAGCGCCACCTCGTCTGTAATGGCATGAATGCCCATGACAGATACGACTGAGCCGGCTGCAAAGACAGCCATGGCTGCAATGAACCCCAGAAAGACGCGCCGCCCGATATTCAGACGCAATACGCTACGCAACATCTGCAACCCCCTAAGAGCAGAAATCTTTAATTCTGATGTTCAGACTAGGGGGTGGTTCGTAAAAATACTGTAAGCGCTGGATGTGATTTTCAACTTATATATTGTTACAAATTACATGTTATGCGGTAAATTGTTACAGTTAAGCAGGTTAAATCTACTTATGAGTGTAATATTTATTGCATTTAACCGACCCTTTTTTTTGCCCGGATGCAGCTCCCTGATATGCTCCTTCGTCGCTTCTGATCCTGGCCGGCGACTATGGGTAATTCGGATATCGGGGGTGAAAGGGTCTTGAATTTTGTTTCCGATATTTAAATATGTTTCCTATTGTAGTCCTCGCGTTGCATTGAGAGGAGTGCGGGTGGCCTTGAAAAACGTGTTCGTCAGATACAGATCGGAATAGACTGCGTTCTGGACAGCACGGAGATGTGAATGCGATGAGCGAGAAAGATCTGGAGTCCAACCGGTTCACCGGTCGCATGAAGCGTTATGCGCATGTGGGAAGCGGTGTCGGTGGCATTGCGGCCAAGATGATTGGCTCGCGTGTCTTCGGCTATTCTCTTGATCGCAATAAAAATGCCAGCGAACTGGCTGCGGCTCTTGGCGGGCTTAAGGGGCCGATCATGAAAGTTGCCCAGTTAATGGCAACTATTCCCGATGCGTTGCCGCCGGAATATGCTGCTGAACTCAGCCAACTTCAGTCAGATGCACCGCCCATGGGGTGGCCCTTTGTCAAGCGACGGATGCGGTCCGAACTCGGACCAGGCTGGGAAAGGCGCTTTGCCGATTTTGACAAGAAACCATCGGCTGCGGCCTCTCTCGGTCAGGTGCACAGGGCAACGGCTCGAGACGGCCGTGTTCTGGCCTGCAAGCTTCAGTATCCGGACATGCAATCCGCTGTTGAGGCTGACCTGAAGCAGCTTGACATCATTCTGTCTCTGCACCGGCGTATGGACCCGGCTATTGATACCAGCCAGATCGGCAAGGAAATCGCGGCACGGGTTCGCGAGGAGCTTGATTATGTCCGGGAGGCCGGACACATGTCGATCTACCGAACCATTTTTGCGGATGATGACGCCATATCGATTCCGGAGCTGTTGCCTGATCTGTCCACCGGGCGCTTGCTGACGATGAGCTGGCTGGATGGCCATCATCTGCTGGACTACAAGCAGCATTCTCTTGAAGAACGGAATCGGATTGCCAAAGCCATGTTCAAGGCGTGGTGGCTGCCGTTTTCGTCTTATGGAGTAATTCACGGGGACCCTCATCTGGGCAATTATTCGGTGCGCGATTCGGGGGATGGCCCTGAAGGCATCAACCTGCTTGATTTCGGTTGTATCAGGATTTTCCCGCCCCGCTTTGTGGAAGGGGTTGTCGATCTCTATCACGGCCTGCGGACAGATGATCGTGACCGGATTGTTGCAGCCTATGAATGTTGGGGCTTCAAGAACCTGTCCAATGAGCTGATCGATATTCTCAATATCTGGGCCGGTTTCATCTACGGACCGCTACTGGATGACCGGGTCCGCTCGATAGCGGATGGTATTGAGCCCGGCCAATATGGCAGGCGACAGGCCTTCCAGGTTCATAAGGCCTTGAAAGAAAAGGGGCCTGTCACCGTCCCCAGAGAATTTGTCTTTATGGATCGTGCAGCCATCGGGCTGGGGGGTGTCTTCCTCCATCTGGGGGCCGAGCTGAATTTCTATCAGATGTTCAACGAAAGAATTGACGGTTTTACTGTGCCTGCTCTGGACGTTCGGCAAAGTGAAATTCTGTCACAGGCGGGATTGGAGACTGCACATGCGTCATAAGCCTGTATCTGATCCTTGTTCACTGTTTGAATTTCTAGCCTTTTTCGGGACAAAGCGCCGCGTTGTCCTTGAAGCCGGGTTGATGTAAAACCGTGATTTACTGGTAACTGGGAGACTAGCATGTCTGAGAAACTGCCGTCCGCAATGGACTATAACGAACACGAGAAGACCTACAAATTCTTCATTGGCCTGACCAAGTGGAGCACGATTGCTCTTGTCCTGCTGATGATCATCATGGCGGCGACGCTGGTATAGCGCTCCAGGATTGAAGGCATCCGGTTGGGGGGCGGTTGCAAGGCCGTAATCGAAGCAGGGATGCCTCTTTTCAACGAACGCTGAATTGCGCAGTTGTTCTGCTGCGTGAATCAAGGAGGAAATCTGATGAAGTTAGCCGTCCCGCGCGAAATCGCGGCGGATGAGCCTCGTGTTTCCGCAAGTCCTGACACTGTGAAGCGGTTCGTTGGGCTGGGATTCGAGGTCGTCGTCGAGGCTGGTGCCGGAGCATTGTCCCGCATCCCGGATCAGGAGTATGAAGCAGCCGGGGCTACGCTTGCTCCGTCTGCCGAGGCAACATGGGCAGATGCAGACGTGGTTCTGAAAGTCAGACGCCCGGATGCCTCTGAGCTGAAGCTGGCGAAAAGCGGTGCGCTTGTTTTCGGTATCATGGACCCGCACGGTCATGAAGATGCCGTAGCGGCCATGGCTGAAGCCGGGGTCTCTGCATTTGCCATGGAGTTCATGCCGCGCATTACCCGTGCACAGGTTATGGATGTTCTGTCGTCACAGGCCAACCTTGCCGGCTATCAGGCTGTGATTGAAGGTGCTGCCGTCTTTGACCGGGCTTTCCCGATGATGATGACGGCTGCTGGTACGGTTCCGGCTGCCAAGATCTTTGTCATGGGTGCCGGTGTTGCCGGACTGCAAGCCATTGCGACAGCCCGTCGTCTTGGTGCCGTTGTCACCGCAACGGATGTGCGCCCTGCAGCCAAGGAACAGGTGGAAAGCCTTGGTGCCAAGTTTATTGCGGTCGAGAATGACGAGTTCCGTCAGGCAGAAACCTCTGGTGGTTATGCCAAGGAAATGTCTGACGACTACAAGAAACAGCAGGCTGAGCTGGTCGCATCTCACATCGCCAAACAGGATATCGTGATCACCACTGCGCTTATCCCGGGCCGTCCGGCACCGAAGCTGGTCAGCAAGGATATGCTGGACAGCATGAAGCCAGGTTCTGTTCTGGTTGATCTGGCTGTTGAACGTGGCGGCAATGTTGAAGGCGCCGTGGCTGGCGAAGTGGCTGAAGTTGGTCATGTTCGCATTGTCGGTCATGCCAATATGGCCGGACGGATCGCCGCGTCGTCTTCCCAGCTCTATGCGAAGAACCTGTTCGCCTTTGTCGAGACACTGATCGACAAGGAACAGAAATCTCTGGCTGTTGACTGGGACGATGAGCTTGTCTCCGCAACAGCTCTGACACGAGATGGCGCAATCGTTCACCCGGCATTTGCCAAAGAGGGAGGCGAATCATGACAGACTTAACAAGTCAGGAAGCGGCAGAACGCGCCCAGGCTGCAGCTGATGCCGCCCGGGATTCCGCGCAGGCCGCGCAGGATGCGGCAAGTGTGGCGCAAGCTTATGCCGACCAGCTCGCTGACGGGATCGGCGGTGGTGTGGCCGCTGCAACAGGCGGAGCGATTGATCCGTTTGTCTTCCGGTTCGCAATTTTCATTCTTGCGATCTTCGTCGGTTACTATGTGGTCTGGTCGGTAACGCCAGCGCTGCATACGCCTCTGATGTCGGTGACCAATGCGATTTCATCGGTGATTGTCGTGGGCGCACTGCTCGCGGTGGGAGTTGATGCGATTGATGGCGCTGGTGGCATGGCGCAAGGCTTCGGCTTTGTTGCGCTCATTCTGGCCAGTGTGAATATTTTCGGCGGTTTCCTTGTCACCCAGCGCATGCTGGCGATGTACAAGAAGAAAGCGCGATAGGAGGGTATGATGTCAGCAAGTATTGCAGCCCTTCTCTATGTAGTTTCGGGCGTCTTCTTCATTCTGTCTCTGCGTGGCCTGTCTCATCCCGAGACATCCCGTCAGGGGAACTATTACGGTATGGCCGGTATGGCCATTGCCATCATCACCACGTTGCTGGTCGCAGCACCATCAGGCCAGGGCTGGCTTCTGATCCTGCTCGGACTTGGCATCGGTGGCGGTGCCGGTGCTGTTATTGCCCGCCGTATCGAGATGACGGCAATGCCACAGCTTGTGGCGGCCTTCCATTCGCTGGTAGGTCTGGCCGCTGTGATGGTCGCAGCCGCTGCGCTTTATGCGCCATCGTCGTTTGGTATCGGGTCCATTGGCACGATTTCAGCAGCCAGTCTTGTTGAGATGTCGCTGGGCGTGGCTATCGGTGCGATCACCTTTACAGGGTCGGTTATTGCCTTCCTCAAGCTTGATGGACGGATGTCGGGCAAGCCGATTATTCTTCCGGCCCGTCATGTGATCAATGGTGGTCTGGCCGCGGCGCTGGTTATCATGGTCATCGTGTTCTGTGCCACGGAAAGCCATACCCTGTTCTGGCTGATCGTCATTGCCTCTCTGGTTCTAGGTGTTCTGATCATTATCCCGATTGGCGGCGCTGATATGCCGGTGGTGGTCTCCATGCTCAACTCCTATTCCGGTTGGGCTGCGGCTGGTATCGGCTTTACGCTGGGCAATACGGCACTGATTATCACGGGTGCGCTTGTGGGCTCGTCCGGTGCTATCCTCAGCTACATCATGTGTAAGGGCATGAACCGCTCCTTCATCTCGGTGATCCTTGGCGGTTTCGGTGGTGAGACTGCTGTAGCCGGTGGCGGAGATGATGACCGTACGGTTAAGCAGGGTTCTGCGGATGATGCGGCCTTCATCATGAAGAACGCGTCAAAGGTTATCATCGTGCCGGGTTATGGCATGGCGGTTGCCCAGGCCCAGCATGCCCTGCGTGAGATGGGCGACCTGCTGAAGGCGGAAGGTGTTGAAGTCAAATATGCCATCCATCCGGTTGCCGGTCGTATGCCTGGTCATATGAACGTTCTTCTGGCTGAAGCCAACGTCTCCTATGACGAGGTGTTCGAGCTTGAGGATATCAACTCCGAGTTTGCCCAGGCTGATGTGGCCTTTGTTATTGGTGCCAATGACGTGACAAACCCGGCGGCTCGTGATGACCCGCAGTCACCGATCTTCGGTATGCCTATTCTGGATGTGGACAAGGCAGGCACCTGCCTCTTCGTCAAACGCGGCATGGGCTCCGGCTATGCAGGCATTCAGAACGAGCTGTTCTTCAAGGACAACACCATGATGCTGTTCGCCGACGCCAAGAAAATGGTCGAGGACATCGTCAAAGGCATGGACTGATCCAAGCGACACAGTCCGACACACTCAAACAGGCCGCCATCTGGTGGCCTGTTTTCGTTCGTGGTGCATTGAGACGTCGGGGTGGCATTTTGTTGTATGCGTGCCGTGTTGCGAACGGTTCTTATTAGATCGTGGTCAGATTGCGAGCATAGTGGCTGATTGTGAAGCTAAAGATATTTGGGATGGGAATGTCGGATATGCCGACAAAGCAGTCGTTCGCCCCGCTTGCACAAACGTCCGCACCAACTCTATATCTTCGTTGATGATCTCAATGAGCAAAAAGACGGGAAAGACAATATGCCGAAACCAGAACCGATTTCGGAGGCAGAATTTCTCGAACTCACGAACCTTTTCGAAGACGACGTCAGAAGCCTGATCGAACTTACATTTCCCAATGGTCCGGTGCAAAACCGCCATATCAGGCAAGCCTCCGTTATCGTTCGACGCTGGCTTTGCGACAACGAATTGCGTCGCATCACCAACCAAATTCGGGTGCCCGTCACTTTTCCGATGCTTAACGACACTAGTCTCTTTGAGAGGGCAATAGATGATCCCGACATCGACTACTACCTCTCAGCTGGTGTCCGATTCGATGGAACGCCAATATGGATGCTTTACCATTCAAATGCCGACAAACCGCCAAATTGGATTCACGAACTAAGCTCTCAACGAATTGAGCTGGTTAAGCGAAGCAAAATGATGAACCGCCGTGTACTTCACTTCCAAGGCGAAGATTTCTCAATGGAAAGGATTCTTCGGTTTGCATGCAACAAGCTGGGTGGAGCACATCTAGATCCATCTAGGGAGAAGCAAGAAGAGATCCTCGAGTCAGCGGCACGTTATGTGACGTTTGGGCCTCCTGAAAGCAATATCGAAACAGGTGAGGCGGGAGAAATCCACTTGCCGTTGGAGCCGACTGGATCTGAAGCCTTAAGCGGCATTGGGGTGACCATCATTGTCGCTGCATCAATGTTGGTGAATATACACTTCGATGGTAACCCTCTGTTTGAATTGAATCAGCAATCTCCCGCAACGTGATCTCCTTTTTCTAAGTGAAGTTAATTTGAGGATCGCCTGAATATGCCTAAAGCAGCCATTTATGGTCTTTGCAGCATTTGCAACTATGGGCTCAAAGCGGACCTTCGTGGCAGTGCAGCGTTCCGTAAGTTCAGGCCATAGAATCTCCCACTTCGCCAGAGCAAACTCCACAAACACAAAAAGCACGCATGAAGTGTCATGCGTGCCTAAAACTTTTGGAAGGCTGAGGCATTCTTGGCAGCGGTGGCCTTTTGACCAGAGCTGGCCCAATCAAACAAACTGCCAAACCGGTTTCATTTGGACTGCCGGTGACGATACAGGGCGCTGGTGTCTGGGGTTTGTTCCGGCTGGTCAGATATCATTTGCCCGGGTTTAGAAAAGCAGATCCGGCAACAGAGTGGCGATTTGTGGCAGGAACCAGATAATTGCGACAGCGACGATCTGGATGAGAATGAACGGAGCCACCCCCGCATAGATTTGTCCGGTGCTGATCTCTTTTGGCGCGACCCCACGCAGGTAGAACAGGGAAAATCCAAACGGCGGGGTGAGGAAAGAGGTTTGCAGGTTGATGGCGATCAACACCGACAGCCACACTGGATCATGTCCCATCAAGATCAGCGTGGGCATGACCAGTGGCAGGACGATCACTGTGATTTCGACGAAGTCCAGGAAAAAGCCGAGTACAAAGATAAACAGCATGCAAAACAGCAAAGCCCCTGTGGGGCCGCCGGGCAGATCGGTCAGCAGGCTGTGCACGCGTTCTTCTCCGCCCAGACCGATGAACACCAGTGAGAAGATACCTGCTGCCAGGATGGTGCTGAAGATCATGGATGTCATTGAGACGGTCGCGTTTAGCGCAGGCTGCAAGGTGTTCCGGCGGATCAATGAGCGGATTGCGAGCCATATGGCGATTGCCCCGAACAGGCTGAGCATCACATATCCGGCGCCTATGACATAGTCGAACACCTCCAGGTCGCTGCGTTGCAGACGAACAGGATAGAGGCCTGCACCTATGGCCAGCAATACAAGGCTGGTGGTTCCCAGAAACATGGTTTTCCGGAACTGTCCGGTTTTGATCGCCGCCATCAGGATCGCGCCAAGTCCGCCAACCGATGCAGCCTCGGTGGGGGAGGCGATGCCACTCAGGATCGCGCCGAGAACAGCCAGAATCAGCAGGATCGCTGGAAGAATGGCTGGCAGCGCTTTTGACAGAGACAAATGAGCTTCGGAGCTCTCCACAACCGGCAGGTCTCCGGGCCGAATGACGCCACGGACCAGAATGTAGAGAATGTAGAGAACCACCATTGTTAGTCCGGGCAGTAAGGCGGCTGCAAAAATCTGACCCACGGAGATCGTATCTATCGCAAACTTGCCCTGCTCGTACTGGGCCTGCTGATAGGCGTTTGACACCACATCAGACAGAATAATCAGCAAGGTCGATGGCGGTATAATCTGGCCCAGCGTACCAGAGGCGCAGACGATACCCGCAGCCAGTCGGGAATCATAACCCGCGCGCAACATGGTGGGTAGGGCAATCAGCCCCATAGCGATCACCGTCGCGCCGACAATTCCCGTTGACGCCGCCAGCAGCATACCCACCAGAACAACGGAAAGACCAAGTCCACCGCGCAGGTTGCCGAATGATCGCCCCATTGTTTCCAGCATATCCTCAGCGATCCGGCTTTTTTCCAGCACCGCGCCCATCAGCACGAAAAGCGGGATGGCGATCAGCACGCCATTGGTCAAAAGGCCGAAAATGCGTTGTGACATGGCCCCCAGCAGGGAGATATTCATCACCCCTAAAAACCATCCCAAAAAAGCGAACAGAATAGCGGTTCCGGCGATGCTGAACGCGACTGGAAAGCCGGACAAGATGGCCACCATCAGCACCGCGAACATCAGGAGATCAAGATATTCAATCACGCGCCTGGTCTCCAATCAGAAGGCGCAGCACTTCGGCTGCTGATTGTAGCAACAGAAGGCCGCAAAAGGCGGGAATGAGCGTTTTCAGGAGGAAAACGGCCTTGATACCACCCACTGAGAGCGGCCCCTCCAGAATGCTCCAGGAATTCGCTACGGCTGGCCAGGACCAATAGAGAATGGCCACCATTGTCGGCATCAGCAGTACGAGGTGGCCAAACAGATCAATACGGCGTCGGCCAGCATCACCCAGCCTGTTGTAGAAGATATCCACGCGCACATGACCACCGACCAGCAAAGTGTATCCGGCGCCCAGCATGAACAGGGTTGCATGCATATAAAGGACGGATTCATTGATCGCGACATCGCTGAACCCGAAGACGTAACGGGCCACAACGATGAAGAATTGAACCAGTACCATAGCCAGGGCCAGCCACCGTATGGCTGACCCGACTGTACGACTAAAGCCGTCCAATGCTTTGATTAACTGCTGCACTCTGGCCTCAATGTGCCACCGGCGGGCTAATCACCCACCGGTGAGCAACGTCAAATATCAGTATCCCAGAACGCCTGCGCGTGCGTTCATCTGACCGTTGTCTGCATAGCTCATGTATGAGCCGACAGCATCGCGATAAGTCAGGAAGCTTTGGGTAATCCGACGTACCAGCTCGTCTTCGTCCTGTGACAGCTCGTCCATAATTTCGACAGATGCCGCGCCCATTGCTGCAATAACGTCAGCGGGCAAAGTGCGTACCTGAACACCCTCTTCTGCCACCAGACGCGCTAGGGCCTGTGCGTGCTTGGTGGTGTATTCTGTCCAGACCGGGTTGTAGAGGCTTTCACAGGCAAAGCTGACCGCCTGTTTCAGGTCGTCAGGCAGTTCTGCATAGGCAGTGGCATTGATGGCGCATTCCTCAGCTGAAGACGGCTCACCCACCCCTGGCCAATAGTAGTTCTTGGCGACTTGCTGGAACCCGATGGCGCTGTCAGTCCAGGGACCGATGAATTCGCCCGCGTCTAAGGCGCCTGTTTGCAGGCCCTGGAACATATCGCGCGGACCCATCGCCTGTACGGCCATCCCGATTTTTGAGCACATCTGTGATGCGAGACCTGTTGTGCGGAATTTGAGACCCTTCAGATCATCAAGCGACTTGATCTCATTTCGGAACCAGCCCTGCCATTGAGGGCCTGAATTGCCACAGAGAAACGGCTTGAGATTAAAGCGTGCATAGATTTCGTCATACAAAGCCTGCCCGCCACCGTGATAGAGCCAGCCAAACTGCTCATCTGCCCGCAAGCCGAAAGGCTGTGATCCGAACAGCAGGATACCCTTGGATTTGGAGCCCCAATAGGCTGGAACAGCGTGATATAGTTCTGCTGTGCCTTCGGATACGGCGTCGAAGACGCCCCGGCCGGGTACAAGCTCTCCCGCAGCGTGGAGCTTCACCTGAAGCCGCCCACCCGACAAGGTCGTGATCCGGTCCGCCAGCATCTGTGCGGCAACTCCTGGGCCAGGCAGATTTTTCGGCCAAGCTGTGACCATGTTCCATTGCCGAACATCCTTAGCGACAGCAGGAGCCGCCAACGATGTTGCCGCGACCCCAAATACTCCTGCTTTCACAAAATCTCTGCGTTTCATGGTTTCCTCCCAACATGCAGCTCATTATAAGCTGTTG
Organism: Coralliovum pocilloporae; assembly: GCF_030845175.1. Lineage (NCBI taxonomy): Bacteria > Pseudomonadati > Pseudomonadota > Alphaproteobacteria > Hyphomicrobiales > Coralliovaceae > Coralliovum > Coralliovum pocilloporae. Next base: position 858,575 of record NZ_CP132542.1, on the reverse strand, counting down.
CCATATTTTTTTAAGCATGCACATAATATGAGAGTCAATCTAATTCTGGAAGCCAGTCGTATCTGGCTCGCTGGTCGTCCAGACACAGCAACATTGTTCAGGTGCTAAAACCAAAGGGTCCGGGAATGAACAGTAACTGGATAGCCATACGAGACGAGATAAAGCGACGTGTTCTGGATCGTGAGTTACTACCGGGTGCAAAGCTCCCGAATGATCAGGAGCTTGCGGAGGAATTCCAATGCTCTCGAACCACCGTTCAGAGGGCCATGCTGGACCTCGCCCAAAGCGGCACGGTTGATCGTCGCCGCAAGGGTGGAACAACGGTCACGTTGCATCCGATCACGCGCACCACATTTGATATCCCGATCACGCGTCTGGAAATCGAAGCCGCCGGGAAAGATTACAGTTACTTCCTGGTCTCTCGGGACATTCGTGTTTCCCCGCCGCGCATTGCGTCTGCGTTCGGTCTTGCCGAGCCCACCGAGATGCTTCACGTTCAGGCGCTGCATATGGCCGACAAGCAACCTTATATTTTTGAGGACAGATGGATTGTCCATGCGACCACGCCGGAAGTTCTGGATGTTGACCTGAGCCGCGAAAGCGCCAATGAGTGGCTTATCCGGAATCGCCCCTACAGCGATTGTGAAGTTCGTTTCCTTGCCAAAAGAGCAACGCGTCAAGAAGCCGAGCTCTTGGCATCTGATGTGGAGGAGGCTTTGTTTGTTATTGAGCGAACCACCTGGATCAATGATGCTCCGATTACTATGGTCCGGGCAATTGCTAAACCTGGATATCAGCTGGTAGCGAGGGCGAGGTGATCCCGGTCTTGCGAGTGCGCAGGCACTGCAAACACCTTCAAGTGCTGGATAATCCGACTACAGCGTGCTTCTGAAAAGTTGATAGACTTTTCAGATAGAAGCTCGCGCAGAAACAAACTCTTAGAGCATCGCTGCCAATTCAAGTTAAAGGTCTGATACTTTAGGGTTTAAGCCCATAAACTCGGTCAGTTCTGCGGAGGGAGTTTTCTGTCTGGCGCGGCGGACATCTGCAGAAAGCCTTCAGATTCAAGCGTAGACTTCCCAACTCCACCAGAACGAGGCTCACAAACACAAAAAGCACGCATGACATGTCATGCGTGCCTAAAACTTTTGGAAGACTGAGACAGTCTTAGCGGCGGCGGCCTTTTGATGGCAGCAGGCCTTCACGCTGTGCGCGCTTGCGAGCAAGCTTACGGGCACGACGGACGGCTTCAGCGCTTTCGCGAGCTTTCTTTTCCGACGGCTTTTCGTAATGGTTACGCAGCTTCATTTCACGGAAGATGCCTTCACGCTGCATCTTCTTCTTAAGGGCTTTAAGAGCCTGATCGACATTATTGTCGCGAACGAGTACCTGCACGCGTTTTATCCTGTGTCTCTAGCGTTAGCTTCGAAATTTCGGGAATACCTAATGGTTCGCCGTAAAGGCGCTCCGAATTTTCATTGTGATTAGCACGTCGTAATGGCTTTGTCCACTGGTCTGCGCCAAGAAATGCACCCTCATCAGGCTTCGCCTGACCGGATGATGCGGGTCATATGGCCCATTTTCCGACCATCGCGGGGCTCTGCCTTGCCATAGAGGTGCAGGACTGTGTCCGGGTCGGCTGCAAAGGCCTGCCAGTTATTCGATTCGCTGCCAAGAATATTGGTCATCACCACATCGGCCAGTCGCTCAGTCTGGCCAAGAGGCCAGCCTGCTACAGCGCGAATATGCTGCTCGAACTGGTCAACAGGACAGACAGCCTCTGTCCAGTGGCCGGAATTGTGGACTCGTGGTGCGATTTCATTGACGACCAGTCGGTCACCATCTTCTTCGCGTACCAGAAAGAGCTCAACGGCGATGACGCCGATATAGCCGAGTTCATCCATCAGCGACTGGACGGCTGTGTTGGCCTTCTCGATCACATCCGGGCTGATATTGGCGGGAACATTGGTTTCACGCAGGATATGGTTCTCATGCCTGTTCTCGGCAATGTCATAGATCCGGCATTGTCCGTCCGGATTTCTGGCTGCGATAATCGAAACTTCGCGTTCGAAGGGAACAAACCCTTCCAGAATGGCCGGGCCGCCGCCAATGGCATCACGTGCGCCTGTGAGGTCATCCCGGGTGCGCAGGGTTGTCTGACCCTTGCCGTCATATCCAAAACGACGGGTTTTCAGAATGGCGGGCAGGCCAATCCGGTCCGCTGCCGACAGGAGATCTTCATCTGAAGCGATGTCGGCAAAGGGTGCGACCTCAATGCCAAGACTTGAAATGAATGTCTTTTCCGTGAGCCTGTCCTGGCACACGTCCAGTGCCTTGGTGCCGGGGCGGACCGGTACATATTGTGCAAGAAGTTCTGCCGTGGCGGACGGAACATTCTCGAACTCGTAGGTCACCACATCGACGGATTGGGCAAAGGTTATCAGGCTGGTCTCATCCTCATAGGCCGCGCAAGTATAGGCTTTGGCGACAGAGAAAGCGGGGCTGTTCTCATCGGGACAATAAACATGGACGTCAAGTCCGAGGCGTGCCGCTGCCAGCGCCATCATACGGCCAAGCTGACCACCGCCAAGCATGCCGATTGTTGAGCCGGGGGTGAGGGGAGCCGTGTCAGTCTTCATCGACGGGAACCTCAGCAATGGAATCGGTGTTGGTCTGGCGCCAGGCATCCAGACGGTCGGCAATGCCCTGATCAGAAAGGGCCAGAACGCTTGCTGCCAGAAGGGCCGCATTGGCTGCGCCCGCCTTTCCGATTGCGAGGGTTCCGACCGGGATGCCTGCGGGCATCTGGACAATGGAAAGGAGGCTGTCCTGACCGCTCAGGGCGCGCGACTGGACTGGTACACCGAAGACCGGAAGCGGGGTAAAGGCAGCCGTCATTCCCGGCAGATGAGCGGCACCACCGGCGCCGGCAATGATGACCTTGTGGCCATTGTCCCGGGCTGTCTTTGCGAAGTCCACGAGACGATCCGGTGTCCGGTGCGCGGAAACGATGCGGGCATCATAAGGAATCTGCAGACTGTCGAGAATGTCTGCGCCGTGTTTCATGGTTGGCCAGTCGGACTGGCTGCCCATAATGATGGCGACTGGCGCCCCTTTTGCCTCTGTCATCGGCTCAATCCCGGTTTGGCTGTGGTGCAGGCTGGAAAGGCGCGGATTATAGAGATGTTGAACGGGCAGGCAAGGGCTGTTTTCAGGCGATTATGTCGGGGATTATCTGGTCCTCGATCGCGACAATGCGATCTTTGAGAGCGAGCTTTTTCTTCTTCATGCGCTGCAGGGAGAGAGGATCAGAACGGCCTGTCTCGAAAAGTGCCAGAATAGCTGCATCCAGATCACTGTGTTCCTGACGCAGACGAGCCAGCTCGATGCGCAATTCGTGTTCTTCTTCTGATGTCATGGAATACCCGGCGTCTGATGTTCGAGAACGGCTGAATAGATTTGCCAACAGTATCACAAATTCAGGAAAGCGTCATCGCATCTACCTATGATTTTGGTCTCTCTTGTTAATTCATTCGGGTGTGGTCAACACTCTGTTTATTGTGTTGCGCTGCGTCATAAAATTTTCATGGAACATGTTCGACAGCGAGTCGTTTCCGTGCAACACTCATCAAGTTGTGCTCATACCGACCAAGAGGTATGGGCCACTGCGGCTGAAACGACAATGGAGGTTTGAATGTCCATGGATTCGCATCTGCAAGAACTGGAGCGTCGTCACCAGGCTTTGGAGCGTCAACTGGAAGAGGCCATGACTCACCCGAGTATGGATTCTCTCGAAGTGGCTTCTCTCAAGCGCAAGAAGCTTCAGCTTAAAGATGAGATCCGGCGCCTCTGCTCGGATGATACAGTGCATTAGATTGATTTGACTGACACAGTCATGATTGAAAACGCCACGCTGTCGATAGACGCGTGGCGTTTTTCATTGGCCGAACTCTGAATACTGGGCCCCGATGCTGGATCCTGCTATTTGCGGGCTTCTTCGCGCAGGACGAATTTCTGGATCTTACCTGTCGACGTTTTGGGTAGGTCTGTAAAGATGACATGACGCGGGCATTTATAGTGTGCCAGATGATCCCGGCACCAGCTGATGACCTCTTCAGTCGTCAGATTCGCCTCTGGAGAAGTTTCCACGAAAGCGCACGGGGTTTCTCCCCACTTGTCATCCGGTTTGGCGACAACAGCGGCGGCTGTAATCTGAGGGTGCTTGTACAGCACGTCTTCCACCTCGATGGATGAGATGTTCTCGCCGCCTGAAATGATGATATCCTTGGACCTGTCCTTGAGCTGGATGTAGCCGTCCGGATGCATGACCCCAAGGTCTCCGGAGTGAAACCATCCGCCCCGGAAGGCTTCCGTACTGGCCTCCGGGTTCTTCAGATAGCCTTTCATGACAATATTGCCCTGAAACATGACCTCACCCATGGTTTCGCCATCTGCCGGAACGGGTTCCATGGTTTCAGGGTTCATCACTGTGAGGCCATCAAGAGCCGGGTAACAGACACCCTGGCGCGCCATTTTGGTGGTGCGTTCCGCTGATGGCAGAGCATCCCAGCTGTCCTGCCACTCGTTGACAACTGCCGGTCCATAGGATTCGGTCAGGCCATAGACATGGGTCACATCAAATCCGGCGTCTGCCATACCGGCAAGCACGGCCTCAGGCGGAGGCGCTGCAGCGGTGACAAAAGCCACGCGATGATCCAGCGCCCGCTTGTCTCCGTCTGCAGCGTTCAGCAAGGTTGCCATCACAATCGGCGCACCACAAAGATGGGTGACCTTATGCTCTGCAAGTGCATTGAAGATTGCGTCTGCCCGGACCCAGCGCAGACAGACATGGGTCCCTGCAACAACAGACAGTGACCACGGGAAGCACCATCCGTTGCAATGAAACATCGGCAGGGTCCAGAGATAGACAGGATGCTGTTCCATCTTGGCGGCTATCACATTGGAATAGACCATCAGATGGGCGCCGCGATGGTGATAGACCACTCCCTTGGGATTGCCTGTGGTGCCGGATGTGTAATTGAGGCTTATTGCGTCCCATTCGTCCAGAGGCTGCAGCCAGTTGAAATCACTGTCGCCTTCGGCAATCAGATCCTCATATTCAAGCGATCCAAGCAGGTCTCCATCCTGCGGAAATTCGGGATCGTCATAATCGATCACCAGAGGGGTGACATTTGCCTTGGCGAGGGCGGCCTTGACGGTTGGAGCAAATTCCCTGTCCGTAATCAGGATCTTTGTTTCGGCGTGATCCAGCTGGAAAGCAATGATATCCGCATCCAGACGGGTGTTGATTGAATGCAGGACTCCGCCAGCCATAGGCACACCATAGTGAGCTTCCAGCATGGCTGGCGTATTGGAGAGAACAGCTGAGACCGTATCACCACGGCCGATGCCCCGGGCAGCAAGAGCAGATGCGAGCTGGCGGGCTCGCGCATAGAAATCGCCATAGGAGCGTTTTGTGGAGCCGTGGATAATGGCTGTCCGGTCAGGATAAATAGCCGCGGCGCGTTCAAGAAACGTGAGAGGGGTCAACGGCTGATAGTTCGCCGGGTTCCGTTCAAGATCCTGATCAAAGATATTGTTCATGGCGCCTCGCTCCCATTTGGTCTCTTCTGTCTGTAACCGGGCTGCCGGATCATGACAATTCTCCCTGAGACCTATTGGTCGATTTTCAGAGGAATCCTGTTGTGCCTGCATCCCAGATCAGTTTCAGGCCGATAAGAAACAACAGGCTATACGTGAGACTGTAGAATTTTTCCGGATTGATGACGTTTACGGCCCAGACGCCTATGAGTGTTGCAATCGGTGCAAGAGGCATCAGAACCAGTGAGGTAAGCAGATTATCCGCTGAAAATTGTCCGAGTGCGAAATAGGGGATCAGTTTGACTGAGTTGACCACAGCAAAGAAAATCACGGCCGTTCCTGCAAAGAGGCGCGGATCCATACGCAGAGGCAGGGTGTACATCTGATAGGGCGGGCCGCCTGCATGGCTGACAAAACTGGTGAAGCCTGCAATGGTTCCCCAGAGGATGCCCCAGGGCCTTGAATGGCGGGCAGGCGTCTTGCGCCGCTCAGCGGTCTGCAGCCAGTACCGCAAGGTGAAGGATACAGCAATAAGGCCGACGATCAGGCGGACCATGGCGTCTGACACCAGAGACGCCATGGCCCAGCCCGCAAGAATGCCGAGAAGTGCGGGCGGGATCAGATTGATAAGGGATTGCCGGTCGTAGATTTTCCGGTAGGACAGCAGGCCGACAATATCCATGACAATGAGGATCGGCAGCAGAATGGCTGCAGCCTGAACCGGCGGGATAACCAGCGTCATCATCGGGACGCCAAGCATGGCCAGTGCGCCGCCAAAACCACCCTTTGACAGGCCAACGAGAAGGATAGCGGGGAGTGCTATCGCGTAGAAATACGGATCTTCTATCATCAGAAATGGAGAACCTCGCCAAAGGGCCTAGTTTGCGAGCAGTGGTTTTACCCCAAAGTCTTATCTTATTTTGTGCTGCTTGGCGTTATGAGTCTGAACCCTAGTACTATAGGCTTGTCAGCCGGGTGCTTGAAGCCGGTGTATTCGATCAGGGAGGATAGTGATGGCATCGTCATATCAAGAGGTCTACGGAGCCTGGAAATCCGACCCCGAAGCATTCTGGGCCAAGGCTGCTGAGGAAATTGACTGGTTCAAGCCTTCTGACAAGATCTTTGATCCGGATCTGGATGTCTACGGTCGCTGGTTTGCGGGTGCTGAAACCAACACCTGTTACAATTGCCTTGATCGTCATGTGGAGCGCGGCCGTCCCGGTCAGCCAGCTCTGATCTATGACAGCCCGATCACCGGCAAGAAAGCAACCTACAGCTATGCGGAATTGCTGGATGAGGTAAAGCTGGCCGCAGCCATGATGCAGGATCTCGGCGTTGAGAAAGGCGACCGGGTTCTGGTCTATATGCCGATGATTCCCGAAGCTGTTGTTGCCATGCTGGCCTGCGCCCGTATTGGTGCGGTGCATTCTGTCGTGTTCGGCGGATTTGCCGCCAAGGAACTGGCGACCCGTATCAATGATGCAAAACCGAAGCTGGTATTCAGCGCGTCCTGTGGTATCGAGCCCGGGCGAATCGTTGCCTACAAGCCATTGCTTGATGAAGCAATCGAGTTAAGTGAGAGCAAGCCGTCAGGTTGTATCATCGTGCAGCGTGAGGAACATGGCGCGGAACTCATTGATGGTCGTGATCATGACTATGCGGCTCTCAAGGGTGACCTGAAAAATCAGGATCGGGATGTTCCCTGTGTCCCTGTCAGTGCGACTGACCCACTCTACATCCTTTACACATCCGGTACGACCGGTCAGCCCAAGGGTGTTGTTCGCGACAATGGCGGGCATATGGTTGCGCTGAAATGGACCATGAGCAATCTCTACGACATCCAGCCGGGTGAAGTCTTCTGGGCGGCTTCCGATGTGGGCTGGGTTGTCGGGCATTCCTATATTGTCTATGCGCCGTTGCTTCATGGAGCGACAACACTGGTCTTCGAAGGCAAGCCGGTAGGGACGCCTGATGCCGGTACATTTTGGCGAGTGATTTCCGAATATGGTGTTTCATCGCTTTTCACAGCGCCCACGGCCTTCCGCGCGATTAAAAAGGAAGATCCGGAAGGGTCATTTATCGGCAATTATGACCTTGGCTGTCTCCGCAGCCTTTTCCTCGCTGGCGAGCGGGCCGATCCTGATACCATCCAGTGGGCCGAGGACATGTTGAAGGTGCCGGTGATCGATCACTGGTGGCAGACAGAAACCGGCTGGGCTATCGCGGGTAATCCGCTTGGCCTCGGCATATTGCCGATCAAGCTTGGTTCTCCGACTGTCGCGATGCCGGGATATGACGTGCAGATTGTTGATGATGAAGGTCATCAGATTGAGGCAGGCGTGTTGGGCAACATTGTTGTCAAACTGCCTCTGCCGCCGGGATGTCTGCCAACGCTCTGGAACAATGAAGCCCGGTTCCGTGACAGTTATCTCAATGAATTCCCCGGATATTACCAGACGTCAGACGCCGGTTTCATGGATGAGGATGGTTATCTCTACATCATGGCCAGAACAGATGACATCATCAACGTGGCTGGGCACCGCCTGTCGACCGGCGGCATGGAGGAAGTGGTTGCCTCTCATCCGGATGTGGCAGAATGTGCTGTGATCGGTGTGGCCGATACGCTGAAAGGTCAGATTCCGGCCGGGTTTGTGGTTCTGAAGGCAGGTGTTGATCGTGATCGTGGCGAGATCGAAAAGGAAATCGTCAAGCTGGTGCGTGAAAAGATCGGACCAGTGGCAGCCTTCAAGCTGGTCATGACTGTGCAGCGACTGCCGAAAACGCGGTCGGGCAAGATTCTCCGTGCCACCATGCGCAAGATTGCAGATGGTGAAGAAGCTGCAGTTCCAGCCACGATTGATGACCCGATGATCCTGGATGAAATCGGTGACGTGCTGCGAGATCACGGTCTGGCCCAGAAAGCCTGATTGATTGGTCCGTGACAGTGGCTTCTGAAAAGCCTGTCAACTTTTCAGAAGCACGCTGTAGAGCCTTGATACAAAAATGCCCGGCAAGTTGCCGGGCATTTTTCGTTAAGCCTGCAGTATCTGTCAGTACTGCTGCATCGTCAGATGGTCAGTCTTCTGACGCGTCGTCTGACTTGAGCGATGTGAGCTTGGCAAAGACCGCGTCGGCATCCGGAATTTCGTCTTCAGATGATGACGGTGGTGTCGGGGTCATGCCGCCCAGCGCTGCTGCTGCCAGAGCATCTGCATTGGTGGTTTCTTCTGCGGACAGGAGCTGAGCTGCTTCCGGCTGTTCTGTCTGCGGAAGGTACTTGGCCGCCTTTTCCACTTCCATGTCGAGATCGATCTGGGAGCAGAGACCGAGTGTTACTGGATCCATCGGTGACAGGTTGGCCGAATTCCAGTGCGTGCGGTCCCGAATAGCCTGAATGGTTGGCTTTGTGGTGCCGACCAGACGCATAACCTGGGCGTCTTTGAGTTCAGGATGATGACGCACGAGCCAGAGAATGGCGTTTGGACGATCCTGACGCTTGGAGACCGGTGTGTAGCGTGGGCCGCGACGTTTGGCTTCCGGAACGCGAACAGACTGTTCTGCCAGTTTCAGCTTGTAATTCGGATTGGCCTGGCCGCGATTGATTTCCTCGCGAGTCAACTGTCCTGTGCTGATGGGATCAAGGCCTTTAATGCCCTGCGCAGATTCACCGTCAGCGATGGCTTTGACTTCAAGCGGGTGGAGTTTGCAGAACCCGGCAATCTGATCGAACGACAACGCCGTGTTATCGACCAGCCAGACGGCAGTAGCCTTTGGCATCAATGGCGTGTTCGACATGAAATACTCCTTCCTTGCGCTTTGCCGAGGTTACGGCGGCAAAGCCGATTCTTTCTCAATTGAAAGGGGGAAGCCGCACTATAGGGACGTTTGCATTGAGACGCAAACGGCTTTCGTCGTCTGGAGCGGGAAAACTGCAGAAAAATGGCTCAGGATTCAAACAGTGATAACGATCTTGCCGATATGGGTGCTGCTTTCCATATGGGCGTGAGCCTTTGCAGCTTCTTCCAGCGGAAAAGATGAGTCCATGACAGGTTTTACAGACCCGTCTTCCAGAAGCGGCCAGACATGGGCTTTCAGTTCTGTCGCCACTGTGCCTTTGAAGGCGGCAGAGCGGGCACGGAGGGTCGCTCCCGTATGGACCAGTCGTTTCAACATGAGACGGCTGAAGTCAGCCTCTGAAATTGCGCCGTTGAGGAAGGCTATCTGGATGATACGCCCTTCGAGTGCCGCTGCCTCATAGTTCCGGCTGATATAGTCGCCACCTACCATATCCAGAATCACATCCATACCGTGGCCATCGGTTGCCTGTTGCGTGACCTCGACAAAATCCTGACTGTTATAGTTGATCGCGATACTTGCGCCGAGCTCCAGGCAGACAGCACATTTTTCATCCGATCCGGCTGACGCAAAGACTTTTGCGCCAAACTGTCTGGCCAGCTGGAGGGCTGTGGTTCCGATGCCGCTTGTCCCACCGTGAACAAGGATGGTTTCGCCGGGCTTCAGCCCCGCCCGCTGGAAGACAGTACTCCAGACAGTGAAGTAGGTTTCGGGAAGCGCAGCGGCTTCCTCGTCTGACAAGCCACGCGGGACGGGCAGGACACAGAGCTGATCGGCCAGACAATATTCCGCATAACCACCACCTGTAACGAGAGCGATGACCCGGTCCCCGATAGCCCACCCTGTTACATCACGGCCAAGGGCAGCGATTGTGCCGCAGACTTCAAGGCCCGGAATGTCAGAGGCTCCTGGAGGTGGTGGATAGAGCCCCTGACGCTGCAGGACATCAGGACGATTGACCCCGGCGGATGAAACCCTGATCAGGACGTCTGTATTCCCCGGTGCTGGGACCGGAAATGTTTGCGGGACAAGGACATCAGCGGAACCCGGCTGAAGAATACTGATGCCTGTCATCATCTGCGGGATTGTCTGCGTCATAATATGTCTAAACCCCAAGGCTTTCGTGATGCTGAATTGCGTCTCAATGGATGTGTGTCAATATGCCTTACGTATTCAGGAAGGCAAATGCTTAACAAAAATTCAGATTTTAGTATGACTTGCGCTCCGGCGCATGTCTTAGTGAATCGTAATCCCTGTTTTCCAGACTAATGCACAGTAGTGATATGCATTTTATTTGATCTGTTAACCAATTGTTAAGCTTTACGAGTGTTTACTAAACATATCCAGTTATCTGGATTTCTGAGTGGCTCCTGTCCACTCTGTTTGACGCCTCCCTGTTAACTCCTGAGAGCCGCTTTGCGCGGCTCTTTTTTTCTGTCTGCTTGCCGGTTATGATGTCATTCATGCTCATGCCATGGCGGGTTTCAGAACTGTGGCATGTGTTTTGCTCACACTAATGTTTAGATCCTTCGTCCCGCGGATGATGTACCGAAATGGGACGCAGAAGACTATTGTAACAGACTATCAGGTTCTCGATTGACCAGAGTAGTTGGCGTGTACGGGAAAATGGCGATGACAGATGGTATGAAGACAGGCGGACGTGGACAACGGCAACAGCTGAAGGCCGATCCAATCATTTTTGGACGGAAACTGGCCCAGTCTGACAATTTCAAGGCGTTGTTCCGGGAAGGTATGGGGCTGGTTGAAGAGACAGCCAGTTATCTGGATGGCCCGGGTCGGGAGGAGGCGCGTCAGTTGCCGCGTGCCGGTTCTCTTGCATTTGCCACTGAATCCATGCGCCTGACCACCCGTCTGATGCAGCTTGCGTCCTGGCTGTTGCTTCAGCGTGCCGTTAATGAAGGTGAGATGTCATCTGACCAGGCGCGGCAGGAAAAGCAGAAGCTGAAACTCGATACGGCCCGCCGTGCATCAGACAGCCCGGGCTGGGATGACCTGCCTGAGATGATGAGAGATCTGATTGACCGTTCATTCCGCCTGCGGGAGCGTATTCTGCGGCTTGAAGAAGCTATGGAGCGGGATGATGAGGCCGAATTCGAGGGGTCGGCCAACCCGGTTGCCGATCAGCTGGGCCGTCTGTCCAGTGCTCTGAATGCCCGTCACGCCGACTAAAGCGTGCTTCTGAAAAGTTGATAGACTTTTCAGATCAAAGCTCGCGCGGAAATAAACTCTTAAAGCACCGCCACCGATTCAGGTTAAAGGTCTGGTGCTTTAAAGCGGGTCTCAGGACTGACTGATCCATTCTGGGACATCTGTATCGAATTAAGGGGCAGCCTCTGGCTGCCCCTTTTGTCTTTAGAGTATCCACCTTCGCAAGTTGTTCTTGTCAGGCTGGTTCCCACTGTGGCGCACATGCCTTGGTCTTGAGGCACAAAAAAACCCCGCCGAGACTGGCGGGGTTTTTTGAAATCTCTGACCGGCGGGCTTAGCTGCCGAGGAAGCCGGAGAATTTGTCCTTGAAGCGGGACAGACGACCACCGCGGTCGATCAGCTGGGCATTGCCGCCGGTCCAGGCCGGATGCGTGGTCGGATCGATTTCCAGCGTCATGGTGTCGCCTTCAGAACCCCATGTGGAGCGGGTCATGTATTCCGTGCCGTCGGTCATGACGACTTTGATCATGTGATAATCCGGATGCGTGTCTTTTTTCATCACGAATGTCCTCTTTTTGCACCGGTTACCCAATGCATCAGGCCCATCCTGATTCATTCAGCAAGACGGGCAACTCTTGTTTGCGTTCACGAGTCTGAGGAAAGGGCCTGTTTCAAGCCCTCACAAGGGGGCGTTACAGCCACGCTATCAGATCGTATTATCTTCGGAGCGACGATATACCCCAGGATTGCGTTTGAGACAACCCATCCTTTTTCTTGAAATTGGACCTTAATCCAGGGCATTGTGCCACCGCATAAAAAGAGCCTGGAGAGACCACGTTGGCGCGTACCGAATCTGCATCCGCCGAAGAGACACAACAGTCCAAGAGAACAAGGCAATCGGTTAGACCGCTCGCGTCGCTTCTGCCTTACCTCAGGCGATACAGGGCTCAGATCGGTCTGGCCTTTTTTGCGCTGACCCTGGCTGCGGCTGCGACGCTTGCTATTCCACTTGCCATGCGCCGGATGATTGATTTCGGTTTTGGGGGCAGTGATGGCGGTTTTGTCGACCGGTACTTTGCCATGCTGGTTCTTGTCTGCGGTGTGCTTGCGTTTGCCAGTGCTCTCAGATTCTACTGCGTGACATGGCTGGGTGAACGTATTGTCAGTGATTTGCGCGCCGATGTTTTTGCGCATGTCACACGCCTGAGCCCGGGTTTCTTTGACAGAGAGCTTTCCGGTGAAGTGGTGTCGCGATTGACGGCGGATGCGACACAGATCAAGGCCGTGGTTGGCGCAAGCACATCGGTCGCTTTGCGCAATCTGTTCCTGTTCTTCGGGGCGAGCATCATGATGGTGGTGACCAGTCCTGGTCTGTCCGGGCTGGTTCTCGCTGCTATTCCGTTTATCGTTCTGCCTCTTGTGGGCTTTGGTCGAGCGGTGAGGAAGAAATCACGGTTTGCCCAGGACACCCTGGCCAATGCAACGGCTTATGCCTCTGAAGCGATCAGTGGTGTCCGTACGATGCAGGCCTTCACCAATGAACCTTATGCCAGTAACAGGTTTCGCGACAGTGTCGAGAAAGCCTTTGCGGCGGCCAGATCCTCCATGGGGGCGCGGGCTGCCCTGACAGCCTTTGCCATCTTTATGGTATCTGCCAGCGTTGTGGCTGTGCTCTGGTTCGGGGCCCAACGCGTGCTCGCGGGGACAATGACCGGCGGTGAGCTGGGACAGTTCGTGCTTTACGCCGTTCTTGCCGCGAGCTCGCTCGGTGAGCTGTCACAGGTCTGGGGTGAGATTGCGCTCGCTTCGGGCGCTGCAGAGCGTATGTCGGAGCTGCTTGAGACCGAATCAGACGTGAAAGCTCCTGCAGAGCCTGTCCGTCTATCTGGGCGTATTTCCGGTCGTGTTGCCTTCTCTGAAGTGGACTTTGCTTATTCGGGCCGACGTGATGCACCGGTGCTGCGGAATATCTCGCTTGATATTCAGCCCGGCGAAACTGTTGCGATTGTTGGGCCTACGGGGTCCGGCAAGAGCACTTTGTTCCATCTTCTGACGCGTTTCTATGATGTGACAGGCGGTGATATTCAGGTGGATCAGGTTTCGCTCAGGTCGCTTGATCCCACAGAGCTGCGACAACAGATTGCCATCGTGCCGCAGGATACGATGGTCTTTGCGGCCAGTGCTTTGGAGAATATCCGCTATGGCCGACCGTCTGCTTCCGACGCAGAAGTCAAAAAAGCTGCGGAACTGGCTCTGGCTGATGAATTCATCAGCCGGATGGAGCAGGGCTATGAGACCCAGATTGGTGAACGTGGCCTGACACTCTCTGGCGGCCAGCGGCAACGGATTGCCATTGCCCGCGCTATTCTGAAAGACGCTCCTATATTACTGCTTGATGAGGCAACATCAGCGCTGGATGCGGAAAGTGAGCATCTGGTTCAGCAGGCCCTGGAACAGCTGATGAAGGGACGCACCACCCTTGTGATTGCGCACCGGCTGGCAACGGTGCTCAAGGCGGACCGGATCGTGGTTCTTGATCAGGGAGAGATTGCCGAAGAGGGAACTCATCAGGAGCTTGTTCAGCGTGGTGGATTGTACGCCAAGCTGGCCAGACTTCAGTTTGATACAGCCTCTGCCGGTTCTGTTTAGAACGAATTTGTTACCAGGAAAGGCTGTCAGCTTCTCACGGGTATGCAGTGGGGCTTCCAGTGATATTCGTACAAAGGCAGACCACTGGCCTCGCTTGTATATTGCCTGACCAGTGTGAACCCAAGTGCTTCGTAAAACAGGATGGCCTGTTCATTGAAGGTGAAGACGGTTAGCCACACATGGCTGGGGCAAAGGCTTTGCGCTTCTATGATCAGTTGCCGACCAAGGCCAAGGCGTTTTGCTCTCGGGTGGATGAAAAGCTGATCCACCTTGCAGGTATCTTTCAAGACAATCAGAACTCCGGCGATGCCTTCCGGATCTTCAACCAGTGTAATGGACGCATCGTCCTGTCTGGTGAGTAATCTGAATTGTTCCCGCCAGGCATCAATGAAATCTTCGAGCCAGATCGTATCGAAGATCGGTTTCCAGGCCGCCACCCAGCACTCTATGACCTGTTCGTAGTCCGAGGGCTGGTATGGGCGGCTGGGTAGTGTCATCTGATCATCGTTCGGTCAGCTTCAGCTCGATACGTCTGTTTTTCGCGTAAGCCTCATCTGTTTCACCCTCTTCGAGAGGCTGAAATTCCCCGAACCCGGCAGCGACCAGCCGTTTGGGGGATACGCCCCCGTCAATCAGATAACGGACCACAGAAATGGCGCGTGCTGCGGACAGTTCCCAGTTGTTGCGGAAGCGCCCCGTACCGGATAGCGGGCGTGCGTCGGTGTGGCCATCAATTCTGAGCACCCAGTTGATTTCATCAGGGATAACCTGCTCCAGCTCAACAATCGCGGAGGCGAGGGCATCCAACTCCTTGCGGCCCTCATCATTGACCTGCTCCGAGCCGGAACCAAACAGGACTTCCGACTGGAAGATGAAACGGTCACCGACGACGCGAATATCCGAACGCTGGCTGAGAATTTCCCGCAGGCGACCAAAGAAGTCCGACCGATAGCGTGTCAGTTCCTGAACCCGCTGGGCCAGAGCCACATTCAGCCGTTTGCCAAGATCGGCAATCTTGGCCTGACTTTCCCTGTCACGGTTTTCAGATGCATCAAGTGCGTCTTCCAGTGCAGCAATCTGGCGGCGCAGGGCTGAAATCTGCTGGTTCAGAATTTCGACCTGGGAGAGGGCGCGTTTTGAAACCTGTTTTTCTTCGTCAAGCTGGGTATTCAGGGCACCAATCTGTGCGTCGGCTGAACCAGACGTCTGCTGCTGCGTATCCAGCAGACCCTGCAGGCGCGCCTGGCTGGCTTCCGCGTTGCGCAGATTGGCTTCGAGCAGATTGACGGTGCCCTGAAGTTCGCGCTTGTTGGCGCGTTCAAGGGCGAGAAGTTCTGTCAGTTCGGCAATCTGGCTGTTGAGCCGGTTGAGTACCGTATCACGCCCGCTGATTTCCTGGCTGAGAAAGAACTGGGCCAGCATGAAAACGGAAAGAAGGAAGATGATGACAAGCAGCAGCGTAGCCATGGCATCCACGAAACCGGGCCAGTAGTCCATTCGCTGTTCGCGACGTCGTGCGCGACCAAGTGCCATCAGAGATTATCCCTCTTTGTTGGGATTGTCAGAGGGTTTGTGACTGGTCAGAAGCTGGAGCAAACGCCGGATATCCTCCTGTTGTTCGCCCTGTTTTTCCACCCAGGTCCGGATCATCTGCTGCTCGTTTCGCATGTGCTGGACGAGACCCTGGATCCCTTCGGCCAGATTGGCCATGGCGGCTGTGGTCGTGCGTGCGTTACCGCCATTGTCGAGTGAGTGGGACAGCCTGTCGAGGGCCGCCTGTAGTCTGTCTTCTATATCCTCTGCCTGCTCGGCTGCAATGCCGGCAAAGGCTTCCGGATGAAGGTCGGTGAGAGACGACAGCCAGTCTTCGAGATCGGTATAGAAACGATTCTGTGCGGCGCCGGCCTGCAGATCAAGGAAACCGAGAACCAGAGATCCGGCAAGACCGAAAAGGGATGAGGCAAAGGCGATACCCATTCCGGACAAGGGCGCTTCAAGGCCGGTCTTCAGGTCTTCAAAAATGACCCCGGCATCGCCGCTTCCCACATCCAGAGACTGGATTGTATTGCCCACAGCGCCAATGGTCTGCAGCAGGCCCCAGAAGGTGCCGAGCAGGCCAAGGAAAACCAGCAGACCGGTAAGGTAGCGGGATATATCCCGAGCCTCATCAAGGCGGGTGCCGATGGAATCAAGGATCGACCGCATGGTCGTCGGTGACATGGCCATCTGGCTCTGACGATCTCTCAGCATGGTTGCCATCGGTGCCAGCAATGTGGGATGGGCTTCCATGCTGATGCCCTCATCGCTCACCCTGTAGCCATTGACCCAGCGGACTTCGGGAAACAGCAGAATGACCTGACGAAAAGCCAGTATGACACCAAAGAACAGCACGGCGAGGATGACGCCGTTCAGAAACACATTGGCGTTGAAGGCATCCAGCACCTGGCGGTAGAGAATGAAGGGCACAAAGGCCGCAATAATCAGAAAAATGACCATGCGCCACAGATAGATCTGTGGGCTCGACAGCTTGTACGGGTCCAGTTCATCCGCCATGGGTCGGTGGGCTCCAATCGCGTCACGTTAATCTAGTGATAAACTGATTTGTGACGAAAAAGAACCACCCCTGGCCCATAAAGCGATCCTCTCAGGATCTGGGCGGTGTTTTGGCTCTTTTCAGCAGAGCAACGAGGTTGCGGTGCATGGTTTCGTTGCCAGCCACAATGGAGCCGCTCTCAAAGATCTTGTCGCGATTGTTGACGTCAGAAACAAACCCGCCGGCTTCCTTGATGAGCAGAATTCCAGCGGCCATATCCCAGGCGTTGAGATCACGTTCCCAGAAGGCATCGAAGCGTCCGGCCGCCACCCAGGCCAGGTCAAGGGATGCTGCACCAAAGCGGCGGATACCGGAGACTTCACTCATCACATGTTTGAGTTCGCGCAGGGCCAGACTGTGCTGACCCCTGCCAAGATGAGGGATACCTGTTGCAATGACGCTGTCATGCAGGTCAACGCGACCGGACACACGCATCCTGCGGTCATTCATGAAAGCACCGGAGCCTCGTTCTGCAGTATAGAGGTCATCGGTTGCCGGGTTGAAGATGACGGCGGCATCAAGACGCCCCTGGCGCTCAACGGCAACGGAAATGGCAAAGGCAGGAATGCCGTGGAGGAAGTTTGTTGTTCCGTCCAGCGGGTCAATGATCCAACGGCAGGTCGGATCCTCACCGATGATCTCTCCGCCTTCTTCCATCAGAAAGCCGTATGTGGGACGGGCCTTGCTCAGTTCCTCATAGAGGATCTTTTCAGACTTCTTATCGGCTGCGGAGACGAAATCGCCCGGGCCTTTCCGGGATACCAGAAGGCTTTCCGCTTCGGCAAAGTCCCGCTTGAGGCTGCGACCGGCCTTCATAACGGCGTTGACCATTACATTCATGATTGCCGAGTAGGCCATGGATTTCGTCCTGCTTTATTCAATCGTAATCCGGCGGAGATCATTCTGCCGCCGGATTGAGGTCAATGTTTGTTTCAGAGCGTCTTAGTCGGCGCGGCGCACATAGGTGATTTCGTTGGTGTCGACCACAATTCTTTCACCTGTCGTGACAAATGGGGGCACCATGCAGCGAACACCGTTTTCAAGCGTTGCCGGCTTGTATGAAGATGACTGGGTCTGGCCCTTGATGGTCGGCTCGGTTTCTGTCACTTCCAGTGTAACCTGGTCCGGCAGGGAAATGCCGATCGGGCGACCTTCGTGGCTTTCCACAGTGACTGTCATGCCATCCTGAAGGAAGGCGGCGCGGTCACCGACAAATTCCTTCTGCAGTTCCAGCTGCTCATAGCTTTCCATATCCATGAAAACCAGATCCTCGCCCTGCTCATAGAGGAACTGATAGTCCTTCTGTTCGAGGCGAACACGTTCAACTGTTTCAGAAGCGCGGAACCGCTCATTCAGTTTCCGACCGTCAATCAGGTTCTTCAGCTCGACCTGGGCGAAGGCACCGCCCTTACCTGGCTTGACGCTCTGAACCTTGACAGCAGCCCAGATGGTGTCCTGATGCTGAATGACGTTGCCTGGGCGAATTTCGTTACCATTGATTTTCATAAGAGCTTATCCGACTGGAATCATGAATGTGAGCGAAGGCATGCTGCAGAAATCAGCGCAAAGGCCCGGTTCGCGGATCATCTGGGTGATGCACCACAAATGGCGGAGGAATTCAAGAAAAAAACCAAAGTGGATATGGGTCTTCTGCTGTGATCGAGTTTTGACCTCAGAGCATGTTGTGGTGAATGGGATTCGCGCAACATGCTCCATACTTCTGCGGGAGTGCGTTGGTTTTCGCCAAACCGGTTCCAATTTTGACCCTAGGGCAAATGGATAGATTGTGGTGCTGGCTGTGGCTCGCTAGGTTGTTGCGATAGGTCTGAAATAAGAGGTCCTCGGATGTCTGTTACTCGTGTTGCGCTTGTCATGGTTCTTTGGATGTTTGGTGTTGCGCCGGTGCTGGCGGAAGGCCTCTCCAGCAGCGTGGATGCTGCGTTTCTCGCAAAGCACAAACAGACATCTTTGGGGCTCTATCTGACACCGCAGGATGCTTTTGAAGCCCTCCAGGTTGATGATGGCATCATCTTCCTTGATGTTCGTGATCCGGTTGAAATCAGTTTTGTCGGCCATGCGGCAGGTGTCGATGGAATTGTGCCACTCCGTACAATGACACATCAGCCGACCGGGAATGGTCGCGGTTACCGGATGCTGGCCAATCGGCATTTTGTTGCGGATGTGGGCCGGGTCATGATGCGAGAAGGTAAGTCCAAGGATGATCCGGTGATGATCATCTGCCGGTCGGGTGCCCGTTCCGCGGTTGGTGCCAATATGCTGGCAAAGGCCGGCTATACCAATGTCTGGAATATTGTTGAGGGGTTCGAAGGGGATCGTAATCGGCTGACCCGCCAGCGCACGGTCAATGGCTGGCGTAATGCCGGACTGCCATGGACATACGATCTGGACAAGAGGATTATCTGGACACCATCCAGCGAATAATTCCGGATCGTGATAGCTCGAGATATGGCCTAGCGACCTGACAGGATGCGGGCCCGCTCAGTCGCTCGTCTGCGTTCTCCGAGCGTGAGGCGGGTTACCATCAGATCAAGTTCATCATCTTTCAGGCCAGCGGCAGACGCCAGAAAATGCCAGGTGGCAGCACTGGTCAGATCCTGTTCGATGCCAAAACCGGTTGCGTATAGACGCGCTATGCGGTTCCGGGCGATAACATGCCCGCTTTGTGCAGCTGTTAGGAACCAGAGAGCAGCACGTTTTTGATCTGTGGCAATGCCGCGTCCCTGAAACAGGGCCGTGGCATATTCAACCTGGGCATCGATCTGGCCGGCTCTTGCGGCCTTCCCATACCAGAACGTGGCCAGACCATCGCTCTGCTTGAGCCCGATACCGTGATGGTAGAGCTGGGCGATACCATACTGGGCTTCTGGCTCCTCCAGATCGGCTGCCTTTTTCATCAGCCTGGCAGCCTCGGCTTCATCTTTCTTGACGCCGGTCCCGCTCAAATAAAGTCGTGCCAGATTGTAGAGTGCCGTTGGTTGTTCTGCTTCTGCGGACTTCTTCAGCCAGTGAACGCCTTTTTCGAGATTCTTCTCTGTGCCATCGCCGCGCAGGTAGATGAGAGCAAGGGCAATCTGGGCTTCCGGGTCGCCGGTATTGGACGCGATCTGATACCACTGGATGGCCTTGGTCTGATCGCGGGGGACCCCAAGGCCCTTGGAGTAGATTTCGCCTAGCAGTGTTTGTGCAGCCTGATCGCCTTTTCCGGCTTCAATGACGGCATGGGCAAAGGCGGTCAGATAAAAACCGCGCTGGAATGCGCCATAAGCGAGGTCCACGGTCTTCTTCGGCCTGGCCTGCTCGTCTGAGCCGGTTGTTTCGGTCTTTACGGTCTGTTTCGCCTCGCTTCCGGTATTGTTGTCTGCTGCCTGAACAAGGGTGCTGTTCAAACCTGTTGCAAGACCGAGAAGCAGGGCAAGGCAGAAGCGGATCATCTGCCCATCTCCAGCGGATGGCTGGCCAGATGTGACTGGATGATTTTCAGTGCGCTCTCAGGGCCGTCCGGATGGGACCAGACGGCTTCTCTTGCCGCAATGAACTCGACGCCTTCTGCTGCTAGGCGGTCTGTGTCTGCAAGGTCCAGTCCGATGAAGGCAACTGCTGGGATTTCAAACATCTGTGCCCACCAGACGGCAAGATCGAATGTCTTGTCGTGCAGGGTTTCATCGTCGGGCCGTTCCAGAAGGCCGAAAAAGACATAATCCGGATCGAGCTCGCCTGCAGTCATGGCCGTATGGCGGTCACGCAGGTTCCCGGCACCGACCATCTTCTGGGGTGCGAAACTGTCCAGAGCGTTTTCCAGATCCGCTTCGCCGGTTCCGGAATGAACACCATCCAGCCGGGCACGGCCTGCAATGCGACTGTCATCGGTACATTCAGGATCAAGATGCAGAATGGCCGCAACGCCATGCTTGTGACAGATGCCTGAAATCCGCTCGGAAATGGACTGGCGTCTGGAAGCGTCCCGTTCGTCCAGAGAAATCAGAACCGCCGCCACGCCACCTGTATCCAGCGTCTTGTCCAGCAAAGGGCAGAACACATCCGGATCAAGACTGGACGGGGTGATGAGATAAATACGGTTGATGTCTGACATGGGCGCGTTTCTTCAGTGTCAATCCGGTCGTTATTCCTGTCGGATCGTGATTGGGTGGTGCCATGAGAATAAGGCAAAAGAGGGATGCTGATTTCTCAGCATCCCTCTTTCAAGCTTTATCAGTCCCGACCTGAAGGTCAAGGCAGGTCGTTTGGCCTCAGGCCGCTTTTTCCTGCTCGGAGGACCACTTGCCAAGAGCGGCAAGGCCGTTCATGCGGGCGCGATGCGTGAAGGCTGCCTGAGCGGCGGCCACATTGGCATCCTGACCACCCCATGCTTTCAGGGCAGCAGCCTGAAGGGCACGACCATAAGAGAAGGTCAGGGCCCATGGCAGATTACCCATGGCATTCATCAGGGAAAGGTTCTGGGTTGCCTGCTCGTCGCTCTGTCCACCGGACAGGAAGGCAATGCCTGGAACTGCCGCCGGGACAGTTGACCGGAGACAGCGAATGGTCAGCTCGGCAACCTGTTCAGCGTCAGCCTGATCCGGGCAGTTTTTGCCAGCGATCACCATGTTCGGCTTCAGGATCATGCCTTCAAGCAGAACACCTGCATCATAGAGTTCACTGAAGACAGTGTTGAGAGCAGCTTCGGTGACTTCGTAGCAGTCTTCGATGTCGTGAGTGGCGTCCGGGCCGTCCATCAGCACTTCCGGCTCGACGATTGGCACGATACCTGCTTCCTGACACAAAGATGCATAGCGGGCCAGAGCCTGTGCATTGGCTTTCATTGCATAGGCAGACGGAGCATCTTCGTTGATGTCGATAACAGCGCGCCATTTGGCAAACCGTGCACCGAGATCGTGATACTCGGCCAGGCGCTCACGCAGGCCATCAAGACCTTCGGTGATTTTCTCGCCCGGGAAACCGGCCAGATCCTTGGCGCCCATGTCGACCTTGATGCCCGGAACCGCATTGGCGTTCTTGATCAGGTCAACGAGTGGTGTGCCGTCTCTGGCAGCCTGACGAAGGGTTTCGTCATAGAGGATGACACCGGAGATGTAGTTGTTCATGGCATCGTCGGCGCGGAATAGCATTTCACGATAATCGCGACGCTTGTCCTCGGTTGATTCCACATTGATGGAATCGAAACGCTTCTTGATGGTGCCGGTGCTTTCGTCAGCAGCCAGAATGCCCTGGCCTTCGGCGACCATGGCAGCGGCGATATCGTCCAAATATTCGCTCATAATTAAGTGCTCCATATTCCCGTTCTATGCAGAACAGCGATCAACTGGACCGCCCTTGCGCGATCCGTATTTCTATCAGTCAGCCTTCCTGAGAACGTCTACACCCGGAAGTGGCTTTCCTTCAAGCCATTCAAGGAATGCACCGCCTGCAGTAGAGACATAAGAGAAGTGGTCACCTGCGCCTGCATGATTAAGCGCGGCAACCGTATCACCACCGCCAGCAACCGTCAGAAGAGAACCGGCTGCGGTTCTTTCTGCTGCATGCTGTGCGGCTGCAACTGTTGCCCGATCAAATGGGGTGACTTCAAAGGCTCCAAGCGGGCCGTTCCAGACCAGTGTGGCAGCGGTGTCGATATGCGCC
Organism: Coralliovum pocilloporae; assembly: GCF_030845175.1. NCBI lineage: Bacteria > Pseudomonadati > Pseudomonadota > Alphaproteobacteria > Hyphomicrobiales > Coralliovaceae > Coralliovum > Coralliovum pocilloporae. The sequence continues at coordinate 836,050 of NZ_CP132542.1, read as the reverse complement.
TTGACGCTATCCACTGACTGAGGCCCCACATCCAGGATCATACCGTCTTCAGAGACACTGTCTTTTGAAACCGTTTCGTTTTCGGCATTGGCAGCGAATTCTCTGGCGACCACCACGTCTTCCGGCAGGATGATGGTACATCCTGCATCAGCCGCTTTGGTCATGATCCGGCTGGCAGTATCTGCAAGGTCATGCTCACAGAGAGACTTGCCGACAGCAACACCCTGGGCCGCCAGGAAAGTGTTGGCCATGCCGCCACCGATGACAAGGCCATCGACTTTGGAAACCAAATTTTCCAGAAGGTCGATCTTACTTGATACCTTGGCTCCGCCAACAACGGCCAGAACCGGCCGTTTCGGTGTGCCGAGAGCGGATTCCAGCGCCTCGATCTCGGCCTGCATGGTCCGGCCAGCATAAGCGGGCAGGCGGCGGGCAAGGCCTTCTGTTGATGCATGTGCACGATGTGCTGCAGAAAACGCATCACTGACAAACAGATCGCCATTTGCGGCCAGGGCGTCAATGAAGGTTTCCTCGTTCTTCTCTTCACCGGCGTGGAAGCGGGTGTTTTCGAGAAGAAGAACATCGCCTTCTGACAAAGCAGCGACGGCCCCTTCAGCAACAGAGCCGATGCAGTCTGCTGCAAAGGTCACAGGCTTGCCCAATGCTTCAGACAAGGCTGGAACCACCGGTGCCAGAGACATCTCTGGATTGACCGAGCCCTTCGGACGTCCGAAATGGGCCAGGAGGATAACCCTGGCACCCTTGTCGGAGAGTTCCTTGAGTGTCGGGATGATCCGGTCAATACGGGTCGTATCGGTAACGTGCCCATCTTTCATGGGCACGTTAAGGTCGACGCGGACCAGCGTGCGCTTGCCCGCTACATCCGCGTCATCAAGGGTGCGAAATGCACTCATCGTCAAATCTGTTCCCGCTTACAGGAATTTGGCCATGGCAACCGCTGTATCGGACATGCGGTTGGAGAAGCCCCATTCATTGTCATACCAGGTCAGGATACGGACGAAACGGCCGCCCATAACTTTGGTCTGCTCGCTGGCAAACGAAGACGAATGCGGGTCGTGGTTGAAGTCAATGGAAACCAGCGGCTTGTCGGAATAGGCCAGAACGCCTTTCAGCTCACCTTCAGCAGCTTCCTTGATTGCCGCATTGATTTCTTCAGCAGTTGTTTCGCGACCAGCATCAAACTTCAGATCAACGACCGATACGTTGGCTGTCGGGACGCGGATGGATGAGCCATCCAGCTTGCCAGCCAGTTCCGGCAGAACCAGGCCAACAGCTTTCGCAGCACCGGTTGATGTCGGGATCATGGACATTGCAGCTGCACGTGCGCGGTACAGATCCTTGTGCATGGTGTCGAGGGTTGGCTGATCGCCTGTATAAGCGTGGATCGTGGTCATGAAACCACGCTCGATACCAACCAGCTTGTGCAGGACGTGAGCCACTGGGGACAGGCAGTTGGTGGTGCAGGATGCGTTTGAAACGACCAGATCGTCTGCAGTCAGGGTGTCATGGTTGACGCCGTAAACGATGGTCTTGTCGGCATTAGTCGCCGGAGCGGAAACCAGAACACGCTTGGCACCGGCTTCGATATGCGCCATTGCCTTGTCCTTGTCGGCAAAGATGCCGGTACATTCCATGGCAATATCAACACCTAGCTCGCCCCATGGCAGATCTTTCGGGTCACGAACAGCGGTTACCTTGATCGGGCCACGGCCAACGTCGATTGTATCGCCGTCAACCTTAACTTCTACCGGGAAGCGGCCATGGACGGAATCGTACTGCAGTAGGTGCGCGTTGGTGTCGACCGGGCCCAGATCATTGATGGCGACGACTTCGATGTCGGTGCGGTCGGATTCAATGATCGCGCGCAAGATGTTACGTCCGATACGGCCAAAGCCGTTAATGGCAACTTTCACAGCCATGGTTCAATCTCCGTGCTGTGCGCCGGATAGCGCAGTCAAAATGTCAAGAGGGCCACAATGGCCCTCTCGTTCCTCTGTTAGTCGGCCGCGCGCTCAAGGGCGTCGACAACCTGATTGGTAACGGCGTCTGCGGTAATGCCGAAATGCTCGTAAAGGGCCTTGTAAGGTCCGCTGGCACCAAAGCCGGACATGCCGACAAAGATGCCGTCAGATCCGATGAAGCGATCCCAACCCTGACGGATTGCTGCTTCAACAGCGACCTTGACCTTCGACTGACCGATGATCTCTGCCTTGTATTCGGCGCTCTGTGCTTCGAACAGCTCGAAACAGGGCACGGAAATGACACGGACGGAAATACCCTTTTCTTCAAGCTGGGCTTTCGCATCCATGGCGATTTCGACCTCGGAGCCTGATGCAAACAGGGAGACGTCTGCATGGCCGTTGGTGGATGCCAGAACATAGGCACCGCAACCGCACGGGTTTCTCTGGTCAAAAGAGGTCCGCAATGCCGGGAGATTCTGACGGGTCAGGGCAATAACGCTTGGCGCGTCTTTGGTCTCAAGGGCAAGCTGCCAGCATTCCGCGGTTTCAGTGACGTCCGCCGGGCGGAAGACATTGAGGTTCGGAATGGCGCGCAGGCTGGCCATATGTTCGACTGGCTGATGGGTCGGACCATCTTCGCCAAGACCGATGGAGTCGTGTGTCATCACATAGACAATGCGCTGTCCCATCAGGGCGGAGAGGCGGATGGCCGGGCGGGCATAGTCGGCAAACACCAGGAAGGTGCCGGAATAGGGAATGACGCCGCCATGCAGGGCCATGCCGTTCATCGCGGCTGCCATACCGTGCTCGCGAATGCCGTAATTGACAAAACGGCCGGTAAAGTCGTCAGCGGTGATGCCGCTCATACCGGCTGTCTTGGTGTTGTTGGAACCGGTCAGGTCGGCAGAGCCGCCGATGGTATCCTCAACAGCCTTGTTGATGACCTCAAGAGCCATCTGTGAGGCCTTGCGGGTTGCAACGGTCTGATGTTCTTCGGCCAGCTGACGCTTGTAATCGAGAATCGCGTCTTCAAAACCGGCTGGCAGATCGCCGCGCATACGACGGTCAAAATCAGTCCGGATATCAGCGTCCAGCGCATCATGGCGTTTCTGCCAGTCCTTATGCGCATGAGCTGCGTGCAGACCGGCAATGCGCCAGGCATCGGTTACATCGGACGGAATTTCAAAGGGTGCGTGCGGCCAGTCGAGCGCTGCACGGGTCCCTGCGATTTCGTCAGAGCCAAGCGGTGCGCCGTGAACGCCGGATGTGCCAGCCTTGTTTGGTGCGCCGTAACCGATTGTGGTTTTACAGGCGATCAGGGTCGGGCGATCGGATATCTTGGCGGCTTCAATGGCTGCGAAGAGATCTTCCGGATTGTGGCCGTCTACTTCACGGGTAGCCCAGCCGGAGGCACGGAAACGATCGAGCTGATTGGTGGAATCAGAGAGAGACACGGAACCATCAATGGTGATCTCGTTGTCATCCCAGAGAACAATCAGCTTTGACAGCTTGAGATGCCCTGCAAGGCCGATGGCTTCCTGGCTGATACCTTCCATCAGACAGCCATCGCCTGCGACGACATAGGTATGGTGGTCAACCAGGTCATCACCGAATTTGGCATTCATGATGCGCTCGGCCAGTGCCATACCGACAGCCGTTGCCACACCCTGACCCAGCGGGCCGGTGGTGGTCTCGATGCCAGCGCCGTGGCCGAACTCAGGATGGCCAGCGGTCCGGGCACCGATCTGGCGGAAGTTCTTCAGCTCATCGAGCGGGAAGTCTTCATAGCCGAGCAGGTGCAGAACTGAATAAAGCAGCATGGATCCGTGACCCGCTGAGAGCACAAAGCGGTCTCTGTCAGCCCAATGCGGATCGGTTGGATCGAATTTCATGCAGCGGGTAAAGAGAACCGTCGCAATGTCAGCGGCTCCCATCGGCATGCCGGGGTGGCCGGATTTTGCCGCTTCCACGGCGTCCATGGCAAGGGCGCGGATCGCGTTTGCCATCTTGGAGTGTTTTGCTAGATCTGTCATGAATTGCCAATAGCGCACTGTTGGTGCGCGCAGTCCGTTCAATCTGTGGAAATCTCTTGACCCTACCCACTTAGGCAGGCGCAAGACACATATCAGGCGCGGCGCACGAGTCAATGCGCTCATTGAGAAAACCGGGGTTCTTATCCAAATTTGGGGGCATTTTTTTTGCCCTTTTGGGTCGTCTCATGCGATTAAGGTGATGCGATTCCGTTGACGAAGCCGCGATCCGGCGCCTAATGTCAGTCACATAATAACCATAAAGTCTCTGATTCTCGTTTTGGGAAGCGACTCGACCGATTTGGTCGGGTGGAGGCAGGGAGCCCCAATCGTTATTGGGGGTACTAGAGCGGATTTTGAGGGGTACAATGGCAGGCGGCCATCGTTTGGAAGAGGCCCTTAACCGGCTGTCAACCGCCATCGATACTGTGGAAGCGGCGGTAGACAGGCGACTTGAGCAGGATCGCCTGACAGTTGGTCTGCGTGAACAGATGCAGCAGGTCGAGGAAGACCGTGCGCGTCTTGCCAATTCTCTTGATGTTCAGACGTCACGATCCGAGCGGCTGGAGGAAGCCAATCAGGAGGTTTCCCGCAGGCTTGTCGCAGCTATGGAATCGATCAGAAACGTTCTCGACAGGCATGGGGGATAGGCGGGGCTCATGTCTCAGATCAGTGTGCAGATAAACGGCAAATCCTACCGGATGGCCTGTGATGACGGCCAGGAAGACCATCTGGTTGGTCTGGCGCGGAAATTTGACGGCTATATTTCTCAGCTCAAAGAAGTGTTCGGAGAGATCGGCGACCAGCGTCTCACAGTGATGGCCGGAATCATGGTGACTGATGAGCTATCCGAGATGCAGCGCCAGATCAGTGGTCTGGAAGCGGAACTCTCCGCATTGCGAGATGCCCGGACTGCAGTCGTCGAGCGGTTCGAAGGCCACGAACAGCGTCTTGCAGACCGGGTGAATGATGCTGCAGAGCAACTGGAACGTCTGGGTAAGGCTCTGAATGCGACAAAGCGGGCTGATGCCTGATGATTTTTCTCAACAGGCATGAGTCTCTGCCTGTCCGATTGTATTTCACATGTCCCTGACTGTTCTGGTTTTTCTCGCGCTTGGTGCTTTTGCGGGCAGTTGCGTCAACGGCCTTGCAGGGTTTGGGACTGCAATTGTTGCGCTCAGCATCTGGCTCCATGTCTTTGATCCTGCCACTGCAACGGCACTTGCCGTGACCTGTGCTGTGATTGGCCACGGGCTGGCGGTCATTCGGCGCGGGTTTGACTTTCTGACCGTGGATGCGGTTCCCCTCATCATTGGCGGGTTGCTGGGTATCCCGCTCGGGGTCTATCTGCTGCTCTATCTGGACCCGTTCTATGTGAAGGTCGGGGCTGGTCTGTTGCTGATGGCCTATGTGGGAATCAATCTGGCCCGGCCCTCACAGGTTGTTGCTGTTCCGCACAGGCGTCTGGCTGATGGTTCGGTCGGTTTTCTGTCGGGTATTCTGGGCGGGTTTGCCGGACTGTCCGGTGTCATCCCGAGCTTTTGGGGAAATTTCTGCGGCTGGGGCAAGCTTGAGCAACGGCGAATCTACCAGACCTTCAACGGAACCATTCTCACTGCCACGTTGATTGCGCATGTATGGAACGGAGTTTTCACCACTGAAAATCTCTGGCTGGCGCTCCTGTGTGTCCCTTTTGCCGTGGTCGGCACATCCGTTGGTCTGCGTCTGTTTGACAAGGTGGATGAAGCCCAGTTCCGGCTGTTTATGCATCTTCTTCTTTTCTTTTCCGGCCTGATGCTTGTTCTGCCAGCCGTTGTCTTGTGATTCCTTTGAACTCTCACGGCGATTTTGACTGTTCAAGGAGGCTGGCAAAGATTATATGTCCCGCCAGAGACTGCCCTTCGCGTCAGGAAAACACTATCCCTGGGGCCTTACCGATCCGAACGGGAGCTGTCCCTGACTGAGCTCGTGGGCTCTATCACACGGCACCCACCTACTTTGTAGGTTCCCAGGATCGACATTTCCAACGGCTGCGGCGGTCTCGCGCTTCAGGCCTTCAGGAGTAACGGATGACAACGACCAGCCAGAGCAATGCGGATCAGAAAGCAGAGCTGCGCAAAGCGGTGATGAGCCGTCGGAATGCGGTGCCGGTTGATGAACGCAAGGATGCGGCGGCCCGTATCAGCGATGTGGCGCTGACGCTTGATGTTGTCAAAGGCGCAACCATTCTTGGCGGGTATTGGCCAATCCGCAGCGAGATTGACCCGCGCGCGATGACCGAAGCCCTGCGAGCTGATGGCAAAGTGATTGCTCTTCCGGCCGTTCTTGACAAGACCACTATCGATTTCCGTCGCTGGCAGTCGGAGGCTGATCTGGTGGATGCCGGATTTGGTACCTTTGCGCCGGGTGATCACGCAGAGACGATTTACCCCGATGTCATTCTCGCACCTATGGTCGGGTTTGACCGCCGTGGTATTCGCCTCGGCTATGGCGGCGGCTATTATGACCGCTATGTCGAGCGTCTGATCAATATGGACAAGCGACCGCTTCTGGTCGGTATTGCGCATTCATGTCAGGAAGTGGAACGGGTACCGAATGAGGTCTACGATATTGCACTGGATTGTGTCGTGACCGAGAAAGAGTTCATCATCTGCAGCTCGGGAACTCTTGCATAATGCGTCTTCTGTTTCTTGGTGACCTTGTTGGCCGTGTGGGCCGACAGATTGTTTTTGACCGGCTGCCTGGTCTGATTGAACGATATGGCATCGACTTTGTCGTGGTGAATGCCGAAAATGCTGCCGGTGGCTTTGGTGTGACCGAAGAGATCTTCAACGATCTTCTCGATGCGGGTGCCGATGTGATTACCACGGGCAATCATGTCTGGGACCAGCGTGAGGCGTTGAGTTTCTGCGAGCGTACAGACAGGTTTCTGCGCCCGGCGAATTATCCGTCAGGCACACCGGGACGCGGGGCGACGCTTGTGCAATCCCGTAATGGTGCCAATGTCCTCGTCGTCAATGTGATGGGGCGCGTTTATATGGATGCGCTGGATGACCCCTTTCAGGCTGTTGAGCGCGAGCTTGATGCCTGTGGGCTTGGTGAGCAGGCAGATGTGATTGTCATTGATATGCATGCGGAAGCCACCAGTGAAAAACAGGCCATGGGACATTTCGTTGATGGTCGTGCGACCCTTGTCGTGGGAACCCATACTCATGTCCCGACCGCGGATCACCAGATCCTGCCTGGCGGGACTGCCTATCAGTCTGATGCGGGCATGTGTGGTGCCTATGATTCCGTTCTCGGGATGGACAAGGAAGAGCCGGTCAGCCGGTTTCTGCGCAAGATCCCGAGCAGTCGTTTCTCGCCTGCAAAGGGTGAGGCAAGCCTGAGCGGCCTCTGTGTAGATGTGGACCTGAGAACCGGTCTGGCAACCCGGGTCGAGCCTTTTCGTTCGGGCGGTGTGCTGTCCGAGGCCTTGCCGCATCACTGGGACGCGCAGCCGCCGGATTGATCATCTGCCGTTCAGAGAGAGCCGGGGCAGTGTTTCTGTTGTGCTCCCGGCTGGAAATTCCCGGTTACCCGGATTATAAGCCCTTTATGACATAACAGCCTGATGGTTGCCCCGAGATACGGTGTGGCTTCATCAGAAGATTAAGAGTGAGAGCCATGGCTGGACATTCCAAATTCAAAAATATCATGCACCGCAAGGGTGCTCAGGATGCGAAGCGCTCGAAACTGTTCTCCCGCCTGTCCAAGGAGATTACAGTTGCCGCCAAGATGGGCGGCCCAGACGCCGATTCAAACCCGCGCCTGCGCCTCGCCATCCAGAACGCCCGTGGCCAGTCGATGCCGAAGGACAATATCGAACGTGCCATCAAAAAGGCCGACGCCGGTGATGTGGAGACCTATGACGAGATCCGTTACGAGGGATATGGTCCGGGCGGCATTGCTGTGATCGTCGAAGCTCTGACGGATAATCGTAACCGTTCTGCCAGCAACATTCGCGCCTGTTTCTCCAAAAACGGCGGTGCACTTGGCGAAACCGGATCGGTATCCTTCATGTTCGACCGTGTTGGTGAGATTGTGTATCCGGCTTCTGCGGGTGACGCGGATTCCATGCTGGAAGCAGCCATTGATGCGGGCGCAGAAGATGTGCAGTCCGATGAGGAACAGCATGTCGTAACATGTGCCTTCGAAGATCTTGGTGAAGTTTCCAAAGCTCTTGGTGACGCGCTGGGCGAAGCTGAATCTGTTAACCCGATCTGGAAGCCACAGAACCTGACGCCGGTTGATGAAGAAAAGGCAGGGTCTCTGCTCAAGATGATTGATGCACTTGAAGATGATGACGATGTGCAGAATGTCTATGCAAACTTCGACATCTCCGACGAGATCATGGAGAAGCTCGCATCATAAGGTGCGGGTTTCATTCCGTAGCGATCAGAAGAGCGGTCTTGGCCGCTCTTTTTTTGTTGGATCGGATAAAGCTAGTGGCGGCTTGTTCAGTCTTTGTTCTTTCTTCACTCATTCCGTGCTAAAGATCCGTCATGAGTGGTGAAGCGATTCGGATACTGGGCATTGACCCTGGTTTGAGACGGACAGGCTGGGGGCTGATTGAGGCTCGTGGCAACCGGTTGAGTTTTGTTGATTCCGGTCTTGTGACTTCTGACGGCAAGGCGGAGTTGGCGCAGAGACTGCATGAGCTTCATGTGGGGATCACAGACATTCATCAGCAGTTTTTGCCGGATGAAGTTGCGGTGGAGCAGACCTTTGTGAACAAGGATGCGACGGCCACGCTGAAACTCGGACATGCCCGGGCCATGGCCCTGCTTGTACCGGTGCAGCAGGGGCTTCCTGTTGCTGAATATGCGCCGAACGCGGTGAAAAAAGCTGTGGTGGGTGTAGGGCACGCGGACAAAACGCAGGTCAAGACCATGGTCAAGATGCTGATGCCCAAGGCGCGTTTTGACAGCGATGATGCGGCCGATGCTCTGGCCATTGCGATCTGTCATGCGCATCATCGGCAATCGGCGGTCGGGCGATTGAAGACACTTCGGGCAGCAGGTGGTGCATGATTGGCAAATTGAAGGGCATTATCGATTCGTATGGTGATGACTGGGTCATCCTTGATGTGCAGGGTGTCGGTTATCAGGTTTTCTGTTCATCACGGACCTTGCAGTCCCTGCCTCAGGCGGGAGAAGCATCTGTTCTGGCGATCGAAACCCATGTGCGCGAGACCGAAATCAAGCTGTTTGGCTTCTCGTCCGATCTGGAGCGGGAATGGTTCCGTCTGCTGATGACTGTGCAGGGCGTGGGGGCCAAGGTGGCGCTGGCTGTTCTCAGTACCCTGAAGGCAAGCGATCTGGCCAACGCCATTGCCCTTCAGGACAAGGCGATGGTGGCGCGGACACCGGGCGTTGGCCCGAAAGTGGCTCAGCGTATCATTGCAGAATTGCGCGACAAGGCACCGGCCTTTGGAACCGTGGACCCTGCGGTTGTTGAGTTACAGGACAAGATGTCCACCGATGTTGCGGCCCGACCTGTTGCCGATGCCGTATCAGCCTTGTGTAATCTCGGCTATAGTCAGCCGCAGGCCAGCGCGGCAGTGGCGGCAGCCATGCGCGATGCCGGAGACGACGCAGGAACGGAGACCCTGATCCGTCTTGGTCTGAAAGAGCTGTCGAAATGAAGTCTGTCTGTTCAACGGTCAAGTCTGTGAGCCATGTCTGAAGATCGCCTTGTTACCCCTCAGACTCACCATGATGATATTGGTGATCCCACGTTGCGCCCGCAGGCTCTTTCCGAGTTTGTTGGTCAGGCGCAGGCTCGTGAGAATCTCCATATTTTCATCGAGTCCGCCAAGTCCCGTACCGAGGCGCTGGATCACGTGCTGTTTGTTGGACCTCCCGGCCTTGGCAAGACCACTCTTGCTCAGATCATGGCACGGGAACTCGGGGTCAATTTTCGTGCCACATCCGGGCCGGTCATCGCCAAGGCGGGTGATCTTGCAGCACTCCTGACCAACCTGGAAGAGCGTGATGTGTTGTTCATCGATGAAATTCACCGCCTCAATCCAGCCGTTGAGGAAGTGCTCTATCCGGCGATGGAGGATTATCAGCTCGACCTTATTATTGGTGAGGGACCTGCTGCGCGGTCCGTACGCATCGATCTCTCGCGGTTTACCCTGATTGGTGCAACGACCCGTATCGGACTTCTCACCACGCCTTTGAGAGATCGTTTCGGTATTCCTGTCAGGTTAAACTTCTATACGGTTGATGAACTGAAACTGATCGTCAATCGCGGTGCCCGATTGCTTGGCATGGGCATGACGGATGACGGTGCAGAGGAGATCGCGCGTCGGTCTCGAGGGACACCGCGTATTGCCGGTCGTCTTCTGCGCCGGGTGCGTGATTTTGCGACCGTTGCCGGCAAAGCAGCCATTGACGCGGATATTGCAGACCAGGCGCTGAGGCGGCTTGATGTGGATAATCGCGGCCTTGATGCGCTGGACAGGCGATATCTGGATTGTATCGCGCTTAGTTTTGGTGGCGGGCCTGTGGGGATTGAAACCATTGCTGCAGCCCTGTCTGAACCACGGGATGCGATTGAGGAAATTGTTGAGCCCTATCTGATTCAGCAGGGTTTCGTGCAGCGAACCCCGCGCGGGCGGTTGCTGACCCCCCAGGCCTTTGACCATCTGGGGATGGCTGCACCCAAGGGGCAGGTTCAGCAGATGGGCCTGTTTGCAGAAGGGGATGAAGGGTGACCGACTGGCCTGACCTCTCCGGGCGGCTGGTAGATGGTACCCATATGCTGCCGGTCCGGGTCTATTACGAGGACACGGATTTTACCGGCGTTGTCTATCATGCAAACTATCTGAAGTTTATTGAACGTGGCCGGACAGATTTTCTCCGTCTTCTGGGGGTACATCATTCTGAACTGGCAGATGGCAAGACAGGTGAAGCACTGGGCTTTGCTGTTCAGTCCATCAACGTGACCTATCGCCGACCGGCCCGGATTGATGATGTCGTTGAGGTGCGGACTGCGACGCGTTCTGTGACCGGTGCCCGTATCGTTCTAGACCAGAGGGTTTTTCTGGGTGATACAGAGCTGGTCAGTGCCGATGTCACCATCGTGGTGATCACTCTCGATGGTCGCCTCCGGCGGCTGCCTGACTTCATGCGCTCGGCGTTTGAGCGATCAATTCTTTGAAACTGGGGCCCAAAGCGGCGACTCCAGCCCGTTTGGTAACCGTGTGTTAACCATAAAGGCGCTTCTTGGAATAATCTGACAATTCCATTGTTGCGGGATGATTATCCAAGTTTTGACAAAATTCTTCGTCACATCAGTCCGGTCGGTGGTTCTGGCCGGGCCGGACAGCTTTATGCTGCATGCAGAACTGCTGCTGACCAGAATGGCGGATTACTTTCCCGAAACATATACCCTGAGGACTGAGTGAGGTTCCGGTTTTATGACGACACCTGCTGATATTGCAACGTCTGCCCTTGGTGCCACGACGGGTGGGTTTTCCTTCCTCGACCTGTTTCTGCAGGCCCATCTGGTGGTCAAGCTCGTGATGATTGGCTTGGTTGTGGCATCGATCTGGTCCTGGGGGATCATCTTTGACAAGGTCATTCTATACGCCCGAACCAAGCGACAGATGGACCGCTTTGAGAGGGTGTTCTGGTCGGGGCAATCGCTTGAAGACCTCTATCAGTCTCTGTCCAGTCGTCCCAATTCATCCCAGGCAGCTCTGTTTGTGGCTGCCATGCGTGAATGGAAACGCAGTTTTGAAAGTGGTGCTCGTGGTGTGGGTGGCCTGTCCTACCGGATTGAGAAGGTGCTCGACCTGACCATTGCCCGGGAAACCGACAAGCTGGAACGTCGCTTGCTGTTTCTGGCATCGGTCGGCTCGGCGGCCCCTTTCGTCGGCCTGTTTGGAACGGTCTGGGGCATCATGACCAGTTTTCAGGCTATCGCTGCGTCCAAGAATACCAATCTGGCGGTGGTTGCGCCGGGGATCGCCGAGGCGCTTTTTGCAACAGCGATGGGGCTTTTGGCCGCTATTCCGGCGGTTATAGCGTATAACAAATTTTCCAGTGAAGTTTCCAAGTTGAGCGGACGGCTTGAGGGCTTTGCGGATGAGTTCTACGCCATCCTCTCCCGCCAGCTTGACGAGAAGCAGTAACGATGGGTGCGGCGCTTCAAGGACCATCAGGTGGCGGGCACGGGCGCGGTCGTCGCAGACGGAGGCGGCATGGTCAGCTCAACAGTGAGATCAATGTGACACCCTTTGTGGATGTCATGCTCGTTCTGCTTATCGTTTTCATGATTTCCGCACCGCTTCTGACGGTGGGCGTGCCCATAGAATTGCCTGAAAGTCAGGCTAAACCACTTGAATCGAAAACAGAGCCCATAACCATATCCGTTGATGCAGAGGGCAAGATCTATCTTCAGGATGCGGAAGTCGAACGCGAGGAACTGGTACCACGCCTCCTGGCAATCGCCAAGAACGGGTACAATGAGCGGGTCTTTGTGCGCGGCGACCGGACAACGGATTACGGATCAGTCATGCGGGTTATGGGTCTGATGAATTCGGCCGGTTTTCGGTCAATTGGTCTTGTGACCCTGGAAGAGCTGGAGCAGTAAGCGATGCGGGCGGGTGTTGCCATGTCTTTGTTCGGGCATACCGGCATCCTGTTATGGGGGCTGGTCAGCCTGCCGTCTGTCGCACCGCTCGAAGCGCCGCCCATTGATGTTCTGCCGGTGGAGCTTGTACCCATCGAAGATGTGGAGAAGACCCTGAAGGGTGACAAACGGGGCAAGGTGAAAGAGGTCATTCAGAAAAAGAAGAGTGACGTCGAGGCCAAGCCAACCCGTAAAACATCAGACAAGGCCAAGACTGTTCACAAGGCAACGCCCAAGCCGACACCGGAAAAAGTAGCTGCCCTGCCTCCCAAGCCAAAGGCTGCACTGGAACCGCCGAAACAGGAAAAGGTCAAAGAGCCTGAACCCGCTCCGACACCGAAAGCCGAGCCAAAGCCTGTAGAGCCTGCGCCGAAGGTTGAAGAAACCAAGGCAGAACCGGAAAGCAATCTGCCGAAAACGGTTTCTGCGCCGCAAAGGCGACCAAAGCCACCGAAAAAAGTGGCGAAGAAGAAGCCAAAAAAGAAGCAGGAACAGTTTGACCCCAATGATATCGCAGCCCTGCTGAACAAGCAGGACAGCGCGTCAGGCGGCTCAACCACCGGGCAGGATGTGGCTTCTCTTGGCAGTGCATTCGGCAGTGAGACTGCGCGTCTGTCCCAGAATGAGCTGAATGCCCTGCGCGGTCAGATCCAGCAGTGCTGGAACCCGCCGGCAGGCGCAGCCAACCCGGAAGACCTGATCGTGACCATCCGGTTTCAGTTGACGGAAAGCGGTGAAGTCAATGGAAGCCCAGCCGTTCTGCAGCAGCCTGGCGGCGCATTTGGACAGGCCGCCGCTGACAGTGCGCTGCGGGCTATCTGGCGCTGCGGTCCTTATTCCAATCTGCCGATAGAGAAATATTCCGCCTGGCGTGATGTTGAGATTGTATTTGATCCGCGTAACCTGTTCTGATCGCGTGATCTGCTGATATGCTGGCAAGGTCAGCTTTGAAGGAGAGTGACAATGGTGTCTGTTTGGCAATCCCCGCTGAAAGCGTTTGCCCGTCTGGGGTCCCTTGCTTTCCTGTCACTTGCCGTTGTCGTGGGGCTTGCGACTTTCAGCAATCCGGCACAGGCGGTGCTGAAGCTCCAGATTACCGAAGGTGTGGTTGAACCACTGCCCATTGCTCTGCCAAACTTTATTGGAGCCGGGGGCGATGCCCAGGTCGGGCAGGATATTACCGAGGTTATCACATCAAATCTTCAGCGATCAGGCCTGTTCCGTCCGATTGACCCGCAGGCCTTTATCAGTCGCGATGCAGGCCCGGACAGGACACCGCAATTCCAGAACTGGCGTGTGCTTGAGGCCCAGGCACTTGTGGTGGGCAAGATTACCAGCCAGCCTGATGGCCGTCTGAAAGCGGAATTCCGTCTGTGGGATGTGTTTGCCGGACAGCAGATGCTGGGCCAGCAGTTTTTCACGCCCCAGAGCAACTGGCGGCGTCTGGCGCATATCATTTCTGATGCCATCTACGAACGGCTTACCGGCGAAAAGGGTTATTTTGACACGCGGATCGTGTTTGTCTCGGAAGATGGACCGAAAGACAAGCGTGTGAAGCGGCTGGCTATTATGGATCAGGACGGCGCCAATGTACGCTACCTGACCAATGGCAATGATCTTGTTCTGACACCCCGGTTCAGCCCGTCCCGGCAGGAAGTGACCTATATGTCGTTCGGCAATGATCGGCCTCGTGTGTATCTGCTGAACATCGAGACGGGCCAGCGTGAGGTGGTCGGTAATTTCCCGGGTATGACTTTCGCCCCGCGCTTCTCCCCGGATGGCCACAAGGTGATCATGAGCCTTCAGCAGGAAGGCAATGCCAATATCTTCACGATGGACCTCAGATCACGACGGACCACGCGTCTGACCAATTCGGCGTCCATTGATACCGGGCCAAGCTATTCACCGGATGGTCGTCAGATTGTTTTTGAATCGGACCGGGGCGGATCGCAGCAGCTTTACGTTATGAATGCGGATGGTTCGAACCAGCGACGCATCAGTTTTGGTGACGGATCTTATTCGACGCCGGTGTGGTCACCACGAGGCGATCTGATTGCCTTTACCAAGCGCAGTGGCGGGCAGTTTCTTATCGGCGTCATGAAGACAGACGGGTCAGGAGAGCGTATCCTGACTGAGGGTTATCACAATGAAGGGCCTACATGGGCACCGAATGGCCGTGTGCTGATGTTCTTCCGGGACATACCTGGTCCCAATGGCGGGCCGCGCCTGTGGTCTATTGACCTGACGGGGCGGAATGAGTTGCGGATGGATACATCCACTTTTGCCTCAGATCCGGCCTGGTCGCCACTGGTCAACTGATGCAGATTTCTGCCGATGAGGGGATGGAAAACGGTCAGACGCAGTTTTGACACGAAATTTCCTTAATCGCTTATTAACCACGTTTGCCAACGGCTGCTTAACCTAAACAGGGTATTATCGGCAGCGATTTGGGACATAGATAAGGAGTGACCGGGGATGAACCTGTTACCCGTTCACACGACAGTTGGCCAGATGGGCAAACGGATCGGACTTGCCGCTCTGCTGGCTCTGACAGTGGCTGCGTGTTCAAACACGAATAAAGACTTCAATTCCGGCACAAAGGCGCCTCCGGGCAGTGTGCAGGAGTTCACCGTGAGTGTGGGAGATCGTGTTTTCTTCACCACGGATTCAACAGACCTGACGGCAGAAGGCAAAACGACGCTGGATCGCCAGGCTCAGTGGCTGACGCAATATGCGAAATACAGCATCACCATTGAAGGTCATGCGGATGAGCGCGGCACCCGGGAATATAACCTGGCGCTTGGTGCCCGGCGCGCAACTGCAACGCGGAATTACCTGATGTCCAAGGGAATTGCTCCAACACGGATCAAGACCATTTCCTTTGGTAAGGAACGCCCGGTTGCCGTTTGTGATGACATCAGCTGCTGGTCTCAGAACCGGCGTGCGGTGACTGTGCCAACGCAGTAAATCAATCACCATTGTGTGGTTTGGACCGGCAGGGATTTCCCTGCCGGTTTTATTTTGGCCATAGTTTCGGCTAGACATAACCTCAGAACTGGACTAGCCGATTTCTGTAATCGGATCGCTCTTCATGGGGACGGATTTATGCGGTTGAAACATCAGGCCATTCTCTCGGCTTCTCTTGTGACGCTTCTGGCGCTGGGTGGATTTACTCCGGCCAATGCATCGGAAAGCCGGGTGAGTACCCTTGAACGAGAGGTCGAGCGCCAGAGAGACCGGCTGGCAGCAGGCCTGACAGCATTTTCTGACACAGTGACACCACCTGCACCGCTGCTGGGGCAGCGAGAGACGCGGGCGGGCCAGCCGATTGTCGTGGCCCAGAGTGCTGCCGACCTGAATGTACGTCTGGACCGGGCTGAATCCCAGATGCGGCGGCTGAATGGCCAGGTGGAAGAGCTGCTCTATGAAATGCGGCAGTTGAAAGAACAGCTGCGCCGGGCTCAGGAAGACAACGAGTTTCGTCTGCAGAGGCTCGAAGGCGGTGCCGGCAAGAAGCGCTCGAATGCCGCGCCGACCCAATCCCGTCCACGCAATCAGACGGCGGCGGCCCCAAGGCAGTCGGATACATCAACTGGCAATCGTCTCAGCTCACTTGAGCCGCGATCACTGGGCGAAGTCTCGGCCAGTGGCAATGATTCCACATCAGGTAACTTTGAGAGCGGCCCGCTTGATTTGTCTGCATTGGCCGGCGGGTTGACTGGAGGTCTGGATGACACCGGGTCTGGAGACCAGAATTTTGGCCAGAATTTGGGTGTGACTGCAGGGTCCGGTGATCCGCAGGATTCCTATGACCTGGCTTATGGCTATGTGCTGACCGGGGATTATGATCTGGCTGAATCCGGCTTTAATCAGTTTCTTGCCGAGAATCCGAACCACCGTTTGCAGCCAAATGCCAAGTTCTGGCTGGCGGAAAGCCTGTTTGCGCAGGGGCGTTATCGTGAAGCCGCCAATCACTATCTGGAAGTGTCGACTAAATATCCTCAGGACAACAAAGCGCCTGAGAGCCTGTTGAAGCTTGGGGTTTCTCTCAATCAGCTGCAACAGCGCCAGGCGGCCTGCGTGACGTTTGGCGAAATGCTGAAGAAATATCCGCAGGCACCTGATGCCCTGAAACGCCGTGCACGGACTGAGCGTCAGAATGCCCGGTGCGGATAAGCCGCTTTCCTCAATCGATTTCGAAGCGGCCTATCGCCACTTTACCGATGTAGCGGGCGTTGGTCTGGCGGTCTCAGGGGGCGCGGATTCGCTCTGCCTGCTGTTCAGTTTTGCACACTGGCGGACTCAAAACGCCCCTGATCTGCCTGTATGTGTTCTAACTGTTGATCATGGCCTTAGGGCGGAAGCCGCAGAAGAGGCCAGGTTTGTCGCTGGTCTGTGTGACAAGTTAGCCTTGGATCACTACATTCTCCCGGTTCAATCAGGGGCCATCAGCGGCAATCTGCAGGCTGGTGCCCGTGAGGCCCGTTATGATCTCATGACATCCTTTCTGTCTGAGCGGGGCTATGGGCACCTGCTGGTGGCACATCACCGGGATGATCAGGCTGAAACCTTTCTGATACGTCTGGCGCGGGGAAGTGGCCTTAAAGGCCTTGCGGCGATGACAAGCAGCCGAATGATGAATGGCATTTCAGTTGAGCGGCCATTCCTTTCGTTTTCCAGATATCAGACGGAATCCTATCTCAATGAGGTCGGGCAGAGCTGGATCGATGATCCGAGCAATCATGATGACCGGTTTGCCCGTGTCCGCATTCGAAAAATGCTGCCGCAACTTGCGGAACTTGGTCTCGATTCGGGGCGGATCAGTGAGACTCTGGAGCGCCTCAGACGCAGCAATGATGCCCTGCAATCCGTATTATTGGAAAAGCTGAGACCTTGCCTCAAGCGTTATCCGGGGCTTTGCTTTCGTGTTGATCGTGGGTTTTTCGACAATCAGCATCCCGAGTTCAACTATTTGGCCGTCCGGCTACTTGTTGGGTTAAGCGGCAATCGGGCTTATCCGCCAAGAGCTGATGCCCTTGAGAGTCATATTGCTGAATTCCTGCAGGCCTTATCCACCGGAGAGCCTTATCGCCGTACACTTGGTGGGGCGGTTCTTGAGTTTTGGGGGAATGGCCTCTGGATCTATCGGGAAGACGGGCGTGAAGGCCTGCCTGCTCAGGAACTGGCGGATAAGGATAAAGAGATCATCTGGGATCAGCGCTACAGGGTGAATGTGTCAGATGGTTTTCGTGCCGGTGATGTGATTTGTCCATTGTCGATTCTGTCATCATCCGATTGCCCGTCATTGCCGACCCGGTATCTGGAGATGCCGCCGGCCGCCAGAATGGCCGTACCGATTCTTATGCGTGAGGGTGTGGTGTCGGTCTTAGGTGAAGCAGGATTAGAGCCAGAAGAGAAAGCTGAAACGGGGAATGGCGGTCATAGACAGGGGAATCCTGTGCTTGTTCCACTGGCTGATGACGAGTTTCTGACAATATGGTCAACAGAATATCCATAAAAGCGTGTTTTTGCGGCAAATTGGCCGGTTCTTTGACTTGGAATCGGTGTAAAGCCCACCTATCTTTAACCTCTGAATGATAAGATCTTCCAAATTTGCAGAATTCTAGGTTCAGGGGCGAACAGGACATCCATATGAACAGTAACTTCAGAAACTTTGCCCTTTGGGTCATCATTGCCTTGCTTTTGATTGCCCTGTTTCAGTTGTTCCAGAACCCCACCCAGCGTGGGTCGACACGCGAGATTCCATTCTCCCAGTTCCTGACTGATGTGGAGCAGGGACAGGTCAGCAGTGTCACGATTTCCGGACCGAACATTACGGGTCAGTATCGGAACAATACAAGCTTCCATACCTATTCTCCGGATGCTCCGAACCTTGTTGATAAGCTGCATGGCAAGGGTGTTGCCATTACGGCCAAGCCGGAAACGGAAGGTTCTCCGATCCTGGGTGCTCTTCTGAACTGGTTCCCGATGCTTCTGTTTATTGCGGTCTGGGTGTTCTTCATGCGCCAGATGCAGGGTTCAGGCGGCAAGGCCATGGGTTTTGGCAAGTCCAAGGCAAAGATGCTCACGGAAGCGCATGGTCGTGTGACCTTTGAAGATGTTGCTGGCGTGGATGAAGCCAAGGAAGACCTGCAGGAGATCGTTGAGTTCCTCCGCGATCCGCAGAAATTCCAGCGTCTGGGCGGTCGTATTCCGCGCGGTGTGCTGCTGGTTGGCCCTCCGGGTACCGGTAAAACGCTTCTGGCCAAATCAGTTGCCGGTGAAGCCAATGTGCCGTTCTTCACCATTTCCGGTTCTGACTTTGTTGAGATGTTCGTGGGTGTCGGTGCCAGCCGTGTCCGTGACATGTTCGAGCAGGCCAAGAAAAACGCTCCCTGCATCATCTTTATTGATGAGATCGATGCTGTAGGCCGTCACCGTGGTGCGGGCCTTGGCGGCGGCAATGACGAACGTGAACAGACGCTCAACCAGCTGCTCGTTGAAATGGATGGCTTTGAGGCCAATGAAGGCATCATCCTGATTGCAGCGACCAACCGTCCTGATGTTCTGGATCCGGCGCTGCTGCGTCCGGGCCGTTTCGACCGACAGGTTGTTGTGCCCAATCCGGATGTGACCGGTCGTGAGAAAATCCTCAAAGTTCATGTGCGCAATGTTCCGCTGGCTCCGGATGTCAACATCAAGACGCTTGCCCGTGGAACTCCGGGTTTCTCTGGTGCTGACCTGATGAACCTTGTGAATGAAGCGGCACTCCTTGCGGCACGGCGCAGCCGTCGTCTTGTGACGATGCAGGAATTTGAAGATGCAAAAGACAAGGTAATGATGGGCGCCGAGCGCCGGACGCTGGTGATGACGGATGAGGAGAAGAAACTCACCGCCTATCACGAGGCTGGCCATGCTCTGGTGACCCTGCATATGCCTGCTTCTGATCCGATCCATAAAGCCACCATCATTCCGCGTGGCCGGGCTTTGGGTATGGTCATGCGCCTGCCTGAGAAAGATCAGGTCTCGCTGACCCGGGCCAAGTGTTATGCGGATCTGGCGGTTGCCATGGGTGGTCGCGTCGCGGAAGAGAAGATCTTCGGCTATGAGAAGGTGACCTCAGGCGCCTCCGGCGATATCCAGATGGCAACGCGTCTGGCACGCGCCATGGTGACCCAGTGGGGCATGTCCGACAAGCTGGGCCTGATTGCCTATGGTGAGAATCAGGAAGAGGTTTTCCTCGGCCATTCCGTTGCCCGTCAGCAAAATATTGCCGGGCAGACACAGAAGATGATCGACGAGGAAATCAAGGCCTATGTTGACCAGGGTTATCAGACTGCGGAGCAGATCCTGACCGACTACGAAGATGAGCTGCACGCGATTGCCCAGGGTCTGCTTGAGTATGAAACCCTGTCCGGTGATGAGATCTGTGATCTTCTGAAAGGCAAGCCGCCTCATCGTGATACAGATGATGAGACGCCTCCGTCTCGCGGTACAGCAGTGCCAACTGCCGGATCGCAGAAGGACGGCAAGTCTGATCCGGGTGGTATGGAGCCTCAGCCTCAGGCTTGATCTCCTTTACAGAACAGAGACGACAAAGCGCGCCTGAACTGCTCAGGCGCGCTTTTCTGTTACACTTGATAACTGAATTTGAAACCCGTTGGTTACGAGTTTCGCGTATGGTGCGGCCAAAGGCGTTGTCTGATGACAAGGCCAATACAGTTTAATGGAGTATATCGGACCATCAGCATCTCTCCACTTGCAATGGATGAGGCGGTTCTGGTTGTCCGAGAAGGTGTCCCTGAATGGTTCGGAAATATTTTGGAACGGATGGAATTCGCGGTCGCGCCAATACACCACCGATGACGCCGGAACTGGCGATGAAGGTGGGTATGGCTGCAGGCCTGATCTTTACCCGTGGAGAACACCGGCACCGGGTGGTGATCGGTAAGGATACTCGGCTGTCCGGCTATATGATTGAAAATGCCATGGTGGCAGGATTTACAAGCGCGGGTATGGATGTGTTCCTGTTGGGGCCGATGCCGACTCCGGCAGTTGCCATGCTGACGCGATCCCTCAGGGCCGATATCGGCGTCATGATTTCCGCCTCCCATAATCCTTACCATGACAACGGTATCAAGCTGTTTGGGCCGGATGGTTTCAAGCTGTCTGACGCACTTGAGACTCAGATTGAGAGCCTTCTGGAAGAAGATCTTGCGCCACGACTGGCTTCCTCTGAGCGTCTGGGTCGTGCCAAGCGTGTGGATGGTGTTCGGGATCGCTATATTGAATTTGCTAAGCGGACATTGCCACGCTCTATGAGTCTTGAAGGGCTGCGCGTCGTGATTGATTGTGCCAATGGTGCAGCCTACCGGTCGGCACCGGATGCGCTCTGGGAGCTTGGCGCTGATGTGGTGACCATTGGTGTCGAACCAAATGGCATAAACATCAATGACGGATGCGGGTCCACTTCAACGGATGCTCTTTGCCGCAAGGTGCATGAAGTTCGTGCGGATATCGGGATTGCTCTTGATGGGGATGCGGACCGGGTCATCATTGTTGATGAAACGGGGCGTGTGGTGGATGGCGATCAGCTGATGGCCGTTGTGGCCGACACGTGGGCAGACCGATCCATGCTGTCTTCTCCCGGTATCGTGGCGACAGTCATGTCCAATCTGGGCCTTGAACGTCATCTCAGCGATCGCAAGCTGACATTGGAACGAACCAAGGTTGGCGATCGCTATGTCATCGAGCGGATGAAATCCGGCGGTTATAACGTAGGCGGGGAGCAGTCCGGCCATATTATCCTCTCAGATTTCAGCACAACAGGTGATGGCCTCGTATCAGCGCTGCAGGTTCTGTCTGTGGTCAAGGAGAGTGACCGGCCTGTGAGTGAGGTCTGTCACCGGTTTGAGCCCGTGCCGCAGATTCTCAAGAATGTCCGTTTCAACGGTGGAGCACCGCTTGAAAGCGTTGATGTTCAAAGTGCTATTGCGGAAGGTGAGGCGCGTCTTGACGGGCGTGGGCGTCTGGTTATCCGGAAGTCGGGGACTGAGCCGCTTATTCGCGTCATGGCGGAAGGGGATGATGAACCTCTGGTTCTCTCTGTTGTCGACGATATCTGCAATGCTGTGCGGTCAGTGGCTGCCTGATCGCCCCTGAAATCGATATCTATCTAATCTGAAAACCGGTGTGCCTTATGGACACCGGTTTTTATTTTGTCAGGAGAACATATAATTTCCATCCAATGATTAACAAAAAATACTGAAATATTAATAGTTTTTATTTTATGTATTTTTGTAACTCTAGGAATTATTGGATTTTGCCAAATTTATAAATACAAATTAACTGATATTAATGATGCGTTAAGGTTAAAAATTGAGGTTAAGTTTCTTGGTTAATCTTCAATTAAGACTTGTTCTGTATCTCTGTTACTTGAGTTTCAGCATCCTTTTCATGCTGGCGTTATGAGTGCATGGTGATTGAGGAACATAAAATGGTCAGCCTGAAGATTAAATCCCTAATCAGTGCGGCGATGCTGGCAGTCGTCCCTGTTGCTGCAAGCGCTGCGGATCTGCCCGAGCCACCAATCGTAGATATTGATTTTGAAGAATCAGGAACCTGGTATCTCCGCGGTGACGTAGGTTTTGTCTATCAGTCCACGGATTCAGATTTTACCAACCCTTCCACACGCGTTGATATTTTTTGGGAAGACCTGGATCATACATTCGTTATCGGTGCCGGTATTGGTTATCAGGTCAATGAATGGTTCCGTACGGATGTGACCGTCGACTATCGCGTAGATGCATCCTTCTACGGTCTTGCTGTCTGTACCACGGTTGGTTGTTCCGGCTTCTCCCAGGAGAAATCCAGCATCGAATCGTATACACTCTTGTGGAATGCCTATCTTGAGTACGAAGTGCTCGAAGGCCTGCGCCCTTACATCGGTGGCGGTATTGGTGCTGCCTACGTGAATGTGGGCAACCACTTTGGCGTCAACCCGGATGGATCTTCCACTCCGTTCGGTGGCGATGGTCAGTGGAACTTTGCCTGGGCTCTGATGGCCGGTGTGTCTCTGGATGTAACCGAAAATCTGTTGCTTGATGCGAACTATCGCTATGTGAACCTGGGTGAAGTGTCCAGTGCGGATGATGGCTTCGGTGGCCAGATCAACCACGAAGATATTGATGCTCATGAAGTTCGTGTCGGCTTCCGTTACGAGCTGCACTAATCCCAGGAACTTCCTGAGACCTGAAATTTGGAACCGGCGCCTTGTGCGCCGGTTTTCTGTTTGGCTGGTAGATCTATCGTATGATCTTAAACCGACATGAATTGGTTGACGGGCGACGTTTTGGAGCGTAGATACAGCGGTGGGACACCCCTCCCCAACGAGGGGCAGCTATCTGAAAGGGTAGAGATATGGCTGAACCTACCGTACCCGGCACTGCGCCGGGCAATCCCCGTTTTTCGTCTGGCCCTTGTGCCAAAAGACCCGGATGGACCGTCGACAATCTTGCTCGGGCTCCATTGGGGCGCTCTCATCGTGCAAAGCTTGGCAAAGACCGTCTGAAACGCGCCATTGACATGACGCGGACTGTTCTGCAGGTGCCCGATACGCATCTGATCGGTATCGTGCCTGCATCTGATACGGGTGCCGTCGAGATGGCCCTTTGGTCGCTGCTCGGTGCGCGTGGCGTCGATATGCTTGCCTGGGAATCTTTCGGCAAGGGCTGGGTCACCGATGTCAGCAAACAATTGAAGCTTGATGATGTGCGGGTGCTCGAGGCCGACTATGGTCTGTTGCCTGACCTTTCCGCAGTGGACTGCGATCGGGATGTGGTCTTTACCTGGAACGGAACTACATCCGGTGTTCGTGTGCCGAATGGTGACTGGATTTCTGCTGACCGGGCGGGCCTGACCATTTGTGATGCCACATCGGCAGCATTCGCCCAGCCTCTGCCGTTTGACAAGTTGGATGTGGTGACATTCTCCTGGCAGAAGGTGCTGGGTGGTGAGGGGGCTCATGGAGTCCTTATTCTCGGGCCGCGGGCCGTGGAACGGCTTGAGACCTACACACCTGCGTGGCCATTACCGAAGATCTTCCGCCTGACGAAGGGTGGCAAGCTGATTGCCGGTATCTTTGAAGGTGCAACGATCAACACGCCATCCATGCTGTGTGTCGAGGATTATCTGGATGCTCTGGACTGGGCAAAGTCCATTGGCGGGCTGCCCGCCCTGATTGCCCGGGCCGATGACAGCGCTGGTGCGATCGCCGAATGGGCCACTGAAACGGCCTGGGTGGATTTTCTTGCGGTTGATCCGGGAACCCGTTCGAATACGTCTGTCTGCCTGTCCATTGTTGATCCGGATATTGCCGCTCTTGATGATGCGGGCCAGCGCGCTTTTGCCAAAGGACTGGTGTCCCGGCTTGAAGGACGCGGTATCGCCTATGATATTGGTGCCTATCGCGATGCGCCTCCCGGCCTCAGAATCTGGACAGGGGCAACTGTTGAGCCGGATGACGTCCGGGCGCTGCTGCCCTGGCTTGACTGGGCCTTCGCGTCCGAAAAGCAGGCACTATCCGCAGCAGCCTGATTGCCTGACAGCGTAAATCCAGACTTTTCCCATTGATTTGGCGAGCGCACAGGCTCGCAGCAGGAGTGTATTATGGCACCTCGTGTTCTTATTTCTGACAAGCTTTCTGAAACTGCCGTTCAGATCTTCCGTGATCGCGGTATCGACGTGGATTTCCAGCCTGATCTGGGCAAGGATAAAGAGGCCCTCCGGCAGGTGATAGGGCAATATGATGGCCTGGCTATTCGGTCCGCGACCAAGGCCACGGAAAAAATCATCGATGCAGCGGACAATCTCAAAGTGATTGGTCGGGCCGGTATCGGTGTCGACAATATTGATCTGCCAAAGGCGACCCAGAAGGGTATCGTCGTGATGAATACGCCTTTCGGCAATTCCATCACAACAGCAGAGCATGCGATTTCACTTATGCTGGCGCTTGCTCGCCAGATACCGGCGGCAGACATATCCACGCGGGCCAGTAAATGGGAGAAATCCCGCTTCATGGGTGTCGAGATTACCGGAAAGGTTCTTGGTGTCATCGGATGCGGTAATATCGGTGCGGTCGTGGCCGATCGTGCCCTTGGCCTTCGGATGAAGGTCGTGGCATTTGACCCGTTCCTTTCTGAAGAGCGGGCCGTGGATCTTGGTGTGGAAAAGGTAGAACTGGATGATCTGCTGCGCCGCGCTGATTTCATAACGCTGCATACACCGTTGACCGACAAGACGCGTAACATCATTGACGCCCGTGCATTGCATCTGATGAAGGATGGTGTTCGCATCGTCAATTGCGCCCGTGGAGGGCTGATCGTCGAAGAAGCCCTTAAAGTGGCTTTGGAAGCGGGCAAGGTGGCCGGTGTGGCGCTTGATGTGTTTGAGGAGGAGCCCGCCAGGGAAAATCCGCTGTTCGACTTGCCAAATGTTATCTGCACGCCCCATCTCGGTGCTGCGACCACTGAAGCGCAGGAGAATGTTGCGGTACAGATTGCGGAGCAGATGTCTGATTATCTGTTGAGCGGGGCCGTCACAAATGCTCTGAACATGCCGTCAATCAGTGCTGAAGAAGCCCCGAAGCTGACACCTTTTGTCAAACTTGCCGAGCAGCTGGGCCTGTTTGCCGGACAGCTGACTGAAACGGGGCTTAAGGGCATTCGCATAGAATATGAGGGTGCTGTTGCTTCCATGAATGTGAAAGCCCTCTCATCGGCAGCTTTGGCCGGGGTTCTTCAGCCTTTGCTCCAGACCGTGAACATGGTCTCCGCCCCGGCTATGGCCAAGGAACGTGGTATTGCTCTTGAAGAAGTCCGTCGTGAGCAGCAGGGCGCGTATGAAAGCTATATCCGTTTGACAGTAATCACTGATCGGCAGGAACGCTCGGTGGCCGGGACGGTTTTCTCGGACGGCAAGCCGCGTGTTATCCAGATCAAGGGCATCAATATGGAAGCCGAGCTTGGTGCCAACATGTTGTATATTTCCAACCAGGACAAGCCGGGTTTCATTGGCCGCCTGGGGACGGTTCTCGGAAATGCGGCGGTCAATATTGCGACCTTTAACCTGGGACGTCAGAGCCAGGGGCAGGATGCGATTGCTCTTCTGGAGATAGACGGATGTCTCACTGAAGCGGTTCTTGCGGAGGTTGGCAACCTTGAAGGCGTGGTGCAGGCAAAGCCTCTTCAGTTCTGAAGCTGGCTGAATATCTCTGTGATCTCTTGAACCGTCGCGGCCTCGCGGCGGTTTTTTTTGAGAATGGCCATATGAACTGCGGTCCGGGCTCGCAATTCCTATAGAACGTCGCTATAACGCACGCGATTATGTCTTGCATCACGCTTTGCGTTGATTCCCGAGTTCAGGAGTAGTTCTCATGGCCAATGTGGTTGTCGTCGGTTCTCAGTGGGGGGACGAAGGCAAAGGAAAAATCGTTGACTGGCTGTCCGAGCGCGCCGATGTGGTTGTCCGCTTTCAGGGCGGCCACAATGCCGGTCATACATTGGTTATTGACGGGGTAAAGTACAAGCTGAGCCTGTTGCCCTCCGGTGTGGTCCGTCAGGACAAGATGGCGGTTATCGGCAATGGCGTTGTTCTGGACCCGCGTGCGCTGGCTGATGAGATTGGTCGTCTTGCCGAACAGGGTGTTGCTGTTTCTGAAGCCAATCTGCGCATTGCCGAGAATACGCCGCTGATCCTGTCCCTCCATCAGGAGCTGGATGCTATCCGCGAGAATAATTCGTCTGCTGATACGCGCATCGGGACCACAAGACGCGGCATTGGTCCGGCTTATGAAGACAAGGTCGGTCGTCGTGCTATCCGCCTTA
Organism: Coralliovum pocilloporae; assembly: GCF_030845175.1. Classification (NCBI taxonomy): domain Bacteria; kingdom Pseudomonadati; phylum Pseudomonadota; class Alphaproteobacteria; order Hyphomicrobiales; family Coralliovaceae; genus Coralliovum; species Coralliovum pocilloporae. The sequence goes on along the minus strand of NZ_CP132542.1, from coordinate 809,470 downwards.
TGGATCTGGTGAACCTGAATACCCTGCCGGGCAAAATCGAACGGCTTCTTGTGCATCACAATGCCATTCGTCGCGGTCTTGGTGTTGAGGAAATCTCTGCGCAGACGATCTATGATGAATTGGTTGGTGTGGCAGACAAGATCCTGCCTTTCATGGACAAAGTCTGGTATCTGCTCGACGAACGTCGCAAGGCCGGGGATCGGATTCTGTTTGAAGGTGCTCAGGGTGCTCTGCTGGATATTGACCACGGTACCTATCCGTTTGTCACATCGTCCAACACGATTGCCGGTCAGGCTGCGACTGGTTCGGGGCTTGGTCCGAACGCGATCAATTATGTTCTGGGCATTACCAAAGCCTACACAACCCGTGTGGGTGAGGGGCCATTCCCGACGGAACTGAATGACGAGATCGGTCAGTTTCTTGGCGAACGCGGGCATGAGTTTGGAACCGTTACCGGACGTCAGCGCCGCTGTGGCTGGTTTGATGCCGTTTTGGTCCGGCAGACCTGCAAAACGTCCGGTATCAGCGGGATCGCACTGACCAAGCTTGATGTGCTGGATGGTCTTGATGAGATCAAGGTTTGCGTGGCCTATGAACTTGACGGTAAACGTATTGACTATCTTCCGGCGTCTCAGGGACAGCAGGCCCGTGTCAAACCGATCTATGAAACACTGGAAGGCTGGTCCGGGACAACTGCCGGTGCTCGCACCTGGAATGATCTGCCAGCCCAGGCTGTTAAATATGTACGTCATATCGAAGAATTGATCGAAGCGCCGGTTGCATTGCTGTCCACCAGCCCGGAGCGGGATGATACAATTCTGGTTCAGGATCCTTTCGAGGATTGATTGACGAAGAGGGTCTAGTAGGCTTCTCTGCTGGACCCTGGCTGGATTAACGAGGTGGTTTAAAACCGCATGGCTGATTTCTATCTGATCCTGAATCGCACCATCGGCGCATTGCCGGAGAATACGGGCACTGCCCGTCGGTCGGTCTATGAGCGTGCCCGTGGTGCTCTTGTCAGACAGCTTGAGGCTTTGGATCCGCCGTTGTCGCCTGAGGAGCTCTCAAGGCAGCGTCTGGAGCTTGAAGAAGCGATCCGGAAGGTCGAAGCTGAGTATGGTACAGCCATGTATGCGGGCTCCAAGCCTGCTGAGGCTGAAGACAAGAATGCGCCATCTGAAGCTGGACAGAAAACCCCTGAAACCGGACCGGACAGTCAGGATCCGGAAGCAAAGATTGAGCAGGCGAAGACAATCCTCAAGGATGCGGTCAGGGATGCAGAACAGCTCGGGACACGCGCGCCGGATCAGCCCGCAGCAAAGCCTGCTGAAAAACCTGCGCCAGAGATGGCAAAGCCGGCGGTGGAACCCAAGCGGGATGCCAAGCCTGATCCGGTTCTCGCTGCGGACCGTCTGACGGCACAAGCCAGTGCACAAAAGAGCGGCTCTCCGATTTTTCTGATCCTGGGCCTTCTTGGCCTGATCATTGTCGGTGCTGTTGCAGCCTTCACTCAGAAGGATGCGATTGTTGAAGCTTTGTTTGGAGCGGAGACGACCAGCACACCTGTTGTTGCCAGCAATGAGACTGACACACCACCCGAGACTGTTCCTGAACAGGCTGAAGAGCGTGATCCACCGAAGAATGTCCGCAATGTTGATGAGGAGCGGGTGCCTGAAGATGATGATGCGGCACCAGACAGTGCGCAGACACAGTCATCCGGTACGACAACGACAATTGCAAAATCTGATGACAGTCGGGACCAGTCCACGGATCCTGACACAGGTGTAAGCCAGCCTGAGGCCTCGTCACAAGGCAATGATGTTGGGCAAACTGGTTCCGGGGCTACGACTGATCCCGCTGGCACGCCTGACGCCAACGCACCTCTGATCAGTGATCGGGCCATCCTTTATGAAGAAGGTAACCAGTCCGGCCAGACAGCGCAGGCCTTGAGTGCATCTGTTGCCTGGGAACTGGTTCCTGGGATTGCCGGTGGTGTACCATCCATTCTGGCCCGTGTTTCAGTCCCTGACCGGGGACTGACGCTTGAGCTGGTTATTCGCAAGAATGATGATCAGGCTTTGCCTGCCAGCCATATGGTTGAATTGACTTTCTCAAGCCCGGCGGATTTCCCCGGTGGAGCGATTGAGAAGGTTCCGGGTATGATCATGAAAACCGCTGAGCAGGCGCGCGGCCGTGCGCTCAGTGCGGCATCTGCCAAGGTTTCCGAGAATTTCTTCTGGCTGGCCCTGTCGTCTATCCCGGGTGATCAGCAGGTCAATGAAGATCTGCTCCGGACGCAGAACTGGATTGATATCCCTCTGCTCTATACCAACAAGCGCCGTGCTATTCTGACTTTGGAAAAGGGTAGCAGCGGCAAGCGTGTCTTTGATGATGCGCTGCGCGCCTGGGGTGGTTGAGACAATTCTTTCAACAGCTTTTTCTTACAATAAAGGCGGCAGGCTTTTGGGCCTGCCGCCTTTTTTCATTGATAAGCGGCTGTCTTAAAGCACAAGACCGTTAACCTGAATCGGCGGCGTTGCTTTAAGAGTTTGTTTCTGCGCGAGCTTTTATCTGAAAAGTCTATCAATTTTTCAGAAGCACGCGGTAGAACACATCCACTCTATGCTGCCGTTTCGACCTCACCGCGGGCCGGGTATCCCTTTGCCAGGACAAAGTCGAGAGCGCCCAGAATTTCGGCGAAGTGCGGCCGGGCAAATGGCATGGTCTGGACGGATGCGAAGTAGAGAGTGCCGTCTGGTCTGACAAGGAACAGACCTGGCTCGCTGAATATGCCGGGCTCTTCTACCCCGATTGACGTTGTGCCAATACCATTTGATACATACAGGCCCCACTGCCGGGCTGTGGCCATGTCGATACCATAGCCGAGGTCCAGTTCGTTCAGGCCCCATTCGGATTTGGTCTGTTCGGCGCGTTCGGCACCATCGGAAGAGATTGCGACAACCTGGACGCCCCGTTTGGCAAACTCCGGCAATTTCTTCTGCAGATCAAGAAGCTGGTTCTTGCAGATCGGGCAGTGCAGCCCGCGATAGAAAACCACCATGGTGAAGTTTTCCGGTGTCTGGTCTGCCAAGGACCAGGTTCCGCCACTGGCTAGCGACACGTTGAGACCTGGGACTTGCTGGCGTGGGATAAGAGGGGTGATATCGGACATGCTGAGCTCCTGTTCTCCGTCTGTATGAAAAGAGATTTAGAACGTTCGTTTCAAAATTCAAGTAGCGAGTTAGCGAATAGGCTCGATTTGACCCTATTGTGATTGAGCAGACATTGGATTCTAAGGCCGCGGGATGAGTGTCAGATAGGTTTCTGCTGTCTTTTGCAGGCTCGCTTCATCAGTGCCACAGCGAGCCAGCACGCGGATACCCTGTATTGCTGTGGACAGGGCTCCTGCCAGTGTTTCGATATCCGCCTCATCCGAGATGCTGCCATCCTCTATGCCCTTCTGCAGGGCCTGACGGAACACATCTTCCACATTATTGAAAGCTCGGGACAGACGATCTTCCACGTAGCTGACATGAGGTCCAAGTTCGACCGCTGTGTTCGTCAGCAGGCACCCCAGGCGCCGGTCGCGCTCGGTCTTTGCCTGGACGAGCTCGTGAAAAAATGTGTCGATGGCATCATAGCCCGGAGACGCTTCTTTCAGTCGTTCAAGGCGGCGTTTTTGTCTAGTCTCAATATAGTGTTCGATAACAGCTCTAAAAAAGCCGTCTTTGCTCTCGAATGCATTGTAGAGGCTGGCTTTAGACAGGCCTGTATGGGTAGTCAGATCCTGGATAGACGTTGCCGTATATCCACGCTCCCAAAAAAGCGCCATGGCCTTTTCGAGTACTTCGCGTTTGTCGAATTCCTGCGGTCGTCCCAAGATGTCCCCTCTACAATCTTAGACGTCTTAGATTAAATGCGTGACTCTACCAGGTCAATTCGGCTTTTTTCGATGTCCCGAGCCGCGTTCTTGACCGCTTTCTGAACCTTTTCAAAAGCACGAACTTCGATCTGCCGGACACGTTCTCTTGAAACATCGAACTCTTCTGACAGCGTTTCCAGAGTAATGGGATCTTCCGACAGTCTCCGGGCTTCGAAAATTCGGCGCTCGCGCTCATTCAGAACGCCCATTGCGTCTTTCAGCAGCTGGCGGCGCTGGTCAAGTTCGTCACTTTCGATCAGAATCTGTTCCTGGCTGTCACTGTCATCAACCAGCCAGTCCTGCCACTCGCCGGATTCCGACTCGGCCGATTGCACACGAGCGTTCAGGGAAGCGTCGCCGGAAAGGCGGCGGTTCATGCTGACAACTTCAGCTTCGCTGACGCCCAGATGCGTGGCAATCTGGCTCACCTGATCCGGTCTCAGGTCACCATCATCCAGTGCCTGAATCTGACTTTTGACCTTGCGGAGGTTGAAGAAGAGACGTTTCTGGTTTGCGGTCGTGCCCATTTTTACGAGGCTCCAGGACCGCAGGATGTATTCCTGAATGGCCGCCCGGATCCACCACATTGCATAGGTCGCAAGGCGGAAGCCTTTATCCGGCTCAAACCGTTTTACGGCCTGCATCAGACCGACATTCCCTTCAGAGATCACTTCGCCGATGGGTAGTCCATAACCGCGGTATCCCATGGCAATCTTGGCTACAAGCCGCAGATGGCTGGTCACGAGTTTCTGCGCGGCATCCCGGTCATCATGCTCAAGATAACTCTTGGCGAGCATGTATTCTTGCTGTGGCTCAAGCATCGGGAAGCGTCTAATCTCGCTCAGATAGCGAGAGAGCCCGCCTTCACCACTCAGTACCGGAATATTACCCTGGGCCATCAAAGCGCCCCTTTCCTGATTGCGTGTTGAAATCACCTGCTGGTCGATTTCATTGCCTACAGTCCCGTCCGACAACCCGCATAATATAGGCTTTGTTTATTCCGATTTAATGGCAAAAATCATTAAAGTTTGGACAGGTTTTCAACAAGATGCTTCATATCCTGGGGTAAATCCGCTTCAAACAGCATGGTTTGACCACTGACAGGATGCTCAAAACCAAGGCGAAAGGCATGAAGCGCCTGACGCTTGAAGTCTGATACAAATCCTTGGATTTCCTCCGGGAAGCTCTTGGCCTTGGATGCGTAGCCGGAGCCATATTCCATATCACCGAGAAGCGGGTGCCCAAGATGGGTCATATGAACTCTAATCTGATGTGTTCGGCCCGTCTCCAGATTGCATTCGACCAGGCTTGCGGTTTCATCCGTGCCCTTGCTCGGGAAAACGGTTTTCACCCGATAGTGTGTAATCGCTTCTTTCCCGGATTTGCTGACAGCCATGCGGAGGCGATTGTTGGTTGCGCGAGCGATATTGGTGCGAATTGTGCCGGAACGGGGTGAGGGAACATTCCAGACAACAGCATGATAGGACCGTTTGAGAGGGCCGCTTCGCCCATGATCTGCGAACTGTCGGGTCAGGCCGTTATGGGCCTCGTCATGTTTGGCGACAACGATGAGACCGGAGGTGTTCTTGTCCAGTCGGTGCACGATGCCCGGGCGCTTCACGCCGCCGATGCCCGACAGGCTTTCACCGCAGTGATGGATAAGGGCATTGACCAGTGTGCCTGTCCAGTTGCCTGCCCCGGGGTGAACCACAAGGCCTGCAGGTTTATTGATGACGATGAGGTCCTGATCTTCGTAAGTGATGTCGAGCGGAATGTCTTCGCCCATCGGTTCGGGGTCTTCAGGAGCCGGCATGAGGATATCAATTTGATTCCCCGGATTGACCCGATGGTTCGGCTCTTTTATCGTCGCGCCGTCAATGGAGACTTGGCCCTGTTTGATCAGCGTTTTGTAACGGCTGCGGCTGAGCCTGTCGGTTTTTGAGGCAATGAAGACATCAAGCCTCTTGCCGTCACTGTCCTCGTCGGCGTAAAGCGTAATGTGATCCGTCTCGTTTGACGGAAGGGTATCATAATCAGGTTCGTACATGTCATATCATCTGGATGATGAAGAGGAAAAACCTCTGGATCCGGCGGCTGAGAAGCTGCACAGAAAAATGCGCAGGCTTCTGCTCGGCTCCGGTCTCATCATGTTTGTTGGCTTCATTGCCGTCTTTGGAGCCATTCTTTACAAGACATTGGGTCCTTCGAAAAGTGATGTCTCGCGCGCAGCGATCGGAACCCGTCTTGTCGAGCAGGCATTGCCGCAAGGCGCTGAGGTTACCGGCATTGCTTTGAATGGGGAAGAACTGGCGGTCTCGTTTAAAGCAGGTGATGGCGGAAACGGTGTTCTGCTTATCAACAGGGCAGACTGGTCAATTGCCGGAAAACTGATCCTTCAAAGCGAAAATCGCTAGAAAGGACTTGCATTTGCCTGCAAGTGCCGCTTATAAGTCCGGCCTGCGGTCAAACGCAGCTGCGCGCCCATCGTCTAGCGGTTAGGACGCCGCCCTTTCACGGCGGAAACAGGGGTTCGATTCCCCTTGGGCGTGCCATTCTTCCCAGAACATTGTCGTTTCATCTCGTAAGATCTGTGTTCCTTACGCATTTCTACTGTCTGATTTGTGCTCGTTCGTCCTGTTTTTTTGACTGATCGTACGGCCATCTTGTTGCTGCGCGCTCTGCTGCCTATAATTTGTGCAGATAGAGTGGCCCTTATGTTCTTCTGAAATCGGGGCAACCGGGAACGCTTAGAACAGGTTGAATGTTATGGATGTACTCAGCGATATTTTGGATACATTCCGCTTCCGCGGTTGCCTTTACTTTACCACCAAATTTCACCCGCCCTGGGGCGTGGCTGTTCCTGAATATAACAATGTTGTTCGGTTTCATCTGGCGATTTCGGGCACCTGTTGGGTCCGGGTCGGAGACGCAACCGAGGAAGTGCAGCTGATGGAGGGGGATCTGATCCTCATTCCGAACGGCTCTTCTCATACATTACATGATGAGCCAGGACGAAGTGCATTCAGTCTTGATGAGGCGTTGCGGGAATCAGGTTTCACTGGTGAAGGGATCATGGTTCTCGGCAGCGGCGAGGAAGAAACAACGGATCTTGTTTGTGGCCACTTCGAGTATGATCCCGGGTATGATCATCCGCTCTTTGAGCAATTGCCTGACTATATTGTAATCCGGGGTCAGGATGCTGTGGAATTTTCCTGGTTCAATGAGGCCTTGAAATGTCTGGCCTATGAATCGCGCGCTGATCGTCCGGGTGGTTCAGCATCAGTCCAGCGCCTTTCAGAGATCCTCTTCATTCAGGCCATTCGTGTCTGGAGCCGGGATCGTCAGAGAACCGGGAACTTTGTGGCGGCGGTCTCTGATAAACAGATCGGCCGATCTTTGCAGAAGTTTCATGCAGACCCTGCCGGGAAATGGAGTCTTGAGCAGCTTGCGCGGGTCGCTGGCATGTCAAGGACTGTCTATGTGGGCCGGTTCCGGGATCTGGTCGGTATGACGCCGCTTCAGTATATGACCACATGGCGTATCAGGCGCGCGCAACGCATGCTGCAGGATGGGGCGGATTCCATTGAAATCATTGCTGAAGCTGCAGGATATGAATCGACCGCTGCCTTTAGCCGGGTTTTCAAGAAGGTCACCGGTGTCGGGCCGTCGCATTTCCGACGGGCTCATGTGCTTGCATCCTGACGTTTGTGGGCAATGAGGTTCGACCCTAAGACGCTAACCTTTTGGTTCTTCTTGGCTTCCTGAATTTCTTGAGGGCGTCAGTTCTCTGATGCCATTTGGCTGACGTGCCATGTAAATGAATTCAATAAGCGAGATGTTTGAATTTGTCTTGCTGTTTAATCAATTTTGCAGCGCAACAACCTCTTTGTGTCTTTCAGAAATTGTGATTATACATTCATGGTCATCAGGAGTGTGATAAGCTCTTGTGCAATGCATGTTTTGCTGATTTATGAGCAGCAATCTGCCATCCTGATTCATTGGGCGGGTTTGCGGTTGGGACGCTTGAAGACTTTAGGGACTTATTTTGACAACACATATTGAAATATGTGGCTGGGCTTGCCGGGCTCCAGGTGCAGATAATAAGTCTGAATTCTGGGACTTGCTGAACTCTGGTCGGTGCGCGATCACGGAAATCCCGAGAGATCGATGGGATGCGCGGGTCTTCTATCACCCCCGTACCCAGGAAACCGGCAAGAGTTATACGTTTCGTGCCGGTGTCATGCGGGATATCTGGGGTTTTGATCCTGGTGTCCTGGGACTGTCGCCTCGAGAAGCGGAGCAGATGGATCCGCAGCAGAGAATTGCTCTTCAGGTCATCTGGACTGCGCTTGAGGATGCCGGTGTCAAACCGTCTGCGCTCGCGGGTGATGATATCGGTGTTTATGTCGGGGCCTCAGGGTTGGATTATGCCAACCAGGCTTTTCTGGACCAGAGTGTTGTCGGTGCCCATTTCATGACGGGGAACACCCTGTCTATCCTGTCTAACCGCTTGTCTTATATTTTTGATTTTCGCGGTCCGAGTTTTACCGTTGATACGGCCTGTTCGTCTTCGCTTGTTGCCCTGAATGAGGCGATGCAGGATCTTCAATCCGGTCGTGTGGAGACTGCAGTTGTTGCTGGCGTGAACCTGCTCGTCAGCCCGTTTCCGTTTGTGGGCTTTTCCCAGGCAACGATGCTGTCGCCTGAAGGGTTGTGTCGTGCCTTTGATGCCAAGGGCGCAGGATATGTTCGCGCTGAAGGCTGTTTTGCTTTCATTCTGCGACGGCCCGATGCCGAGCGATGGTCTGGTCAGAAGACTGATGCCGTTATTGTCGGCTCAGGTGTGAACTCGGACGGTCGCACCAGTGGTTTGTCTTTGCCATCTGCAGAGCGTCAGGCTGCTCTTTTGCAGAGCGTTTATGCAGACCTTGGCATTGAAGCGGATGATGTGGCCTTTGTTGAGGCTCATGGTACCGGAACCCGTGTCGGGGATCCGGCTGAAGCCGGTTCCATTGGCGCTGTTCTTGGCAAAGAGCGTTCAACTCCGTTGCCGATAGGTTCGGTCAAAACCAATATCGGCCATCTTGAGCCGGCGTCCGGTCTGGCAGGACTTGCCAAGGCCGTTCTGTCCCTGCAGCACAACAAGCTGCCGAAATCACTCCATTTCGAAGAGCCAAATCCGGACATTCCTTTTGACGAACTGAATCTGGCTGTTGCAGCCGAGGCCGTTGAACTGCCGCGCACCGGCAAGCGTCGATTTGCCGGGGTGAATTCGTTTGGCTTTGGCGGGACAAATGCGCATGTGGTCATCTCGGATCCATTGCCCATCGGGAATGCTGAAGCTGACAGCAAGAGCTCTGGTGGTGAGGGTGGCCGGGGCTATCTGATGCTGACCGCACAGTCCCGCAACGCACTTGAAGAGCTGGCGTCATCAGTCGGTCAGCAGTTCAACGACAATCCGGGCATCTCTGCTCAACTCCTTGCGTCTGCCGTCGAGCAGCGGAGGGAGCACTTCTCCGAACGGCTGGTCGTGGATTGCTCAGCTGTTGATGATATCCCGGCGGCGCTGGATAACATTGCAAATGCCGAAGGCCTTGGCCTTTGGCAGGGAACAGGCGGTAACGGGGCGGGCAAAGTTGCTTTTGTCTATTCCGGCAATGGATCTCAATGGGCTGGCATGGGGTGTGACGCCTATGCGCGCAATGCAACGTTCCGGCGGTCTTTTGACGCCTTGGACGCACTGTTCTCGGATCTGAGTGGATGGTCCCTGCGCGAGGCACTGCAGCGCGACACACTTGCCGACGATCTGTTCCGAACCGAGATTGCACAGCCTTTGTTGTTTGCGGTTCAGGTCGCGTTGACGGATGCCCTGTCAGAAGAAGGCCTTAAACCTGATCTGGTGCTTGGGCACAGTGTTGGTGAAGTTGCTGCGGCCTGCATTTCCGGTGCTCTCTCCAGAGAGCAGGCCTGCCATGTGATCCTCCAGCGCAGCACATCTCAGGAGTTGATTGCTGGAACCGGGACCATGGCCGCTTTGATGCTGTCTGAGACGGCGGCCCGTAAAGCGCTGGAAGACGCGGAGCTTTCGGATCTCGAAGTGGCCGCGGTCAACTCTGCGCAGTCGGTTACCATCTCGGGCCCCCGGCCTTCGATTGAGGCGTTGGTCGAGGTTGCTGACGGGGCAGGCTGGATCTGCAAGGCGCTTGATCTGAACTATCCGTTCCACAGTTCTCTCATTGATCCTGCGGAACAGTCTTTTATGGATCTGGTTGGGCAGCTTGATCCATCCAGGACGATTGTTGACATGGTGTCGACGGTGACCGGCGCGTGCGTTGAAGGGACCGAACTGGATGGTGCCTACTGGTGGCGAAATGTTCGCCAACCGGTGGCATTCCTGGACGCTGTGTCCGCGAGCCTTGAAAAGGGCTGCACGTCTTTTGTCGAGATTGGCCCGCGCCCGGTTCTCAAATCCTATGTTCGGGATATCGCCAAGTCCGGTGGTCATCCGGCTGTTGCGTTACATAGTCTTGTAAAACCGCGTGCTGGTGACCTGGAATTTGCCGGAGATCCGGTCCGAGCGATTATCGCTGACGCCCTGATCCAGGATGTTTCTCTCGACCGGGCGCATGTTTTTGGTAAGGCCCCGGACAAGCCGTTGCCGCTGCCATTCTATCCATGGCAGACACAGGCATTCCGCTTCAAGCTGACAGGAGAGGGGTCAACAGGCCTCTTCCAGGGGTTGAAGAACCCGTTGCTTGGATGGCGCTTGAATGTTGAAGCGCTGGCGTGGGAAAATCATGTGGATGTTCTCGTCCTGCCGCTGCTTTCAGATCACGTGATCGATGATCTGACCATTTTCCCCGGTGCAGGTTATGTAGAAATGGCGCTGGCCGCGGGTCAGGAATGGCTTGGGACAGATGATATTGAGTTGATCGACCTTGATATCATTCAGCCGATGATTTTGAGTGAGGAGCATCTCCTCGAGGTCCGTACGCAGATTTCTCCAGAAACTGGCACTGTTGAAATAATGAGCCGTCAGCGTCTGTCAGGAGACGAGTATTCGCTGCATGCAAAAGGCCGTCTTCTCGAGGGACGGCACAGATTGGCAGGCGGCTTTGACGCAGGCGTTGATTACTCGGAAGAAGGAACTGTTTCCGGTGACGTTCTGTATGACGGAGCAATGGCGCATGGCCTTCAGTATGGCCCCTGTTTCCGCCTTGTAGAGCAGGTCTCTCTGTCTTCAGGGGGACAGATACAAGTCAGATTGAAACAGCCTGTTCCGGTCGCTGATGATCAGGACTTCATTCTTCATCCTGCAATTCTCGACAGCAGCTTTCATGGCCTCTTTGCCTTGTTTGGCCGTGATGCCGATCTGCACGACTCCGATGCTTATGTTCCGGTTCGCTTTGATGGTATCCAGGTCTTTAGGAAGGACCAGGCTATTGTCAGGTGTGACATCTCAATCAGGCGCAAGTCGAACCAGTCCATTCTTGCGGATTTCAGATTGTTTGGCGCTGATGGAGACCTGGTTGCCGAAGTTGCTGGCGCGCGCTTCAAGGCCGCGGCTTTTGGTCGGCGCGAGAAGAGTGACGATCTGATTTATCGTGAGATTTCTCTCCGGCTGCGCAGCCCGGATCAGGTTCATCAGTCTCTGTTTGTGGAGCGGGATGCGGCCGCTTTGCCGGTTGAGGAAGATGAAGAGTCGGAGAGCCGCCTTCTGGTGGAGCTTGCTGCTCGCTGCGGCGCACGTGAACTGCTTCTGCCGTTGGTCGGTGACGATGGGGTTGTCGATTTATCTCGGATACCGTCAACTCTGCGGAGTTATGCGTCTTCACTGCTGGTGCATCTCGAAGACGGTGGATTTGCCAGTGTAGAGGATGGGGTCTGGCTCCTGCCGGACACTGATGATATTCCCGATTTTGCCTCTCTGATTGCAACGGTTCTGGAAGATCATCCCGATGAGATCGCTTCTGTCACGCTGTTGGCACGAGCCGTTGAACGGGCGCATGCTCTCTTTGCTGGTGAGCATGACGATCAGGCGTTCTCGACGGCACTTGTTGACCACTTCTGTCAGGGGTCCCCGGATGTAAAGGCCCGGATTGAGCATTGCCGTGATCTGGTTCGGCATTATCTTCAGACGCCTGCGTCCGGAGAGCCTTTGCGGATTCTGGATCTTGGTGGAGCCGGGGTGGAACTGGCCATTGCGCTGCTTGATGACCTGGCGATTGACAACTGCCAGATTGTTGTTGCTGAAACGGATGCGCAGACAGCGTCGCGCCTGAAGGGCGGGCTTGATCCTGACCTTCCGATAGAGATCATTGATATCAGCGGTTCAACCGGCATTCTCCAGTCAAAGGGACCATTCGATCTTGTCTGTTCGGTCGGTGGACTCTATCTGCACACGCTTGAACAGCCCGACCTCAGATTCCTCAAGCCGGTCCTGGCGTCGGGTGCACCGATCGTGGCCGTAGAGCCGATCATTGATTGTTTCCATGATCTTGTCTTTGGCATGCTGGATAACTGGTTCTCTGAAACCTCAGTTGCTGGTTATGCAATCGGCGCTTTGCGGTCTGCATCGGAGTGGCGCTCCGTATTGGAAGACGCGGGAGCAACAGATGTCGTGTCTTCAGAAACTGTTGTATCAGGCCGTAAATTCTCAACCCTCAAAGGTCACTTTGAGCGTACCGCTGCGGATGTGGTGCCTTTGCATTCCGATCATGATCAGGATGGGCTGGCTTACCTGCTTGTTGTTGACGACAGCTACGGGTTTGATGTGGCCGAAGCTCTGTCGGAGCACTGGAAATCCCATGGTGCCGCGGTCACTATTGTCGATGGTCGTGATGTGGATGTTCTATCCCGGTCGGGAACCTGGTCTGATGCCTTTGCTGTGCCGGACTGGGCGCAGGCAGATCAACGTTTCCTGATCGGTTTGAACGGAGCCTTTGCATCTGCGGATGATGTGGTTTCGTCCCTGGCCAGACGTGGAGCCTTCTTCTCTGCACTCTGTTCCGCTGCCGATGGGCAGGATATGCGCGTGATCGCGCTGGCTCCATCAGGTTTGAACCAGAATCTTCTGGAGAATGCTGCCGTTCTTGATCCGCAACAGGCTGCAATCAGTGGTCTGATGCGTGTTGTGCAGAACGAAGCACCTGATCTGGATCTCCGCTGTGTTGATCTTGCAATCGGCGAGACGGCGCAGGCAACGGCTGATCGTATTATATCCGTGCTTGGTGAACTTGGTTCAGAGAGTGAGTTGCTTGTCCGCTCGGGCGAGTTACGGGTTCCTCGCGTTGTTCAGGGGTTGCCGCAACAGTCGGGTCAAACAGCGGAGGCGGTGTGCCTCGGCTTTGACCGAGCCGGATCTCTTGCGCGTCTTGACTGGCAGCCTGTGGAGCGTCGGACACCCGCTGCCGGGGAAGTCGAGATTGAAATTCTTGCAACAGGCCTCAATTTCCGGGACGTCATGTGGGCTCTTGGCCTTCTGCCGGATGAAGCTCTTGAAGACGGTTTTTCCGGACCGACCCTCGGGCTTGAATGCAGTGGTCGCGTTGTCTCCGTCAGTGAGGGTGTCAGCCATCTTCAGGAAGGAGACATGGTTGTCGCCTTCGCATCTGCCTGTTTCGCATCTCACACGATTGTTCCTGCCTATGCGGCTGTCTCGCTGCCGGAAGGCCTTGATCCGGTTGCTGCCGCGACCATACCCGTCACATTCCTCACCAGCTATTATGCGCTGTATCATCTCGGGCGCCTTCAGGAGGATGAGTGGCTTCTGATCCATGGTGGCGCTGGTGGCGTGGGCCTTGCGGCCATTCAATTGGCCCAGCTCAAGGGTGCGCGGATTATCGCGACCGCAGGGTCTCCTGAGAAACGGGCTCTGCTGAGAACGCTCGGAGTTGAGCATGTCTTTGATTCAAGATCCCTGCAGTTTGTCGATGACATACTGGACCTGACAGGTGGTGAGGGTGTTGACCTTGTGCTGAACTCTCTCGCGGGTGATGCGATGGAACACAGCATCCGCCTGGTCAAGCCATTCGGGCGCTTCCTTGAACTGGGCAAGCGTGACTACTACGGCAACACCAAGATCGCGCTGCGCCCGTTCCGCCGCAATGTCTCCTATTTCGGTATCGATGCAGATCAGCTTCTGGTCTATGAGCGTGCGCTTGCCTCCAGACTGTTTTCCGAGGTTCTGGATCTGTTTGCCGCAGGCGACCTGTTTCCTCTTCCCTATCGCCAGTTCGGCGGAGAAGCCGTTATCGATGCATTCCGGCTTATGCAGCAGTCAGGGCATATCGGCAAGATTGTTGTGACGCCGCCAAGGCGTGAGGCCTGGCCGGGGCAGGCTGTTCGGGAGGAATTTGCAATCAGCCCGGATGGTTCGGTTCTGGTTGTTGGCGGACTTGGCGGTTTTGGTCTGGAGATCTGTCGCTGGCTGGTCGACAATGGTGCCCACCATGTTGTGCTGACCAGTCGATCAGGAACGATATCAGAGGATCATCAGGCTCTTATCGAATCCTGCGAGGCCCGTGGTGTGCATGTAGAGGCTATGGCCTGTGATGCGGCTGACAGGGCAGCGCTTGATTCAGTTCTCTCAGACATGCGCGCCAAAGGGCCGCTCACAGGTATTGTTCATGCTGCCATGGTGCTGGATGATGCCTTGCTGACCCAGCTTGATGAGAGCCGTTTCCGGGCTGTACTTGAGCCGAAAGTAGCTGGTGCAGACAATCTTGATGCTCTGACCCGCGATGATGCCCTGGATTTCTTTATTCTGTTTTCTTCAGCCACAACGCTGGTCGGTAATCCGGGGCAGGCCAACTATGTGGCTGCCAATTCCTATCTTGAAGGCCTGGTGCGCAAACGCCGGCAGGCTGGATTGCCTGGTCTTGCTGTTGGTTGGGGCGCTATTGGTGATGTGGGGTATCTCGCTCGCAACACGGATGTGGGCGATATTCTGTCCCAGAAACTTGGCGAAGCTGCCATAGGTGCCCGGGAAGGGCTGGACATCCTGAGCTCTGTGCTTGTGCGCGACGGACAGACTGACGGAGCCGGTGTCTACTATATCGGGCGTATCGACTGGTCTACGGCTGCAAATGAGCTAGCGGTAGTGAAGACACCACGATTTGCTGACTTCATGGACGGATTGTCCCTGCGCGGTCCTGATGAAGGTAGCCTTGATCTGCTTGAATTGATTTCCGGTCACAGTGAAGCTGATGCGCGGCTGCTGGTTGCTGAACTGCTTGCTGTCGAGCTGGCCCAGATTCTTCGACTGCCGCTTGAGGATATCAATGTTCAGAGACCATTATCTGAGTTCGGTATGGATTCCCTGATGGGGCTTGAGCTCCGTATGGGTGTGCAGCGGAAAATTGGTATTAACCTGCCGATTGTCTCGCTTTCTGGTGGGACAACATTGAATGATCTTGCTCTTCAGATTGTTGCCAAAGCCCTTGGTGGTGCGCAAAATTCTGATGATGATATGGATGTTCTGATCAATCAGCATCTCGTTGATGACGTGGACAAGGCTGCGTTGAAGACAGTTGTCCGTGATGCCAGTGGAAGTGTATCCGGGAGAGCGTAGATGGCCAGAAGTGATCGCAGAAAGCTCTCCGAAGACCGTAAGGCTGCGGCTTTGAAACTGGCACGACAGAGCCGTGCCGGGCAGTCTGATACGAGAGCGGTGGCTGAGCGTGTGCAGACTGTCCCGGGGCGGAGCGGGATGGCTGACTTCAAGACATTGACCAGCTATCAGGAACTCCAGCTCCAGAAAACGGTCGGCCAGTTACTGAATCTGGACAGTCCCTATTTCCGGGAACATGATGGTCTGGCGGGTGCGACCAGTGTCATGTCCGGCAGGACGTGTCTGAATTTCTCAACCTATGACTATCTTGGCCTGAATGGGCATCCGGAAATTCTCGCTGCGGCCTCTGATGCCATGGCGCAGTATGGTATTTCTGCGTCTGCAAGCCGGATCGTTGCTGGTGAAAGGCCGATCCATGCCGAACTGGAACAGGCACTTGCGGATTTCTACAATGTGGAAAGCGCTGTCGCCTTCGTTTCCGGCCATGCGACAAATGTTTCGACGATTGATTGTTTGCTAGGGGAGCAGGATCTCATCCTGCATGATTCCTTCATTCATAACAGCATTGTCACGGGCGCGCGTTTGTCCGGTGCCGCGCGTCAGGTTTTCCCCCATGGGGATTATGATGCGCTTGAGCGGATTCTGAGTGAACGGGCGTCTCAATATCAGCGCATCCTCATTGTCGTTGAGGGTGTTTATTCCATGGATGGTGATTTCCCCGATCTGCCGCGTCTGCTGGGTCTTAAGGAACGCTACAATGCATGGCTGATGGTTGATGAGGCCCATTCTCTGGGGGTTCTGGGTAAGACGGGTCGCGGTCTTGCAGAGCATTTCGGTGTTGACCCGTCCAGGGTTGATATCTGGATGGGCACATTTTCAAAATCACTTGCCGGATGCGGCGGGTATATTGCCGGTTCAGCGGAACTGATTGAACTGATCAAGTATTCTGCTGCCGGGTTTGTGTTCAGTGTGGGCTTGCCACCCTTGTTGGCGGCCTCCGTTCTGCGGGCGCTCCAGCTTCTGACTGCTGAGCCTGAGCGGGTTGCGAACGTTCAGAGGAATGGCAGATTTCTTCTGGAGACCTTGCAGGACGCCGGGTTTGATATAGGGCCAAGCCAGGGTTATGCGGTCGTTCCGGTCATGCTTGGTGATTCAGCAAAAGCCGGCATTCTCGCCGTACGAATGCTGGAACGAGGGGTCAATGTTCTGCCGATCATTTACCCGGCCGTGCCTGAGAAGTCCGCTCGTCTGAGGTTCTTTGTCACATGTTATCATACGGAAGACCAGATGCGGGAAGCGGTGCGTCTGCTTTCTGAAGAGCTGAAGGCTTTTGAGGCTAACCCGCCCAGCCTGTCGTCCATTGCCAAAATCGTTCAGCAGCAGGCCAAAAGCCAGTAGCGGCTCTGTCTGGCAGGCGAATTTGGACGGTGCGGCAATATGCTGTATTTAACGTGTCAGAAACCGGTCTATTGCTAATCTGTTGGTCGATGTTTTTATGAGAGTAACTGCTTGAATCCAATAAACGTCCGTAAATTCAATATTTTGCTTTCCGCCTTGTGCGATCTTTGCCAGCCAGAATTTATGTTCTGGCCAGTGCTAACGGACGAAACTGGCATTGCGTGACCGCAGAAAGCAGGGTAAAAGGGGCGGCGGATTCAGGGGTGAAGAAGCTGAGTATTTGGGGAACCGTAACTTGTCAGTAAGAACGCATATCATGGCACTGGTTGTTGCCTGTTCCGCTGTGGTTTCCGGGTGCTCGTTTCTGCCGTCTTCAGGGCCGATCACATCTGAAATTGAACAGCAGGAAAAGGATCCAGCCAGCGAAGCGGCGGCTTTTGGATACCGTATTGTTGACGTGGATGATCGCGCGATATCGATCCTGTCTTCATTCCAGCCTGCAGGTCTCAGGCGTCAGTTCTCAGGTCGTGTCTGGCAGCCGGGTCGTGCCCAAATTGGAACCGGTGATGTTCTCTCCATTGTTGTCTGGGAGCCAGGGCAGAACAAGCTGTTCAGTGTGCCGGGTCAGTCTCGGGCGGAACTGGGTCCTTTTGCAGTTGGCCAGTCCGGAGCGATTAATATCCCTTATGTCGGATCTGTTCAGGTTAGAGGGCTGTCCCCTGAGGCTCTTCAGGCGACCTTGACCCGAGCGTTGAAAGACAAAGCTGTTGACCCTCAGGTGATCGTCACAGTTCAGGAAAGCCAGAGTACCTTGATTACCGTCAGCGGTGATGTCCGGTCCCCTGGTCGTTTTCCAATCCCGGCTCTTGGCAGTAAAGTGACTGATGCGATAGCGCTGGCGGGTGGTAATGCTCATATTGCCAGTGAGACGACTGTCACGCTGGTTCGTGAGGGCCGGAAAGCGACGATGCTGCTGAAAGGCATTATTGAGTCGCCAGGCGAGAATATCTATCTTCAGCCCGAGGATCAGCTTTTTATCAGCCATGAACCACCGACATTCACTGCATTCGGGGCTGTGCCGAAAGTAGGTGAATATCCGTTCGGCAAGGATCGTGTGTCTCTGATTGAAGGTCTGGGCCGGGTTGGTGGTCTGGATGATAATCGTGCCGACTCTATGGGTGTGTTTATTTTCCGGTTTGAAAATCCCAATGTTGCGGCAGCTCTTCTGGAAGATGGAGCGCAGCTTGATCATGAGCGTGTGCCGCTGATCTACCGTATTACGATGCGGGATCCGAAAGCCTATTTCTATGCCCAATCCCTGTTCCTGCGTGACAAGGATGTTGTCTATGTTGCCAACTCGGTTGGTCGCGAGCTGTCGAAGTTTATTGCGATTATCAACTCTGGGCTTTCGACGGCAAGGACATTTGACGGAATTGGAAACTAGAGTGACCGCGTGCTCTCGCGTTTAAATACTGCCGTTGGCAGGGACACGTTAATTGCTGTTTATGGCACCCTTGTCAGGGTGCCATTTTCTTTGGCCATGTATCTGACAGCCGATAGCCGCCAGGCCAGGGATCATCAGGATCTAGCATGTGCTGATGTATGCCCGTGATCCAGGCCCGCCCTGAAATTTCGGGTATGATTGCACTCCTGCCTCCAACCTGTGTCTCATCGACAATGCTGCAGTTGAAGATGGAATTGATAATCGAAACTCCCCTGAAGGGATCTCCCGGCTTAAGTATGCCTTTGGCATTCAGAACAGCCATCCGTGCACTGCATCCGGTACCGCACGGAGACCGGTCGAGCTTTGCCGGCTGGATAGCCACCGCATTGCGCCCGACAGTAACGCCGTCCTTCTGTTCAATCGGCATCGTCAGCTGACAGAAGGAAATGTGATCCCAGTCCGTCTGTTCCGGATGAGTAAAGCCAAGCTGCTCATTTGCCGCATTGGTGATCCGTACACCCATTTCAGCAATGTCTCGTGCTTCATCAGGTGATATCGAGAAGTCAAGGGCCTGGGCATCTGCAAGAACGAAGCTGTCCCCGCCATAAGCCGTATCAACGGTCAGTGTTCCTATGCCGGGCACCTCCAGATGGGCGTCCAGCTTGTCTGCGAAGGAAGGGACATTGGTGATGGTGACCTGATTGACCTGGCTGTTGGCACAGTCAGCCCGTACCTTTATCAGACCTCCTGGAGCCTCAAGCGTCAGCTCCGTGGGGCCTTCGGCAGACATGGGCAGAATTCCGGTCTCAAGCAGGACTGTCGAGACGCACATGCTGTTGGAGCCCGACATCGGCGGTGTGTCTTCCGGCTCCATGATGATCCATGCCATATCCGCATCGGGATGTTTGGGGGGGACCAGCAGGTTTACATGACGGAAGACGCCGCCTCGCGGCTCATTGAGGACAAAATTACGCAAGGTCTGATCGCTGGCTATCCAGCGGGACTGTTCCCAGATTGTGGCTCCTGGAGGAGGCGCGACACCGCCTACAATAACATCGCCAACCTCACCTTCCGCATGGCAGCTGACAACATGAATGGTGTGTGACGCGCGCATAACGGCCCACTCCTTGCTCAAGAAAGAAGACTAAAGCGCGCTTCCGAAAAATTGACAGACTTTTCGGGTACAAGCTCGCTTTGAAAACAATATGTTAAAGCACCAGACTCAGTGCGGTCTCTATTTTGAGAGTATCGTGTCAGTCAGCGTTTTCAAGCCGCGTCTGGAGCCGGTTCCTGATGGGCGGTTCCTGCTCAGTTCCGAAATCTTGTCGGTGAGCTGGGTTTTCTCTGATGTACTATCCTGAGCCGCTGCGATCCTGATGACATGGGCCGCGATATCGTTGATGCGCGTGAGAACCTCTTCCTGTGTTTTCACTGCGCGGGACACTGCGGTTTTGGCTGTTGGCTTGCTCTTCAGATCCGCGATGACATCTTCAAGAGATTTCTGTTTGGCTTCTGCGCCTTCCAGACGCTCGGTGAGCTGGAGGCGGTCTTTCTCAAGGGCTGTAATGGCATCCAGCTCCTGATCATCATCGACCAGCAGATTGGATGATCGCAATGTCAGGGCAGCCAGCCTTGCCTCTGCTTCCAGGCGCCGCATTTCGGAGGTGCGCAACCTGTCTTCCAGCTCATGAAGCTCAGGCGGTGTTTCCGTGGCAGCGGGGATACTTGGCTTGCGGGTTTCAAGCTCAGTGATTTTCTCATCACGAGAGGCCAGTCTTGACGCGAGTTCGTCAATTTCCGCCTGGAGCACGACCTGCCGCTCATCGCCTCTCTTCGCGCTATCTTTGGCAAGAGCGAGCTCTGTTTCCAGCGAAGCCTGTTTGATGCTGTCGGCACTCTGCTGGGTTTTGACTTGCTCATATTTGGATGTGAGTGTCGTCAGTTCGGTTTCAAGTGCAGCGATCTTCAGCTTGCTTTCGTGATAATCTTTTTGAGCGGCATCCAGTTGCTGGCTTTTCTCGCGCTGTTTGGTGTCACTGCTGTCTTTTGACCGTCTGATGTCCTTCAGGTCCGCGGAGAGCCTGTTAACCTGATCTTCCTTGACCAGCGACGTATTCCGAGCGTCCTCAAGTCGGTCTTCGAAATCAGAAATTGTTTCCTCAAGGATAACGATCTGCTTGTGTGCCGCATTCAGTTCGTCCTGACGTTCCTTGAGAGTGAGGCTTTGTTCAAGGGACTTTGCACGCAATGCATCCCGGGCCATCTCGGCCTTGCGGGTTTCCACGGCATAATCGGCACGGATGCGGTCTTTTTCAGCCTGAATCTCTGACCAGGTAACGGGTAATTCGGCTTCAATACGTCGGGCAGTCAGGCGCTCTGCACGGCGCCAGATACGGGGCAGGGCGAAGATGACCATAAGAACTGCTGTAAACAGTCCCAGAGCAAAATACATCGCGGCCAGTATCATCAAACGCCTCTGTGTACTCTATTACCAATAGGGCAGGTCTGTTATTTGCCCACTTCTACAACGAAACAGCCCGATCCTGAGCCTAGGCTCTTATAATGGAAAAGTGGTGAAATAACAAAGCGTAATAGGCCCCTGGTGAATCCCAGGGGCTGTTGCTGCTTTTACGCCTGGTTAGAACGGGTTCCAGGTTGCGCTGGGGGTGAACTTCAGATAGCCCACATTAACACCCAGGCGAGCACCTACACCGGCCTTGATCGGCACAACATATATGTCGTGATTGTTCAGAACAGTCATGCCAAAACCACCAACCAGATAGGCGGAACCAGCCACGCCGACAAAGCGTTTGTGGATGTCTTCTGTGCTGCGCATGTTATAGACCAGCATCATGGTGCGGGCACCGTCACCACCAAAATCCCAACCAACGGATGGCCCCTGCCAATAGACTTTCCTTCGGGAATTACCCTGTGTGTGCAGATGCCCTTCTCCATATCTCAGGCCACCAATAATTGCTGCAGAGCCTTCTTCGCCGAGAACATAGCCATTTGGCTGGCCGTATCTGGATACGGCTTCCTCAATGACACCGGCCAAACCACCTGCGACAGTCCCGAAGAACTCGTGTCCCTTCGCGACCAGCTGCTGGCTGGTATATTGATTAGGCGCCTGTGCAAACGCCGGCAGCGGAATAATGAAGACCGCGGCAAGATACAGAAATGCCGTCAGCATGCATGATGCGATCCGTGATCTGTTCATCAGAAACTTCTCCGTCTTTGATCCGCCCCCTGGCTCACTCATATGTGCCGGATCATGGTTAACGAAACACTCACGACTCAGAGCTTAGGGTTCTGACGACGCGTATTAGTGCGATAAATTGGTGAGATCATGACAGGCCGTGCCCGCTTTATAGCTGCAATGACACTGTTCTGGCTTCTGGGTTCAGCAGGAGCTTATGCCGCATGCCCGCGGCCTGGTGTTCTGAACGCAACATCGGAACTTTATGTCCATGACCCTCGGACAGCGATTGCGATTGGTGGCTATGACGCTGTGGCCTATACGGTCGATAACAAGGCGCGCAAAGGAAAAGACCGTCATCAGCTCGTCTGGTGCGGGGTTGTCTGGCTTTTTGCAAATGAAGGTAACCTTGAGGCATTCCGGCATGATCCCGAGGTTTATGCGCCGCGTCTTGGTGGCTATGGTGCCATGGCTGCAGCGCGCGGGCGACTGACGCCCGGCAGCCCTCAGATCTGGACCCGGTATAACAACAGGCTCTACTTCTTTTATTCAGAAGCCAATCGGTATGTCTGGCTGCAAAAACCGAAATACCATTGTGAACTGTCAGAAAAGGGTTGGCCGAAATTGCGAAAGCTGTTGGTGCACTAGGGTTCAGAACCCTAAAACCAGTTGCGCCGAAAGGGTTTCACGCGACACGCTCTATACTTTTGCTGAAGTGTGAGCGTCACGCAGTGAGTTCAGGATGTCATAACAGAATAGATGAAATTAACGGGTCTATATCCTAGGATAGCTCCCGAATCAGGAACAGAAAACAGGTCAGAATAATGACGCTCAATATATCCGCCCATGAACTCGCCGCCCTTTTGTGCAGCCGGATCTGTCACGACATTATTTCTCCGGTTGGCGCTATTACGAATGGTCTGGAGGTGCTTGAGGAGGACGGGGCTGAGGATATGCGCGAGTTCGCCATGGACCTCATCCACAAGAGCGCGCGTCAGGCTTCAGCGAAGCTGCAGTTCGCCCGAATTGCCTTTGGCGCGGCCGGATCTGTTGGGGCAGACATCGATACAGGTGATGCTGAATCCGTAGCCAAGGGCTATATGCTGTCTGAAAAAGCTGACCTGAGCTGGGAAGGACCGCGGCTTCTGGTTCCCAAGAACCGGGTCAAGCTGGTCCTTAATCTGATTTTGATTTCAATTTCCGCAGTTCCGCGCGGCGGTACGATTGCCGTTCGCCTTGAAGACAATGAAAAGGGAGCGGAGTTCGTTATCGAATGTACCGGTCCTCACGCCCGTATTCCAAACGGTGTTGAAGCCCTTTTGGATGGAACACCACCAGACGGCACTGTTGATGCTCATTCCATTCAGCCGGTTTACACGGGTATCCTCGCGAGAGAAGCGGGAATCAAGCTTTCAATGAGCATTGAAGGGGAGCAGGTTCGGATTGAAGCGCGGAATGCTGCGTGAGCCGAATTTAGAACTTTGAGTTGTTTGGTTTGATAGCGCAAGTGTCCGATGGAGATGCTTGCGCTATTTACATGGTTAATACTTTCTTATGTATCCGGTTCTGACATTCATTTTCAGCAAGCGTATATAAATCAAATATTGGTTGATCCTTTCAATCTATCTTAACTCTTTGGCTCGACACTTGATCCTGAAACAGGCTTACAGAAGTCGTTTCGATTTCTGTGCTGTAGCACGAACTGTTTGGGTAGGGGTGCGAGAATGGATGATCTCCTTCGTGAGTTCCTGATGGAAACGAACGAGAGCCTTGATGTTGTTGATGTAGAGCTCGTCAAGTTCGAACAAGAACCGAATAACGCTCAGATTCTGGACAACATCTTCAGGCTGGTACACACAATCAAGGGAACCTGTGGTTTCCTTGGATTGCCAAGACTTGAATCATTGGCGCATGCGGCGGAAACGCTGATGGGCAAGTTCAGGGATGGCGTTGCTGTAACACCTGAGGCGGTCTCTCTGATCCTCGCCAGTATCGATCGCATTAAGGCGCTGCTGGAAGAGCTGGAAGCCAATGAAGGCACCGAGCCGGAAGGGGTTGATACAGACCTGATCTCGGAGCTTGAGAAAATGGCTCTGGGTGAGGCTGTCACCGTTCATGAAGCTCCGACGCCAGCTGCTGAACCAGAGCCTGAAGTTGAAGAGAATCTGAATATCCAGGTTGCTGAGCGTGAACTGAAGCCAGGCGAGGTTCCTCTGGATGAGCTTGAGCGGGTATTCCAGGAAACGCCTGGTCTTGACGGATTTGATCCGGATGCTTCTGCGAAGGAAGCTGCTGCGGAAGCCGTTGCTGATGCGGGCAGCCTGATGGCGGAAGCCGCCAAGATGGAAGCGGAAGCGGCTGCTGCACGCGAAAAGGCTGAGGCTGAGAAGAAGCCTGAAAAGGCCGCTGGCGACAAGAAGGGTGCCAGTGTTTCCAACCAGTCCATTCGTGTGAATGTCGAGACGCTTGAACATCTTATGACGATGGTGTCCGAGCTGGTGCTGACCCGAAACCAGCTGCTTGAAATTGTTCGCCGTCATGAAGATTCTGAATTTAAGGTGCCGCTGCAGCGTCTGTCCAATGTGACAGCCGAACTGCAGGAAGGCGTCATGCAGACGCGCATGCAGCCGATTGGCAATGCATGGCAGAAACTGCCGCGTATTGTACGCGACCTGGCTCAGGAACTTGATAAGCAGATCGAACTGGACATGGTCGGCGCTGAGACCGAACTTGACCGCCAGGTTCTGGATCTGATCAAAGATCCGCTGACCCACATGGTACGTAACTCTGCGGATCACGGTCTTGAAATGCCTGATGAGCGTCGCGCTGCTGGCAAGCCTGAAAAAGGTACAATCCGACTGGCTGCGTATCATGAAGGCGGTCATATCATCATCGAGATCGCTGATGATGGCCGGGGCCTCAATACGGACGCCATCAAAAAGAAAGCTGTCGAGAACGGTGTTGTCACGGAGGCTGAACTTGAAAAGCTGAACGACCAGCAGGTCAACAAGTTTATCTTTGCAGCCGGCTTCTCCACCGCCAAGGAAGTGACCAATGTTTCCGGTCGCGGTGTTGGCATGGATGTGGTCCGCAACAATATCGAGATCATTGGCGGCTCAGTCGATCTGAAGTCTATTCCCGGCAAGGGATCAACTTTCATGATCAAGATCCCGCTGACGCTGGCGATTGTGTCGACCCTGATTATCGAATCAGCCGGTGACCGTTTCGCAATTCCGCAGCTTTCCGTGGTTGAGCTGGTTCGGGTTCAGTCGAACTCCGATCTGAAGATCGAGCGGATTAAGGATACGCCGGTTCTGCGTTTGCGTAACAAGCTGCTGCCGCTCATCCATATGCGGGCTCTGCTTGATATCGAGCATCCGGATGCGATTGCCGGTGAGACGGATACCGAAACCCTGATGGCCAAGGATGAAGGTTTCATCGTGGTCATGCAGGTCGGCTCCCAGACATTCGGCATCGTTGTCGATGGCGTCTTCCACACTGAGGAAATCGTGGTCAAGCCGATGGCGACCATGCTGCGGCACCTGACGATGTTCTCAGGTAACACCATTCTGGGTGATGGCAGCGTGATCATGATTATTGATCCGAACGGTATTGCCCAGGCGGTTGGTTCCCATGTTGGCACTGATCTGGAAGAAATTGGCGATGAGCAGGAGAAAGTCTCCATTGCCGATAGCAACATGCTCTCCATGCTGCTCTTCCGTGCCGGGTCTTCGGAACCGAAAGCGGTGCCGTTGTCTCTGGTTACACGCCTTGAAGAGTTTGATGTGGAAACCATTGAACGCTCGACCGGACGTGACCTTGTTCAGTACCGCGGTGCCTTGATGCCGCTGGTCTATGTTGACCCGTCCGTGACGCTGAAGCAGGAAGGCACACAGCCGATGCTGGTGTTCACTGACGCCGGGCGCTCCATGGGCCTTGTGGTCGATGAAATCGTTGATATCGTCGAAGACAAACTCAACATTGAAGTCCAGTCCGACACAGCCGGTGTGCTTGGCTCTGCAGTGATCAAGGGCAAAGCGACTGAAGTGATCGATGTCGGGCATTATCTGCCGATGGCCTTTGAAGACTGGCTGCAGCGCAAGGAAATGTCTGAAGATGCGCTGACCAAGTCTCTGCTGTTTGTTGATGACTCGTCCTTCTTCCGGAACATGCTGGGTCCGGTTCTCAAGTCCGCTGGCTACTCCGTGACGATCTGTGCATCTGCCAAGGAGGCCATTGCGCATCTTGATGAAGGTCGCCACTTTGATGTGATCGTCAGCGATATCGAGATGCCGGAAATCAACGGATTTGAGTTTGCCGAGATCCTCCGCAGATCAGAACGCCTCCGCAATGTGCCAGTGATTGCTCTGTCCTCTCTCACATCGCCTGCGGCGATTGAGCGGGCGCGGCAGTCCGGCTTCAATGACTATGTTGCGAAGTTCGACAGACCAGGTCTGATCGCGGCGCTGAAAGAACAGACTGTTGAAATGGGGATGGCAGCATGAGTGACCACCAGAAAAATGCAATTGACGGTGAAACCACACAATATGTGACCGTGGTCATTTCTGACCAGCTGTTCGGACTTCCGATCGAGAAAGTCCATGATGTGTTCGTTCCCGAGAACATGACACGGGTGCCGCTGGCGCAGGCAGAAGTCGCAGGCGTGTTGAACCTGCGTGGACGGATTGTCACCGCAATCAACATGCGTGAAAGACTGAACGTTCACGAGGTTCTTGAAGGTGCCGGTCAGATGGCGGTCGGCATTGAATATAAAGGTGAATCGTACGGATTGATCATTGATCGTGTGGGTGAGGTTCTGACGCTTCCGGTATCCGGACGTGAGGCTAACCCGGCAAACCTTGATCCGCGCTGGGCTGAAATTTCAGCCGGTGTTCATCGTCTGGATGGCCAGCTTCTTGTCATTCTCGATGTGGAGCGGGTTCTTGGCGCCATGATCGATGCGATTGCCGCTTAACTGAAGTGCAGGTCAGGGAGACCTAAATGACACATTGTCTTGTAGTTGATGATTCGAGCGTCATCCGAAAGGTGGCCCGTCGTATCCTTGAAGATCTCAAGTTTGAGATTTCCGAGGCTGAAGATGGCCGCCAGGCGCTTGATCAGTGTCGCGACAACATGCCGGATGCCGTTCTGCTCGACTGGAACATGCCTGTCATGGACGGTCTGGAGTTTCTCAAGGCACTTCGAGCCATTGATGGTGGTGAAGCACCCAAGGTCGTCTTCTGCACGACGGAGAATGATGTGGCCCATATTGCAAAGGCCATTCGAGCGGGTGCCAATGAATACATAATGAAGCCGTTTGACCGCGAAATTGTTGAAGCAAAATTTCATGAAGTCGGCCTGATCTGAGCTTTGTGACAAACCTGGATTGATTAGATGGTAACCGGAACTTCTGGAGCAACCGCTGCTGCAACTGCGCAGGGGACTGACTCATTGCGTGTCATGGTCGTTGATGATTCCGTTGTCATTCGCGGTCTTATCGGGCGGTGGCTCGAAGAGGAGCAGGGCATCAGCGTTGTCGGCAGTCACCGCAACGGCAAGCTTGCTGTTGATGATGTAGACCGCTGTGAGCCCGATGTTATCGTTCTTGATATTGACATGCCGGAGATGGACGGCATGACAGCATTGCCGCTGTTGATCCAGAAGCGTCGCAATGTCGCTATTATCATGTCCTCAACCCTGACGCAGAGAAACGCGGAAATCAGCTTGCGTGCTCTGTCTCTGGGGGCAAGTGACTATATTCCGAAGCCGGAATCCAACAGTGAAATTTCCACCTCAGCGAGCTTCCGCAGAGATCTTACGGCTAAAGTGAAGACACTTGGTGCCCGGCGGCGCCAGCGGCTTGGCCTGGCACAGCCGGATTTTGGATCTACCAATGCTGCGCCGGGAAGGCCTGCAGCACCAGCTGCTCCCGCATCAGCGCGGGCGCCTGCTGCAGCCGCAACGTTACCCGGTCAGTCTGGCGCATCGGCGGCAATTTCTCTCCGGCCATATTCATCCGTTCGTCCGCGCGTTCTGGCGATTGGCAGTTCGACAGGCGGACCTCAGGCTCTGCAAACGGTGCTGAAGGGAATCTCCGCAACGGTTCTGCGGTCTGTTCCGATCGTGATTACCCAGCATATGCCGCCAACCTTTACCCGTATTCTCGGCGAGCACATCACCAAGGCAACCGGTGTGGAAGCACGGGAAGGTGAGCATGGCGAGCAGGTTCAGGCTGGTCGTATCTACATCGCGCCCGGCGGCCAGCATATGCTGATTAAATCGATCGGCGGCACGCCAACGATTGAACTGAATGACGGTCCTCCAGTGAATTTCTGTAAGCCGGCTGTTGATCCGATGTTCGAATCCATCACGGCTACCTATGGCAGTGCCATACTTGGTCTCATTCTGACCGGCATGGGACATGACGGTGCCCAGGGGGTCAAGATGATTGCCGGAGCTGGCGGGTCGGTCGTGACACAAGATGAAGAAACCAGTGTTGTCTGGGGTATGCCGGGCGCAGCGGCCCAAACCGGAATGTGCTCAGCCGTTCTGCCTCTGGACAAGATTGCAACAACAATAGAAACCGTTCTGAAGGGGGGACGGCCATGAATGCGACAGGATACAAGTTCCTTCAGGAATTCCTGAAACAGCGATCCGGTCTGGTGCTTGCCGATGATAAGCAGTACCTGATCGAGAGCCGTCTGATGCCGATCGCAAGGAAGGCCAATCTGGATTCTGTTGACACGCTAGCTGCAAAGATCAAGACGGATCCACGAGGGTCTTTGGCGGGTCAGGTTATCGAAGCGATGACGACGAATGAGTCGTTTTTCTTCCGTGATAAGACGCCGTTTGACAACTTTACGGATGTGATGCTGCCGGAGTTGATGGAAAAACGCCGGATGCAGAAGAAGCTGCGTATCTGGTGCGCTGCCGCCTCCACCGGTCAGGAACCGTATTCGCTTGGCATCTGTCTCAAAGAACTGGGTGCGAAGGCCTCGGGCTGGTCGTTTGAAATGATTGGTACGGATCTGTCCACCCAGGTTCTGGAGAAAGCAAAAAGCGGTGTTTATACCCAGTTTGAAGTGCAGCGTGGCCTGCCTATTCAGCTCCTGCTGAAATATTTCACCCAAGAAGGTGAGCTCTGGCGAATCAACCCGGATATGCGGGCGATGATTCAGTACCGGGTTCTCAATCTGCTGGACAGTTACACGTCGCTCGGAAAGTTTGATGTGGTGTTCTGCCGCAATGTCCTGATCTATTTTGATCAGGCCACGAAGATTGACATTCTGGAGCGGATTGCCAAGCAGATGCCAGAAGACGGGTATCTGGTCCTCGGTGCTGCTGAGACGGTGGTCGGTCTGACGGACCGGTTCAAGCCTGTGGCCGGTACGCGTGGGCTGTATTCCCTGGCCCCAGCCTCTTCTGATAAGAGCGAGCCACGGCCACTCCGGGCGATTTCAGGTGGACGTATCTGACCTGAAGGCAACATCGAATATCTAATGTTACAGACCGCCGGTTCTTCACAGGGCCGGCGGTTTTTGTTGTGCTATTCAAAATTCTCCGGTGGCTCCAGGCAAAGAAAAAGGCCGTGAAACTGTCACGGCCTTGATCAACTCTGGTCGAAAACGCTGTGTTTAAGCGCTCTCTTTCATCGACTCATCTTCCGGTTCGCGCAGCACATAACCGCGACCCCAAACCGTTTCGATGTAATTCCGTCCATCTGTTGCCGCAGCAAGTTTCTTGCGAAGCTTACAGATGAAGACGTCGATGATCTTCAGTTCTGGCTCATCCATGCCACCATAGAGATGGTTGAGGAACATTTCCTTGGTGAGGGTAGTTCCCTTCCGCAAGGACAGAAGCTCAAGCATCTGGTATTCCTTGCCGGTCAAGTGAACACGTTGGCCGTTCACTTCAACCGTTTTGGCGTCCAGGTTAACGGTCAGATCGCCGGTACGGATGACCGACTGAGCATGACCCTTGGAACGCCGTACAATGGCGTGAATTCTGGCGACCAACTCATCCTTGTGGAATGGTTTGGTCATATAGTCATCGGCTCCAAAGCCGAGACCACGCACCTTGTCTTCAATGCCTGCAAGACCGGACAAGATGAGGATAGGAGTCTTGACCTTGGACAGTCGCAGGGTTCTCAACACCTCATAACCGGACATGTCCGGCAGGTTGAGATCCAGCAGTATGATGTCATAATCATACAGCTTTCCAAGATCGACCCCCTCTTCACCGAGGTCGGTCGTGTAAACGTTAAAGCTCTCAGACTTGAGCATCAATTCGATGCTCTGTGCAGTGGCGCTATCGTCCTCAATTAATAGAACACGCATGCCAATCCCCTTATCTGCCTATCCTGGGCTTGGCGCACAGGCCAAGTAAGCGGCTGGCGCGAAAGGACTTCGGTTAACCCAATTATGAAACGCTACTTCCTAATGGTTAACAAAAACTGATTCGCGTCCGCAAGGGTTTCGGTCGATAAAGTGTATAATCCTGCCTAATCTGTTGAAAAGGCTGAAAAATCAGGTCGAAAAATTCTTAACATTTTACTTTAAGAAAAATTCTTAACTGATTCTTCGGACTCGTGCCTTCCCCGCCCTCGTGGTTCCGGCACTGGACTTCATCGACTTTAAGCCCTTATCAACTATCATTAACGCAGGTCGTAAACGAATCGTTACCAACGGGCAAAAAAGTTAACGGAAAGAGCGAATCGCTTGGACGGACTCATTCACACGATTGGACAGATGAAGACGACCCGGACGTTCGGGCGCGTTGTTTCCGTGCAGGGCCTGCTGGTTGAAATCGTTGGTCCGGTGCATGCCATGAGCATTGGTGCGCGTCTCGCTATTCGCTCCACCGGTGATCAGATTATCCAGGTGGAGGTGGTCGGTTTTGAGGGTGACAAGGCGCTTTGCCTTGCTTTTGCGCCACTTGAGGGGGTGCGCCGGGGATGTGAAGCCTATCTTGAGGCAGACGCCGCAACAGTCAGCCCCAGTGATCTGTGGCGGGGGCGGGTGCTCAATGCCATGGGTGAACCCATTGATGGAAAGGGGCCTCTGCTGAATGGGGCTGAGGCCTATCCATTGCGGGCTCAGCCACCGACGGCTCATTCGCGCGGGCGGGTCGGAGGCACACTTGATCTGGGTGTTCGGGCTCTTAACACTTTCGTGACCTGCAGTATCGGCCAGCGCATGGGGATCTTTGCAGGGTCCGGAGTTGGTAAATCTGTTCTGATGTCGATTCTTGCCCGGCATGCGCTCGCGGATACGATTGTTATCGGTCTGATTGGTGAACGTGGCCGAGAGGTGCAGGAATTCATTGAGGACGATCTGGGTGAAGAAGGTTTGAAGCGCAGCGTGGTGATCGTGGCCACGTCTGATGAAACACCGCTTATGCGCCGCCAGGCGGCCTACCTTACTCTGGCTGTCTCGGAATATTTCCGGGATCAGAAACTGAATGTTCTCTGTATGATGGACAGCGTGACCCGCTTTGCTCAGGCGCAGAGAGAGATTGGTCTGGCTGCCGGAGAGCCGCCGACCACGCGCGGATATACCCCTACCGTGTTCAGTGAATTGCCGCGTTTGCTGGAGAGAGCAGGGCCCGGACCAAAAGAATCTGGATCTATTACCGGACTCTTTACTGTTTTGGTGGAAGGTGATGATCATAACGAACCTGTGGCTGATGCAGTGCGTGGTATTCTGGATGGTCACATCGTTATGGAGCGGAGGATCGCTGAACGCGGACGCTACCCGGCAATTAATGTATTGAAGTCGGTTTCGCGTACGCTTCCCGGTTCTGCCGATCCGGATTTCTGGCCTGTTGTACAAGAGGCCAAGCGCCTGATGTCTGCTTATGCGGATATGGAGGAGTTGATCCGGCTCGGTGCGTATCGGAAGGGATCTGATGCAACGGTCGACAGGGCTCTTGAGTTGAACGATGCGTTTGAAACGTATCTGAGGCAAAGCAAGAGTGAGGCGGCCGCATCTCTTGAGGATGGCTATCGTCTTCTGCAGGAGATACTCGAGGATGGTGTTTGATTTGGGATCTCACGACTAGGAGTATTGAGTCATGAAGTCACGAGAGACCCTGATCCGCTTGAAGCGATTTCAAGTCGACGAAAAGCGGCGGCAGGTATCACAGATCGAAGTCATGATGGATGACTTCCAGCGTATGGCCAGAGAGCTCGATCAGCAGATTGTTGATGAGCAGGAAAAGGCCGGTATTCACGACGTGGCGCATTTTGCCTATCCGACCTTTGCGAAGGCCGCGATGCAGCGCCGAGACAATCTGCAGGTCTCCATTGATGACCTGAAAGCTCAGCTTGATCATGCTCAGGAAGAGCTCCAGGCAGCGGTTGAAGAACTGAAGAAGTTCGAACTGCTGGAAGCCCGTGACCAGGAACAGGCACGGCTGGAGCAGGAGCGGGTTGAACAGGCGTCAGTGGATGAAGTTGCCGCGCGGCGGGCTCGCTCAAGATAGGCTGCGTCAGGGCGTGTTTCTCTGACGTTTTGCAGTCCTGACGATGTTTCGTTCGATTGACTGATCTGGCTCCGGGCTATTATGAAGCCCGGGCAAGGGTGGATTCTACCCTTCGGTCGTATTGCGGGCCTGATACCATGATCAGCATTCTTCCTGTTATTCTTTTTGCGATCAGCGTGAGTTTCGGACTTGGCCTGGTGTTGCCGATCATGCGGCTGGACCGACTGCTGGTCTTCACAGAAGAGCCATCGCTTGTTCAGGTTATTCTGGGCCTGCATGCGGATGGGGAAGGTGGCCTGGCTCTGCTTGTCTTCCTGTTTTCCGTTCTGTTTCCCGGATTGAAGATCCTTGCGCTCTTTCTTGCGTCCTTTGAGCGCGCTCAGGCGCGCAAGGCACGGGCGCTGCGTCTCGTTTCTCTGGTCAGCAAATGGTCGATGATGGATGTGCTGCTTGTGGCACTGGTTATTTTCGCCGCCAAGACCAGTGGCCTTGCGGTTGCTTCATCCCAGATCGGATTGTGGTTCTACAGCGGCTCTGCAATCGGCGCAGCCTTGTGCAGTGTTCTTATCCGCCGGTAGGGCTTCAGTATTTCGAAGAACTGCAGATCTTGATGGTGTAACCATCAGGCAGACGGGTGTTCTCATCTCCACAAGCCACATCAAGCCGAGACTGGCTCAGGCCGCTTACATCTTCCAGATTGGCGCCGGAAAAATTGGTCTGCCGCATAATCGCGTAAGACAGATTAGCGTCCGTCAGATCGGTGTTTCTGAAATCACCATGGGACAGATCTGTATGGCGGAGATTGGCTCCGCGGAATGAGCCACCAGCCACCTTGATGCGGCTGAGGTCTGATCCACTTAGATCAGACCCGGAGAAGTTGGCGCGCGGACCATTTGCCCGCTCAAAATCGGATTTGACCAGTTTCGTATTGCTGAAATTGGCATCGGTGATGTCAGAACGCCGAAGATGAGCGTCCCGCATGTCTGCACCGGTAAATTGTGCCTTGCTTAAATTGGCCCCGGCCATATCCGCTGAGCGGAGATCGACACCATCAAGGAAACTCGCTTCTTCGAGGTTACATTTCTCCAGATCAATGCCGCGCATCTGGGCACCATCAAAGATGGCTTTAGTCAGAACGGACTTTTCAAACTCGGTGCGCCTCAGGTCTGCGCCCTTGAAATTCGCGCCGGGCAGTTTTGCCTCTTTCAAATCAGCTTCGCGAAAGATGACACCAGAGAAGTTGGCGTTCTTGATATTGACTTCCCTCAGGGTCATGAGGTTGAGGTCGCAATTCTCACATCCACCGGCAGCCAATACATCGGCGCGGTCCACGGCTGCTGCGGTACTTGTCAAAGCAGCGGTTATCAACGCAAAGACTGCGGTCTTCATCCAGATCTCCTCAGATCACTATCTGGGTTTTATATGGGGATGAATTTGACCATTTCATCCCTTGTTCGGGGCGAAAAACAGAGCTCCAGTTTACACCATACCTACCGTTTTCAGGCGCATTTTGGGGTGAACTTCATTTTGTGACATGACTGTTGTCATTGGGCGGAACCGCTCGACAATCGACCGGATGTAGGTCCGGGTGCCAGGACTTGTCAGCAGAACCGGAACTTCTCCCTGGAGAGCAGCGTCTTCATAGGCCTTGTGAACGACCTCCACAAACTCCTGGAGTTTTGAGGGTGCCATGGCAAGCTGACGGTCATCTCCTTCGCCAACCAGGGACTCCGCAAAGGCCATTTCCCAGTCCGGTGTCATGGCCAGGATTGGCAGATAACCACCCGGGGCTTGGCTGGCCGCGCAGATCTGACGGGCCAGACGACCTCTTACGTGCTCGGTGATTGACTGCAGATTGTTGGTAAAGCCGGTGGCTTCTGCAATGCCTTCGAGAATTGTCGGCAGGTCGCGGATAGAAACGCGCTCAGCTAGCAGCATCTGCAGGATACGCTGGATGCCGGAAATCGAAATCTGGCCCGGAACGATATCTTCCACCAGTTTCTGCTGCTCTGCCGGGATCTCCTTGAGCAGATTCTGTACGTCCGCGTAAGACAGAAGCTCAGGCATATGGCCCTTGATGAGTTCAGTGATATGAGTTGCAACAACCGTTGGCGCATCCACCACAGTGTAGCCTTTGATCGCCGCTTCTTCGCGCAGGCTGGCGTCAATCCAGGTGGCAGGCAGGCCGAAGGTGGGTTCGGTGGTTTTCTCGCCGGGCAGGGTGATCTCGTTGCCTTGCGGATCCATGACCATGAACTGATCCGGCTGGACCATACCGCGACCGGCTTCGACTTCCTTCACCTTGATGATGTAGTCATAGCGCGGCATCTGGACGTTATCGAGGATACGGACAGAGGGCATGATGAAGCCCATGTCAGTGGCCAACTGACGACGCAAAGCCTTGATTTGTTCGCTGAGGATATCCTGGCCGTTTTTGCCGTTAATCAGTGTCAGAAGCCCATAGCCAAGCTCAAGCCGGAGATCGTCCATCTTGAGTGTGTCGGTAATTGGCGGTTCCTTGGCCTCGGTTTCCACCAGAGCCTGCTCATCCTGAGCTTTCTTGAACGCGGCCTGAGCCGCTTCGGCCTTGTGCTGCTTGTCGGCATACCAGGCCAGCCAGCCAGCACCTCCTGCGAGAAAGAGAAACGGCAGCATAGGCATGCCTGGCAGGACCGACATGATGACCATCACAAAGGCGGACATGCCGAGCGCCTTGGGGTAGCCCGACAATTGTTTGACCAGAGCCTTGTCAGCTGCGCCGCTCACGCCGGCTTTTGAAACCAGCAGGCCAGCGGCTGTTGAAACGATGAGCGCAGGGATCTGGGATACAAGACCGTCGCCGACCGTCAGCAGCGTGTAGCTTTGTGCGGCTTCACCCATACTCAGGTCCTGCTGCGCAACGCCGATTATAATGCCGCCAATCACGTTGATGAAGGTGATCAAGAGGCCGGCAATGGCGTCACCGCGCACAAACTTCGAGGCACCGTCCATGGCACCGAAGAAAGCTGATTCATCTTCAAGGTTCTTACGGCGGGTGCGTGCTTCGTCTTCGTTGATGAGGCCAGCTGATAGGTCGGCATCAATCGCCATCTGTTTGCCGGGCATTGCATCCAGAGTGAAACGGGCTGCGACCTCGGCGATACGCCCGGAACCCTTGGTGATGACGATGAAGTTGACAATGATCAGGATAGCAAAAACGATGATCCCGATAACAAAATTGCCGCGCATGACAAAATTGCCGAAGGCTTCAATCACGTTTCCTGCGGCATGCGGGCCTTCATGGCCATAGGCGAGGATCAGTCGTGTTGATGCGAGGTTCAGTGCCAGCCGCATCATTGTTGCAATCAGCAGAACCGTTGGGAAGGCGGAGAATTCCAGTGGTGTCTGAATGAACAGTGAGGTCATCAGGATCAAGACGGAAAAGATGATCGAGATGGCCAGAAACAAGTCCAGAGCAGCAGCCGGAAGCGGCATGATGAGGACAACGAGAATAACCATGACGCCAAGCGCAAGGCCGATATCGCCGCGCTTTGAAATCATGTTCAGAATGCTGAACCCGCCCTGACCGCCTTCGCCTGCCGCTGTATCCGACATTTATTTGGATCCTGTTTCGATCGGAGATCTGGTTCTAGAAACCTGCAGCCATGCGGCTTTCGCCCGGAGCGGGAATCGATGCCCCGTCATCTGCGTAGATTTTGAGCTTGTTGCGCAGGGTGCGGATGGAAATACCAAGAATGTTGGCGGCGTGGGTCCGATTGCCGAGGCAATGATCCAGAGTATCAAGGATCAGCTCCTGTTCTACTGCGGCAACGGTCCGGCCCACCATGCTGCGGGTTACGGCTTCTGCGGTCAGCACCACTTGAGCCGCCGGGCCTGTGGCCGTTCCGATCATCACGTCGTCCAGACGACTGCCGTCGGGGCTGCGGATGGCTTCCGGGCCAATCTCGTCTCCCATGGCCAGAAGAATGGCACGGTGCATGGTGTTTTCAAGTTCACGCACATTGCCGGACCAGCGACCGGCTGACAGTTGCCGTTTGGCGTCAAGCGAGATAGTCCGTGGCGGCAGCCCGTTGGCTTTCGCATATTTGCGCACAAAATGATTGGCCAGTGTGATGATGTCTTCGGGTCGGTCGCGCAAGGCCGGAATATTGAGGTTCACCACATTCAGCCGATAGAGCAGATCTTCGCGGAATGTACCGTTCTGGACCTCTTCCGCCAGATTGCGGTTGGAGGTGGCAATGATCCGGATATTGACCTTGACCGGCTTCGTTCCGCCAACCCGGTCAACAACCCGTTCCTGAATGGCGCGCAGCAGCTTTGCCTGCAGACGTACATCCATTTCGCTGATTTCATCCAGTAGCAGTGTACCGCCATCAGCTTCTTCGAACTTGCCGATACGGCGTGCTATCGCACCGGTAAAAGCACCTTTCTCGTGACCGAAAAGCTCAGACTCGAGCAGGTTTTCGGGAATGGCGGCGCAGTTGACAGAGATGAACGGTTTGCTGGCTCGCGTAGATTTCTTGTGGACGTGACGGGCGAGGACTTCCTTGCCGGTGCCGGATTCGCCGGTGATCAGAATACTGGCTTCTGATGGTGCCACCTGCTCGGCCAGCTGAACAACAGAAGCCATTGCCGCATCGCGGACGATCAGGGCGCTGTCATCGTCGGAAACCGCGGCCAGAACAGCTGCAATGATTTCCGGATCAGGCGGGAGAGAGACATATTCCTTGGCACCGGCCCGGATTGCGGCAACCGCTGCATGGGCATCGGCTTCTGTACCGCAGGCAATAACAGGCACATGAATATGCTCGTTGGACAAGCCTTCGATCAGCTGCCCGATATCCAGATTGACATCGACCATGACAAGATCGGCACCCCGACCTGACCGGAGCGTTTCAAGCCCCTGATTGACAGACATGGCCTGCATGACTTTGGCACCACGATCCATGGCGATCTTGGTCGCCGCGGACAACTGGCCCTGAAGTGTTCCAACGATCAGCAGTCTCATCTCTTTTACTCCGTCATCGTCATTGCGGTCTTGGCAGCCCCGAAGGGCGCTTACTTATCGGTCTTGATAATTTCGGTCATGGTGATGCCGAGTTGCTCTTCCACAAGCACCACTTCACCACGGGCCACGAGCCGGTCATTCACATAGATATCAATGGCTTCGCCCACCTTGCGGTCCAGCTCAAGCACATTGCCGGTATCGAGCTTCAGGAGCTCTGCCACTTTCATGCGGGCGTGCCCCAGTATGGCAGAAACCTTGACTGGAACGTCAAAGACCGCCTCCAGCTCGGACGCGCCGTGCTGACCTTCATTGTCTTCGCCGGGTTCACCGGTTGTCGTATCCGGCACCTGTTCTTCCAGGGGGATTTCGTCTGCTTCACTCATGCCTATTCTCCAAGCGTCTCAGCGTTGCCATCTGTTGATGGCTCATCTTCAGACGCGTTCTGGCCAAGTGCCTCTTCTTTGGCGTCAAAATAGTGGTCGATAGAATTCTTGATCTGCTCTTCAAGCGCTGCCATGTCGCGAATGATGCCGCCATCAGCCCATTCGATCCGGCAATCCCCGGCGTCAAGGTCAGGCTCGCCAATCACCATCAGGCGTCCGCTTAAACCCCGTTCCTGTGCCATGGCTTCAAGCGTGTCACGCAGCCGGTCTGCCAGGTCGGCTGCTAGCCGTATCGCCAGGTGCGGTGTTGTCCGCAAGGGGCCAAGGCACTCACTCAGAAGTGCCTCTATCTCGGCTTCCGGTTGCCGCGCAACAAGTTCTGTTGCCAGTGTCTGTGCGACCTTGAACGCAAGAGCAGCGGCTTCTTTCTCGGTGCGCAGACGATCTGCGTCAATCGCGGCCATGACAGACTGTGC
The DNA here is from genome assembly GCF_030845175.1 of Coralliovum pocilloporae. NCBI lineage: Bacteria > Pseudomonadati > Pseudomonadota > Alphaproteobacteria > Hyphomicrobiales > Coralliovaceae > Coralliovum > Coralliovum pocilloporae. Next base: position 771,589 of record NZ_CP132542.1, on the reverse strand, counting down.
CGCATCGGCCAACCGGGCCGCTTCCGCTGCAAGACTGTGCGCTGCCTGGCTTTCCTCAGCGGTCCGGCCTTCTTCAAGACCTTTCAGACGTCCCTGCTCAAAGGCAGTCTCTCGGGCCTGTTCCAGAAGCTGTTCATGCTTGGCCAACTCAATGGTTGGCACGACAATCTCTTCTTCTTCAACCTCGACCACAGGTTCGGGATCCGGCTCTGGCGGAGCCGCAAAATCCAGTTCAAAGAGATAGCGTGCAGGTTTTGTCATGATCAGTAAACCAGCTCGTCGTCGCCGTTATTCTTCATGATGATCAGCTCACCCTTGGCCGCCAGATCCTTGGCGATATTGACCATGGTGCCCTGGGCTTCATCCACGTCCCGCAGCCTGATCGGTCCCATGGCTGCCATGTCTTCTTCAAGCAGAGCGGCGGCGCGGGTGGACATGTTGGAGAAAAAGAATTCTCGCACACTCTCGTTTGCACCCTTGAGGGCGACAGAGAGGAGGTCTTTTTCCACGTTCCGAAGAAGTGTCTGGACGCTGCCGGTATCCAGCTTGCCGAGATCGTCGAATGTGAACATCAGCGTCTTGATCTTGTCGGCGCTGTCGCGGTTTTCCTCTTCGAGAGCTGTAATGAACCGCGCCTCGGTCTGACGGTCGAAATTGTTGAAGATTTCAGCCATCAGCTCGTGGGAGTCCCGGCGGGTGGTGTGTGACAGGTTGGACATGAATTCGACACGCAATGTCTGTTCCACCTTGTCGAGAACATCCTTCTGGACGGCATCCATGCGCAGCATGCGGTTGACCACTTCGAGGGCGAAGTCTTCGGGCAGGATTCCAAGCACACGGGAGGCATGATCCGAGCGGATCTTGCTAAGGACCACGGCAACGGTCTGCGGATATTCGTTCTTGAGATAGTTGGCGAGAACGGTTTCCTGAACGTTTGAGAGCTTTTCCCACATGTTTCGGCCAGCGGGGCCGCGAATTTCTTCCATGATGGTGCTGACCCTGTCTTTCGGCAGGAAGGACTGCAGCAGGCGCTCTGTGGAATCGTAGTTGCCCATGACGGCACCCTTGGAGGTGAGGGCCGTTACGAAGTCGACAAACAGCTCATTGAGCATGTCGCCGGTTACCGGGCCGAGCTTCGCCATTGCCGTGGAAACCTGCTTCACTTCCATATCATCGAGCCGATCCCAGATCGGTGAACCATACTGTTCGCCAAGTGCCAGAAGGAGAACGGCAACGCGTTCCGGGCCTACCAGTTCCCGATCTTCTGCGCCTTGCTGGACTACCAGTGCACCTGCGGACATGTGATGTTTCCCTAGGCTGGTTCGGCTTCAAGAAGCCAGTTGCGGATCAGCTTGACAGCTTCGTCCGGATTGTCGGCCACCAGATCACCGATCTGGCGAATGGAACCGGCCTGCACTTCACCCTGTGCGATGGCAAGCTCGATGGCGGAACCCATCGGGTTCTCAAGTTTTTCTACATCCTGGGCTGTGGCCGGAACGGATGTGACAGTACCGTCCTCCTGGACAATCTGGCGGACAACGGTGCCATCTTCCTGGACGATCAGTTCACCCTCTGGAGCGCCTTCTGCACCTTCTTCTGTTTCTTCGGCACCAATGGCGCGTTTCAGCAATGGCCGGACCACGACAAAGACTACGATCAGGGTCATCAGCAGGATGACACCAAGCTCGATCAAATAGAGAAGATCAGATCGGGTGAAATCAAACAGGCCCGGCTCTTCGAGGCCAGCAAGATTGGTTGACGGGCCTTCTGCGAACTGCAGATTGACCACTTCCACGGTATCGCCGCGTGTCTGCTGAAAACCGATAGCGGTTCTGACCAGAGAGGCAATCTGATCAAGCTGTTCCTGAGGGCGAGGGGCGTATTCCAGCGCGCCGTCTGCATTCTGTGTGTAAACGCCGTCCACAAGCACAGCGACCGAGATACGTTCGATCTGTCCGGCTTCCTTGATCTCCGTCTTGGTGGTGCGGGAGATCTCGTAGTTGACGGTTTCCTCTTCTGTATTGCTGGCTTCCTGGGATCCGCCGCCATTGGCGTCGGCGCCAGCATTGGGCAACTGGTTGCCTGCGGTGACCTGGTCGTTGTCTGCGCCTTCGGTTGATGAGGCGTTTTCGGTCTTGGACTGCTGGGACCGGACAACCTGGCCATCGGGATCATAGATTTCCTGGCTTTCGGTCAGGCGGTTATAGTCGAGCTGCGCTGTGACTTTGACACGGGCGCGGTCTGGCCCGACGACTGATGAAATGATCTGCTCGATCTGAGACTGCAGCTTGCCTTCGATCTTGGTCTGACGCTCCTCAAGAGATGAGGCGATCAGGCCGTTATCCTCGTCGCCGGTGCCGGCTGCCAGAAGACGGCCGCTGCCGTCAACGATTGAAACGCGGGTTGGCTTCAGGCCTTCGACGGCAGAAGAAACCAGATGCTGGATGGCTCTGATCTGAGATGTGTCCAGCGTGCCACGAATATCGAGAACGATAGAAGCGGTGGGCTCCTTTTTGTTTCTCTCGAACAGCTGGCGCTCAGGAATGACAAGGTGAACGCGGGCAGACCGGATGCGTCTTAGTGAGCGGATGGTTCGGGCCAGCTCGCCTTCCATCGCCCGGAGGTGGTTCATATTCTGGACGAAGCTTGTCGTGCCGAGGGCGTTGGATTTGTCGAAAATTTCGTAACCAATGCCGCCGCCTGTGGGCAGACCCTGTTCAGCAAGGGTCATGCGGAGGCGAAGAACCTGATCATCCGGTACTACAATGGTGGTGCCACCTGCCCGGAATTCAAACGGGACAGCAGCGCTTTCGAGCTCATTGGTAATTTGAGTTGCATCGTCAAATGACAGATCTGTGTAGAGCGGGGTCATCCGTGGTTCGGCGACCCGCATCATGATGAAGGCGAAGAAGCCGACCAAGAGAGCCGCAACAACACCCATCGCGGCAAGCCGCGCTGGTCCAAGTTGTTTAAGAAACTCTAGAAAATCCTTCACGTTCCACCTGACGCGTTGCCCCCGATAAGTGGTTGGTCGAACCCGCCTAAGGGGATTGTATGAGGGCGAAGCGAACCCGACCAACCGCTAGGCAAGAATTTCCTAGAGGATGGTAAACAAGTGGTTAACGGCTCTTAACGAATGGTAACCTCACGCCATATCACCAAGCTGTGAATGGCGTAAAACAGCCAATTCAGGCGCGGAAAAAAATTCCGTCCGATCTGTGTATAAAAAGCATGTTGCAGAATAGAAAAAACGCCCGGCCTTTTCAGGCGGGCGTTAATCCCTTCAGGCTCCTGCCAGATCGTCTAGTGACGATACTGCTGGATGCGCGTCGTGCGCAGGCCGGCAAGACCGTGCCTGTTGATGGACGCTTGCCAGGACAGGAATTCCTCCACAGTCAGCGTGTAGCGCTCACAGGCTTCCTCGAGGCTCAAGAGACCCCCGCGGACAGCAGCCACTACTTCTGCTTTGCGTCGGATTACCCAACGTTTGGTATTGGCCGGGGGGAGGTCCGCAATTGTCAGCGGGCTTCCGTCCGGTCCAAGGACATATTTTACTCGCGCACGAGCTTGATCGGTCATCGTACTCTCACACTCTACCCTGACCTATGAGTGTGATCGTAACCGACGGGCCTTAAATTTTACCTAAACCGTTAGAAAGGATTCGGTAAGAATTTGTTTTGTCTTGAAAACATCGCCTGCCTCCTTGCTGAGAGGCGGCAAACCAGGGGTGGCTTAGCTTCCTGTGGCGACAGACTGGATCGTTGTCAGCGGGACCTGGGCGCTGCCGACAGTCAGCTCCGGTGGAGACTTGGTAACATCGACTTTTGATACGGTACCGCTGATCTCCGTGCTGACATCTATAGGTAGACCATTGCTGTCCCGACCTATGACCTCCAGCCGATAAGTGCCTTCCGGAGCGAATTCACCATCATCGTTCTTGCCATTCCAGACAAAATTCTGTTGCCCTTCCTTGATGGAGATCTTCTGCTCAAAGACTATGTCCCCGCGGGCATTTACGACAGCAACCAATCCGTCGTCGGTTGCCTCATCTGATTCAAATGTCCATTGGGCACGTCCCTCATCCAGAGTGGCACGGGAGCCATCTGCGGTGATCGTGCGGCCCACATAATTGATGATGGAAGAGGCAAACTGCGTGGCTGAGGCTGTGATCAGAGAATCAAGCTTGTCGTTGGTCTGGATCTGCTGCTCAATGGCGGTGAACTGGGTGAGCTGCTGGGTGAACTGTTCCGCTTCAAGCGGTTCGAGCGGATTCTGGTTCTGCAATTGCGTCGTCAGCAATGTGAGAAATGTATCCAGATCGGCGGCTAACCTCGTCTGAGAAGAAGAGGTCTGGCCGTTGCCTGCCGGATTGGTTGATGAAATTTCCATTGCTGCTCACCTTGTGCTGTGGCTGGCGGATCAGATTGAGATATCCAGAAGACTTGAACTGGCTGGTCGTGCGGCTCGTGCCGCTGTCTGATCAGTAAGTGACTGGGTGTCGTCTGATGAGGCCTGCCCATCATTGCCACCCTGCTGGTCTGTGTTGTCGCCGAATGCGGAAGCCGTGTCATTGCCATCACTGAGCGAGAAGGACAGGCCGTCCTGCTTTACGTTAACTCCGGCTTCTGCCAGAGAGCGCTCAAGTGCGCGTGAATCCCGGAGCATCATGTCGAGGGTTTCGGACCGCTCAACGAACAGATGCGCCATCACATTGCCATCCCGGTCAAACCGGAGCGTGACGTCAACGCGACCCAGTTCGACCGGATTGAGCTTGATATTGAACTTGCTGCTGCCGTCAAGAATCTGCCGCTGGATCTGTGTCGTCAGTTGATTGGCAACTGTTTCAGGCAGCTGGGCAGGGCGGTTGGTGTCGGCGACCCTTGCAGAAGCCGTTGCTGCATCAAGTTTTGTCTGTGCTTGCTGGGCTTCGGCTGCAGCCTGATCTCCAGGCAGGAAGCTGTCCAATGCAGAGAGAGCGGATGGGGCTGCTGACTGAGTGTTGGTCCCTTGTGATGTCAGCGATTGCTCGACCGTCTGGGTGGTTGTTGTTGCGAGTTTCGCGGATGTTGTATCAGAATTTGCGCGGGAAAGTGCCGTTTTGAAGGCTGTATCAGCTGTTGTGGCTCGTCCTTCTCCGTCGTCTGACAGAGAGGCGTCGCCGCCAAGGTCAGCGTTGCCTGCATCAGATGCCGCCGGATTTGGACCGTTCCCCTGTGTTGCAGGTTTCACAGCGTTGACCAGAGCTGCCTGACGGGCACCATCAAGAGGCTGTCTTGCCTGCTCAGACTGTGCGGCAGGGTTTAACGGCTGCTGTTGTGCTGCAGCGCCATCAGATGCTTCTGAATCAGATTTCAGCGTTCCAGTTACGCCAGTCTGTTCCGTCTCCGCCAGAAGCGCTGCTTCAGGATTTGCCTGTTCTACGCTCTCTTCGGTGGTCGTCAGTGTTGGCTGACTCGTGTCTTTCAGTGATGTCTGAGTTGCCGGATCCTTCGGCAGATTCTGCAGGTGACGTTCCAGATGGCGTGCGAGCTGCGGTGGCAAGCCGGTAAGGCCAGGATAGGCTGCCTCGGCGCTTTCACCTGATACTTCCGTGTTGCTCTGGGTCGCGGCATTCGTCGCTGTGTCAGTCTTGGCCTGAAGCTGCAGGACTGGAGATGCATAGACAGGTGTCTTTGCGGACTGCTGACCCGTGTTGCTGTTCAGGGCAATGTCTTGCGTGTCGCCAGCGGTTGATTGAGCGGCGACAGCCTGGTCTGGTGTCTTGATTTCAGGTGACGGCTGGAGCGGCAACTGAGCCTGACCTGGGGCCGGTTTTTTCCGGGGTGAGGGCTGTTCCCCTGAAATGCTGCTTCCTGTTCCAGTTTCCCGCTTTGCCTGAAGGAAAGCTTCAAAGGAGGAGATGCTATCCTGATTTGCCTGATCTGCGCCGATCTGGCCTGTGCCGATCTGGCCTGTACTGGCCTGGTCTTTATTGATCTGGGTATTGCCTGAAGGAGACGTAGCTGTGCCGTCTGCTCCGGCCAACGGATTTACCGTTGCCGTTGAGGGCGATGAGGAGGGGAGGCCGGTCCCGGGTGCAAGTAATAGGCTCACGCGATGCTCACTCGACTGCAAAACAGATTGGTCACAACATGTAAGCAAGAGGCGGGCCAATTTTGTTTTATGCTTAATGCATTGTAAAAATTGATAAAAATTTTGCACTATGCGAACGCGCTGTGTGTGGCGAGGCAAGTCGAGGTCAAAAATTTCCACTTGCCCGGCAGTTCTTGCCGCCTGGTTGGATGGTCTTCGCTTTGTGGCTATGACGCGGGGATTTGGCTGGTATGCAAATCTTCGGCTAGCGGATCCGGTAAAATTTCACTATTTATGTCGGACTGTGCGCAAGGCAGATTAATTTCGGATCTGCCTGTGCCTGGCCTTTAGGAAACATGAGACCCGAGATCGCCATATGACCGATCAGATTAACAGCCTCGGCCTGAAAAGCCGCCCTGAGGATACGCGCGTGGTTGTCGCCATGTCGGGCGGGGTGGATTCCTCTGTTGTGGCTGGTCTCCTGCAGCGGCAGGGCTATGATGTGGTCGGGATTACATTGCAGCTCTACGATCATGGAGCCGCGGTACATCGCAAAGGAGCCTGCTGCGCGGGGCAGGATATTCATGATGCCCGTCGTGTAGCCGAAACACTCGGTATTCCCCATTATGTGCTGGACTATGAAAGCCGGTTCCGCGAAACGGTGATTGAGCAGTTTGCGGACAGCTATCTGGCCGGGGAAACCCCGGTGCCGTGTATCAACTGCAATCAGACGGTCAAGTTCAAGGATCTGCTTGAGACTGCCAAGAATCTCGGTGCCGATGTGCTGGCAACGGGGCACTATATCCGGACTGAACCGGTGGATGGGCATTATGGCATGTTCCGGCCGGTGGATCTGGATCGGGACCAGAGCTACTTCCTCTTTGCGACCACACAGGAGCAGCTGGATTTTCTGCGCTTTCCGCTTGGTGGCATGACCAAGCCGGAAACCCGTGAGCTGGCGCATGAGTTCGGGCTGGAGATTGCAGACAAGCATGACAGCCAGGATATCTGTTTCGTGCCGGACGGACGCTATACGGACATCATTCGCAAACTGCGTCCCGAGGCCGGGGATCCCGGTGAAATTGTGCATCTGGATGGACGTGTTCTCGGCACACATGACGGCATTATCAACTTCACCATTGGCCAGCGGCGCGGTATTGGTGTTGCCATCGGTGAGCCGCTTTATGTGGTGCGACTGGAACCGGAACAGCGCCGGGTGATTGTCGGCCCTTATGAAGCGCTTCTGACCCATACGATCCGCCTCAGGGATGTGAACTGGCTGGGCGATCAGGATATCCCTGAAGAGGGCCTGCAGATTTTCGCCAAAGTCCGCTCCACGCGCCCGCCAACACCAGCTCGTCTTGCGTGTGAGGGCGGTGTCTATTCTGTCACGCTCACGAGCGGAGAGGCCGGGGTAGCCCCGGGGCAGGCTTGTGTCTTCTATGATGATGAGGGGGATGCTGCACGGGTTCTGGGTGGTGGCTGGATCGATGGCACTGATGCTTCAAACGGCGGCCTGACTATGTCGGAGCCCGCCTTTTCGAACGCGGCCCAGTAATTCGCATAAGCCTCTGTTTGTATGCGAACTTAATGGCCGGAATGGTTCCTGTTTCGGTGGATTTTCCACTCCATGATGTCGTCAGGGAGCGCTTCTCATCGCTAGATCAAGCCGCGTTCTTTCCCTTGCTGAATGGACCGGAGAAGCGCCATTCAGCGATTCAACAAAGACCGTACATACTTTAGCATGTGGATTGTTGAAGAACCGGGCCTGAACGCCTTGACAGAGCCCCGCCATCCCCGTATATCGCTCGCATCTCGCGTAACAACGCGTCTGGCGGAGTAGCTCAGTCGGTTAGAGCAGCGGAATCATAATCCGCGTGTCGGGGGTTCAAGTCCCTCCTCCGCTACCAGATTTCTCCAAAGAAAAACTTTCTCAAGCGCTCTGTGGCAGTTCCAGCGGCAGGGCGTCGGGGGTAATGAACAGTTCGATGTGGTCGCGGGACAATTCCCAGTGCTTGTCGACCAGTCGGGCAACGCCATCTTCGTCACGGGCTTCAATGAGAGCGATGAACTCGTCATGCTGATCCGCCGCTGTTCTGAGGCGAGTTTTCATGCCGTCATCCTTGGGGCGGTAGAAGGTCTGGCCGATACGGGCGTGATCAATCAGCAAACGGCGAAGGCTGGGGAGCAGAAAGACATTATCGGCCATCTCGCCCATGATGGTGTGAAAGCGATCATTGTAATAGACGAGGTCGCCGGGCCGGTCTGTCTTCAGCGCGTTGCGAAAGCCGGTCTGGGCCTGTTTCAGGTCCTTCAGCTGTTCTTTGGTTGCATTCTGGGCTGCGAGGCGGCCGATGGCTGAATAAATCATCGGAGCAACGAGGAAGAAGTCGCGCAGGGTCTGATGGGACATGGGGGCGACACAGGCCCCGCGATTGTTGCGGATTTCCAGATAACCTTCGCCTGCGAGCTGACGGAAGACGTCGCGCAGGGGCGTGCGGGAAATGCCAAATTCGCGGCTGAGCGCAACCTCGTCCAGATCTCTGCCGGGTTTCAGCTCCAGCGTCAGAACGCGGCGCTTGATATCATCATAAAGATCGCTTTTCCCCGACTTGGATGGCATCAGGACTTCCTCTGGCCAGAACTTTTCATTCAGATTTCCGGAGCGACTATGGTGCAATTGCCGCCTGATCGCAAGTCTGCCAGGCACGCAGATGTGCGGGTTAATCGTATACGGGATAAATACAGAGTGTATTGGTTAGGCATTGCTGTCAGATGTCGAATTCCTGCTCGATGGTTTCTGTCTCCGGATCGATAGAGACCAGCTTCACATCATATCCCCATAGCTCCGCCAGGTGAGACAGGACAATATTGGCTTCCTTGGTCTCAAGTGGGATGCCGTCTTTCATGGTGTGGGTCAGGGTCAGGGTCCGATCGCCGTCCAGATCAACTTCAGTGACCTGAATGTCGAGATCCATGGCATTGATGGCATAGGAGGCCGCGAGCGTTCTGCGGACGTCCCTGTAGCCGTGCTCGTCATGGATTTCATCAATGCGGATAACGGGTTTTCTGGTGTCATCATGCAGTTTGAAGAAATGCATGTCACGGATCAGATGCGGGCTCAGATATTGCAGGATGAAGCTCTCATCGCGGAAGTTCTCCCAGGCATATTTCAGGGTGCCGAGAGGGTCACCATTGCCGGCAATATCAGGAAACCAGGCCTTGTCTTCATCCGTTGGCTCCATGCAGATGCGGTGGATATCCTGCATCATGCCGAACCCCAGAGCGTATGGATTGATGCCACCAAAGCGCTGATCATCGAAATCAGGCTGGGCGATAACCTGTGAATGGCTGTGTAGTGCCTCGAGCATGGCACTGTCGGGAATCAGCCCCTTCTCGTGCAGACGCTGCATGATGTGATAGTGAGCATAGCAGGCGCAGCCCTCATTCATCACTTTGGTCTGTTTCTGCGGGTAGAAATATTGCGCAGTTCTGCAGGTGACGTCCAGCAGGTCCCGCTGCCATGTGCTGAGCCGCGGTGCGTAGTGCTGAAGAAAATAAACAATGTTGGATTCGGGCAAGTCCAGGCTCTCGAGCCAGCCGGTGGGCTCGCCTCCATCCTTTTCAGGGCGCCGGGTGCTATCCGGTAGGGTACGCCAGAGATCATTGAAGGATGATGTTTCAAACTCGGCGCGTGCGCGGGCACGTTCCTTTCTCTCGTGCTCGCTCAACGTCTTGCGTGGATACCGGTCAACTGCGTGGGACTGCAGGGCATGGGCTGCATCCAGAACAGCTTCCACTTCGGCCATCCCATAGCGCTCCTCGCAATCAGCTGTGAACTGCTTGGCATACTGGAAAAAGTCGAGAACCGTATCAGCATCGGTCCATTGCCTGAACAGGTGGTTGTTCTTGAAGAAGTGGTTATGACCAAAAGCTGCGTGGGCAATCACCAGGGCCTGCATGGTGATTGAGTTTTCTTCCATCACATAGGATATGCATGGGTTGGAGTTGATGACGATTTCATAGGCCAGACCCTGATGCCCCTTGCGATAGAGCATTTCATTGCGGGCGAAACTCTTGCCGAAGGACCAGTGCGAATACATCAGCGGCATGCCGATGGAGGAGTAGGCATCCAGCATCTGCTCAGCCGAGATCACTTCGATCTGGTTGGTATAGACATCCAGGCCGAATTCGCCGAGTGCAATGTCCTCAATGGCATTATAGACCGACTGCAATGTATGAAAGGACCAGTCGACACCTTCATAGAGATGGCCGGGGCCGGATTGTGCATGTGCTGTCACGAGAAACTCCTGACTTTGGTCTCACTTGTGGGCCGGATTGGGCTCAGGCGGCTTCGCTGCGCCGGGCGAACAGATCGCGGAATACCGGATAGATGTCGGCCGGGTCGCTGATTTTCCGCATGGAAAAGCGCTGGTCGAAGCCCTGGATCTGACCATAGGTCCGCCAGAGTGCCGAACCATCCTTTGAGGTTCCGAACAATTGACGGTCGCTTTCTTCGCCCACTTCCACATAGGCAAAATATTGGCAGACCGGCAGAATATGCTCTGACAGGGCCTCCAGACAGTTGCCGTTGTCGCTGTCAAAATTCTCGCCATCAGAGGCCTGTGCCGCATAGATGTTCCACTCGGCCAGCGGGTAGCGATCTGAGATGACTGCTATCATCTCCCGGAGGGCGGAGGAGACAATGGTGCCGCCGCTTTCACGGGAATAGAAAAAGGTTTCCTCATCCACTTCGCTGGCCTGGGTGGTGTGACGGATGAACACCAGTTCGACCCGTTCATACTGTCGTTCCAGAAACAGGTGCAGCAGCAGGAAAAAGCGCTTGGCGAGATCTTTGTGATGCTCGCTCATGGAACCTGACACATCCATCAGACAGAACATGACAGCCTGCGAGACCGGTTTTTCGACAGGTTCGAAATTGCGGTAACGCACATCCAGCGGATCGAGATAGGGAATCCGCTGCATTTTGATGCTGGCTTTCCGGATGGATGAGGTCAGTCTTATCAGCTGAGTTTCCTGCTCCGGTGAGCGCTCCTCGAGAGCCTTCAGTCGGTCAATTTCGTCTTCCAGTTCAGCGAGCCTGCTGCCAGACGGGCGCTGCAAGGAGATGCGGCGCGCCAGCGAGTTGCGCATGGTTCGTTTCAGGTCAAGAGCGCTCGGAGTGCCGAAGCGTCTGAAACCGGCCCGGCGCATTTCATAGGTCTTTTCAGCTTTCAGGCTGCGCTTGACCAGATCCGGCAGTTCGAGGTCCTCGAAGAAGAATTCAAGAAACTCGTCCCGGGTCAGAGAGAACTGGAATGCATCTTCTCCCTCGCCGCTGTCACTGGCCTTCGAGCCCTGACCCTGACCGGAAGGCGGCTTTCTCACTTCATCACCGCGGATGAAATCCTTATTGCCTGGCCATACCGTCGATCGCTTGCCTTTGCGACTGTCAGGGCGGAAGGCAGGTTCTGCAAGGCGGTCGCCACCTTTGATTGTTATCCGCCCTTGGGAGTCGATGTCAGAGATCTTGCCGGTTCTTAGCCCATCTTCGATGGCTTTCTTGATCTGGGACCGGGCGCGTCTGATAAATCTCTGTCTGTTGACGAGGCTTTTGCCCTTGGGGTTCAGCCTCCGATCGATGATATGCATGTGTCTGTTCCCGTTACATGATGTGTCCAGGCCTTTTCCTGTCTGGGGTCGGCTTAGGCCCCGGCGCCGGATAGCGCTTGCCGGGGCTGATCTGGTTTCTTAGCCGGCCTTATTGATGCGCATGTACCACTCCACCAATCGGTGAACCTGTTTCTCGCTATAGCCGCGTGCGGTCATGCGTTCGACGAACTGATGATGTTTCTGTTCGGTTTCACTGTCGCGTTTTGAGCCGAAGCTGATGACGGGCAACAGATCCTCGACGCGGGAAAACATGCGCTTTTCGATGACGTCGCGCAGTTTCTCGTATGATGTCCAGTCAGGATTGTTTCCATTGTTGGATGCCCGGATACGCAAGGAGAATTTGACAACTTCATTTCTGAAATCCTTGGCATTGGTAATGCCTGCGGGCTGTTCAACCTTCTTGAGCTCTTCATCCAGAATATTCGGGTCAAGCAGCTGGCCCGTGTCCGGATCCTTGTAATCCTGCCCCTCAATCCAGGCATCCGCATAGGCGATGTAGCGGTCGAACAGGTTCTGGCCGTAATCCGAATAGGATTCCAGATAGGCCTTCTGGATTTCATTGCCGATGAATTCGGCATATTTGGGGGCAAGGGTTCCTTTGATGAATTCGAGATATTTCTTCTCGGTATCTTCAGGGAACTGCTCACGCATGATGGCCATTTCCAGCACATACATCAGGTGAACCGGGTCGGCTGCAATCTCGTCCGTATCGAAGTTGAAGGTCTCAGCCAGAACCTTGAAGGCAAACCGGGTGGAAATGCCATCCATGCCCTCATTGACACCTGCTGCATCACGATATTCCTGCAGAGGTTTTGCCTTAGGGTCCACGTCGCGCAGGTTCTCGCCATTATAGACGCGCATCTTGGCGTATGGAGTTGAGTTCTCGTGTTCCTTCAGCCGGGACATGACGCCAAACTGGGAGAGGATGTCCAGTGTGCCCGGTGCGCAATGGGCTCCGCCGAGCTTGCTGTCAGACAGAAGCTTGTCGTAGATTCGCATTTCCTCGTCCTTGCGCAGGCAATAGGGCACCTTGACCACGAAGATACGGTCAATGAAGGCCTCATTGTTCTTGTTGTTCTTGAAACTCTGCCATTCTGCCTCGTTCGAGTGGGCAAGGATAATTCCGGAGAAGGGGATCGCGCCCATGGTCTCCGTGCCGATATAGTTGCCTTCCTGAGTGGCGGTCAGAAGGGGATGCAGCATCTTGATCGGGGCCTTGAACATCTCGACGAATTCGAGCAGGCCCTGTGTGGTCCGGTTCAATCCGCCTGAATAGGAATAGGCGTCGGGATCATCCTGGGAAAAATGTTCAAGCTGGCGGATATCCACCTTGCCAACCAGGGATGAAATGTCCTGATTGTTCTCGTCGCCCGGTTCTGTCTTTGCCACACAGATCTGGCGCAGTTTGGATGGATAGAGCTTGACCACTGAGAAACGGGAAATATCACCGCTGAACTCATCAAGGCGCTTCACCGCCCAGGGAGAAATCAGTCCTGTGAGATAGCGACGGGAAATCTGGTATTTCTCCTCCACGAGGTCACCCATGGTGCGCGGTGAGAAAAGGCCCAGCGGGCTCTCAAAGATCGGACTGATCTCGTCACCGGCCTTAAGGGCGTAAACAGGCTGGTCTTCCATCAGGCGTTTCAGCCGCTCGGCAATGGATGACTTGCCGCCGCCGACGGGGCCCAGAAGATAAAGAATCTGCTTGCTCTCTTCCAAGCCCTGGGACGCATGTTTGAAGAAACCGACAATTCGCTCGATTGTCGTTTCCATGCCATGGAAATCCCTGAAGCACTCATAGCGGCGGATGGTCCGGTTCATGAAGATCCGGCCAAGGCGTTCGTCTTTTGAGGTATCGATCAGTTCCGGCTCGCCGATGGCGGCGATCATACGCTCTGGCGCGCTGGCATAAAGAGAGGTATCGGAGCTGCAGGACTGAAGGTAATCCCGGAGTGTCATCTCCTCGATCCGATGTCGATCGTAATGCTCGGAATAGTGTTCAAAAACATCTGCTGCGACGGACATAGATCTCACCTTCTCTTTGTCCGACGGCTCGTTCTTCAACGGGCTGTCGGATTGGTTTCGACGATTTCCAGCCCCCTGAATTTCTCTTATGCGCAGTTATGCATCTGCACCTGTTTTAAATCTGCTCTTGAGCGAAAAACCTCTATGCAATTGATTCTGCTTGCCGAATCCTAACATGAACCACTTAGTATAACTACAGTTATTTCGAAATTTTTGAAATTATCTCTAGTTTTCCTATGTAAAAATTAGTTAGGAATGGCAGAATTTTCTTGGTTTTAAAACATATATAAAACCGATCATTCTATTACTGCTCTCTATCGATGTTTTTTCATTTGGTGGTAATTTGATGCGACTTATTTTTTCTCCAGTTAATTTGACTACTAGCCTCATATTTATGTGGTGATCTTATCTTTGATATGGAAGGTATTTTTCTCCGACCTGAACAGACTGTGAAAATTGGTGTCCATAAAAAAAGGGACAGCCATGGCTGTCCCTATCTCTACGTGTCGTTGGACGGTCGTGGATCATGCACCTTTCTGAGGGCGCATGTCCTCCCGGCTGATGCCTGCCACGGCTACCGGTGCTTTCATGGCATCGCGGCGGAACGGTTCGCCCAGTTCCTGGTTGATCAGCGCTTCGATGAATGTGGTCTTGCCATGGTTCATCTGATCATCGATTGCCTTGGCGAGTGCATCAGTCAACTCGTCCATGGTTCTGACTTGCACACCCACCAGACCGCAGGCCTGTGCAATTCCGGCATAGGTAACATCTTCGTTCAGCTCGGTGCCGACAAAATTGTCTGAGTACCAAAGGGTGGTGTTTCGCTTTTCAGCACCCCATTGATAGTTGCGGAAAACGACCATGGTGATCGGAGGCCAGTCACCACGCCCGACCGCTGTCATTTCGTTCATGGAAATACCAAAGGCGCCGTCACCGGCAAAGCCGACAACCGGCGTGTCCGGTTGGGCAATCTTGGCACCGGTAATGGACGGGAAGCCATATCCGCAAGGGCCAAACAGGCCAGGAGCCAGATATTTCCGACCTTCTTCAAAAGAAGGATAGGCGTTGCCGATGGCGCAGTTATTGCCGATATCAGAGGAAATGATGGCTTCTTTCGGAAGAGCGGCCTGGATTGCGCGCCATGCCATGCGCGGTGACATCCAATCCGGCTTGGCATTGCGTGCCCGCTCGTTCCATGTGGTGCCCGGATCGTCGTCCTCGTGATCCATGGAGGTAAGCGCCTGGGCCCAGGCTGACTTGCGCTTGGCAATCTCGGCCTTGCGATCTTCGCGACCTGCGTCGCCCGCTGTGTCGGACAACCGGTTCAGAATGCCGTTTGCAACCTTTTTCGCATCACCGACGATGCCAACAGTTACCGGCTTGGTCAGGCCAATTCGGTCCGGGTTGATGTCAACCTGAATGATCTTGGCATTCTTCGGCCAGTAGTCGATGCCGTATCCCGGAAGGGTGGAGAACGGGTTGAGGCGGGTGCCGAGGGCGAGAACGACATCGGCCTGGGCGATCAGTTCCATGCCGGCCTTGGAGCCGTTGTAGCCGAGAGGGCCAGCAAAAAGCGGGTGGGAGCCCGGGAAAGCGTCATTGTGCTGGTAGCCGCAGCAGACCGGTGCATCAAGGCGTTCGGCCAGAGCCATGGAGTCCTCAATGGCGCCACCAATAACCACACCTGCACCGTT
This sequence comes from Coralliovum pocilloporae, assembly GCF_030845175.1. Taxonomy (NCBI): domain Bacteria; kingdom Pseudomonadati; phylum Pseudomonadota; class Alphaproteobacteria; order Hyphomicrobiales; family Coralliovaceae; genus Coralliovum; species Coralliovum pocilloporae. The sequence continues at coordinate 756,125 of NZ_CP132542.1, read as the reverse complement.
GAGAATGACCGGGAACTTGGCGCTCGACAGAAGGGCAGCCGCTTCGGTCACAGCATCATCGCCGCCGGATGGGCGCTCAAACTCGACAATTGCCGGAAGGTCAATATCAACGACCTGGGTCCAGAAGTCGCGGGGGACGTTGATCTGTGCCGGAGCTGAAGCGCGTTTGGCCTGAAGGATAACCCGGTTGAGAACTTCGGCTACGCGTGTCGGGTCACGAACCTCTTCCTGATAGGCGACCATGTCTGCAAAGAGCGCCATCTGTTCGACTTCCTGGAAGCCGCCCTGACCCATGGTCTTGTTGGCGGCCTGAGGTGTCACAAGGAGCAGGGGCGTGTGGTTCCAGTAAGCGGTTTTAACCGGGGTCACGAAATTGGTAATACCCGGGCCGTTCTGTGCCACCATCATCGACATTTTGCCGGACGCGCGGGTGAACCCGTCGGCCATCATGCCAGCGTTACATTCATGAGCGCAGTCCCAGAATGTGATCCCGGCCTGTGGAAACAGATCAGAAACCGGCATCATGGCTGAGCCGATGATTCCAAAAGCGTGTTCAATTCCATGCATTTGGAGGACTTTTACAAAGGCCTCTTCCGTTGTCATTTTCATATCTGTTTCCCTTCCTTCAGCTCAGCCTGCGCCGGATCTGGTGATCTTTCCCGATAGAGTGATATCCAGATGGATGCAAGCGTGGCGTCCATTCTCTTGGTCTTCTTCAGAAAGGGGGAAATGGATCAGAAAATGTAGAGCCAGTTTCTGTCAGATATGGTTCCAGAGGGGCCGTTGATAGAGCCAGATTGAGTTTTGACCCTAGAATGGGCAGGGGCTGTGAAAGGTCATCCGTTCGCCGTCAGAGGGGTGATGCACTGTCAAGCTTTCTGCATGGAGCATCAGGCGCGGCGCCGCGTCGCGAGACTGCTCCGAGCCGTAGAAATTGTCCCCGAGGATCGGGTGGCCGAGATGCAGCATATGCACGCGCAACTGATGGGAGCGTCCGGTTTCCGGCTTAAGGCACATACGAGTTGATGTCTCACCACGTTCGATCACCTGCCAGAATGTGATGGCTTCCCGGCCGCGTTCATGGTCGATCATCTGACGCGGGCGGTTGGGCCAGTCGCAGATAAGCGGTTGGCTTATCCGGCCGACATCATCTCGGACCTGGCCATACACATTCGCAATATAGGTTTTTTCGGTCTTGCGTCGCTCGAACTGCAAACCGAGATGACGGTGCGCGTCCTTCGTCATGGCCATGATGACGACGCCGGATGTGTCCCGGTCCAGGCGATGAACCGTACGGGCTTCCGGATAGGCCTCCTGCGCCCGTGCTTCGAGACAATCAGCGAGATGTTCGCCCTTGCCGGGCACGCTCAACAGGCCGCTTTGCTTGGACAGCACGAGTATGTGCTCGTCCTGATGCAGGACGTCCAGCCATGGGTCCAGGGGTGGAGCATAATGAACTAGTGTGTGGGCAGGGGTCGTCATTCGCTCTGCTGTAGCAGATCATCGAGAATTTCTCGATCCCTTTTCTCGGACCATTGTCGAGGATGTTCCTGTCCGGTTGCCTCGTCAAAAGCGCGAGCCACACAGAACGGCAGGCGTTCATCGTAGTGGCTGAAGGATGAGAATTTATCGTCCATTGCCTCCCGGCAGGCTTCATAGGCTTCTTTCAGGGACCGGTGGCGACTGACGCTTTCCGATACGGACCAGTAGAGCGTGAAGGCAAAATCACGGGCTGAGGACAGGATGTCGTCAATAGCGTCTGCATCCGTTAGTGGCCCACCGGAGCCGGGGATGAGGACTTCAGGGCGCAGGGTGCGCAATCTGTCGAGTGTCGAAGGCCAGTCTCTGAAATTGGCGTCATCACAAAAGGGAACGGATTTGTTGGGAACCAGGTCCCCGGAAAACAGAATAGCTTCGTCAGGCAGCCAGATGACAGTGTCGCCCGTGGTCTGACCCCGTCCAAGATTCATCAGCCTGACCTGCCGTTTTCCGAGATAGATGGACATGAAGGCTGAAAAGGTCAGCGTCGGTCTGGCAATGTCAGCACGACTGCCCGCTCCTTCAAACAGATCTGGCATACGGTGGCGTTCGGCAGCGCGGTTCTGCTCCCCGCGATCATCAAGCATCTGGCTTGTGAGGTCAGATGAGATCACATCCCCCGCCTCAAAACCACGGGCACCCAGCGTTCGACAGGCTCGATAGCTGGTGAAGGCCATATGCTTGATTGGCTTGTCTGAAATCGTGCGGATATGGTCGAGAACGTGTCCGACCAGTGCTGTTGTTGCCGCTGCGTCGATCATCAGGATACTGTCTTCCCCGACGATGAAGCCGGATGTTGGTCCACCTTCAATCATCAGCGCATAGCAGTTCTTGCCGATTTCCTCGGAACTGATCTGCTTCAGATCACTGTCTTTGGTTGCTTCAGTATCCTGGGCCACGGTGCTTCACCACTTTCTGGTCAATTGACCCGAATATTGTGCCACCGTCTTCGTTAAGCATTTCGATACGAATGTGATCGCCAAACCGCATGAAGCGGGTTTTAGGGGTGCCGCAGGTAATGGTTTCAACCATTCTCTGCTCAGCAAGACAGGAATATCCAACGCCGCCATCGATAATGGATGCGCCGGGGCCGCCGTCCTTTTTGTTCGATACGGTTCCTGATCCGATGATTGTTCCGGCAGTCAGAGGTCGGGTTCTGGCCGCATGGGCAATCAGGGTCGGGAAGTTGAATGTCATATCAAGCCCGGCATTGGCCTTGCCGAAGGGCTGGTCATTGAATGTAACCCGGAGCGGATGATGGATCTTGCCATCCCGCCACGACGCACCCAGTTCATCCGGCGTTACAGCCACGGGAGAAAAGGCTGATGAGGGTTTTGACTGAAAGAAGCCGAAGCCCTTTTCCAGTTCCCTGGGGATCAGACCCCGCAGGGACACATCATTGACCAGCATGATAAGCCTGATGGCTTCCATCGCGTTCTGTTCTGATGTTCCCATAGCAACGTCGCCGGTGATGACTGCAATCTCGCCCTCAAAATCGATGCCCCAGCTCTCGTCTCCCATGACAATATCATCATGGGGTGCGATGAAGCTGTCTGAGCCTCCCTGATACATCAGGGGGTCTGTCCAGAAATGCGTCGGCATGTCGACACCGCGGGCTCTGCGAACCAGTTCCACATGGTTTACATAGGCAGACCCGTCAGCCCATTGATAGGCACGGGGCAATGGGGAGAGGCAGTCGGCCTGATTGAGCGGAGTGCCGCTTTCCGGGTTGTTGTCAAGCGCCGTAAAGCGCTCGTGCAGGGCAGGCGCGAGCTCCGTCCAGTTGTCCAGTGCGTTCTGGAGGGTGGGTGCAATCTCGGACACATCGTCCATGCGGCTGAGGTCCCGCGATACGACAACCAGGCATCCGTCCCGACTTCCATCCCGGAGTGTGGCGAGTTTCATTGATAAGCCCTGCCTCTGTGAACCCGGTTATTCCGCTGCATCTTTGGGGATCGATGGTGGTGTCAGCGGGCCGCCCGAGGCCTTCCAGGAATCCGCATATTCCGCAACTTCCACGGACGCGGCGGCCTCTCCCATTTTGAGGCCGTCACGGGTGTCGAGCATGACCGCGTATTCATCAGTCATCGTCTTTGGCTGCTCGAACATCCTCTGGAGTGCTTTGGGGTGCGGGCCATGGGTAAAGCCGCAGGGGTGCCAGGTGACCATGCCAGCCTCGATATTGTCGCGGCTGAAGAAGTCCCCATCGTGATAAAACAGCACTTCGTCATAATCATCATTGTTGTGGAAGAAGGGGACCTTCAGTGCGCCGGGGTCTGTCTCGAACGGACGGGGCACGAAGGTGCAAATCACAAAGCGATTGCCAACCCATGTTGTGTGGGCGGATGGCGGCAGGTGATAGCGATGGGACATCAGTGGTCGGATGTCTTTTACATTGAGTTTGACCGGTGCGAGATCACCCTGCCATCCCACAGCGTCCAGCGGATTGAACGGATAGACCACCGTCGAGATTTCCCCTGAGCGACGGATCTTCACATGCCATTCGTCATTGCCCTGCTGGGCCAGAAAGGCCTCGTTTATTTCGGGAGATTGCAGCACACCTGCATCGTAGACTGCATGGCGTCCAACCATGCCTTTTTCGGGCATGCGATAGCTGCCATTCGTGCATTCAAACAGCAGCATGTCGATTGGCGAGGTGGCCTCGATGCGCCACATGGTGGAGCGAGGCAGAACCACATAATCGCCCTGGGAGACAGGCAGGTGGCCATAGTCACAAAACAGATCACCGCTGCCTCGGTGAATGAACAGCAGCTCATCGCCATCGCCGTTGCGTGCGAGGTAGTCCATCTTTCCGGACAGCGACCAGCGACGCATGATGACACTGCTGTTGTGCAGGATGACGGATGCATCCCAGACAGAAGAGGAATGATCGTCGATCCGGTTGAGATCGAAGGCACGCGGGCGCAATGGGCCGGACCAGCTGGTCCAGCCGGTTGGCGGATGTGTGTGATACATCATGGTTGCCGGACCGAAGAACCCTTCCTTGCCCAGCTCCCGTTCGAAGGTTCCATCCGGCAGGTCCGCATGGGCCTGGCGGGATGCCTGGCCCTGTCTGCGTGGAAAAGAAATGTGCTCAGATCCCATTGAAGCCTCCCGGAGTAGTGGTTTCTCTGACTGATAGATAGTTACATATGTAACTAATGTCAAATTCTACGCTATCAGCCGGGTGAAATGCCTCCGTCAGCGACAGGCGGGCGATTGTGTAACAGGGAGAAGGTCCTTTTCTTTTTGGGGCATATGTGGTCGGTTAACTCCGGAATAAGAAACTGAATCAGTCTGCCGGAGGCAAGAATGCGTGTTGCTGTAACCAGAAGCCGTGGTGCTGCTCGTGATGTCATAACGATTGAAGATCGTCCGTCCCCTGAACCGGGTGCCGGTGAGGTTCGCGTGCAGGTCATGTCAAGCGGCGTCAATCCGTCAGATGTGAAGGTGAGGGCAGGGGCGCAAGGGCCGCTTCCGGCTGATGAAGTCATGGTTCACAATGATGGCGCGGGCATCATTGATGCTGTGGGAGACGGGGTTTCCGAGCGTCGTATTGGTGAGCATGTCTGGCTGTTCAATATCAACCGCTCTGAAGATGGAATGGCACAAGGTGCAAACGGGACCGCTGCGGATCAGATTATCTGTTCGGAAGATCTCGCCGCCCCGCTTCCCCACGGTGTGAGTTTTGATGAGGGTGCTTGTCTCGGTGTGCCTGCCATGACCGCGCACCGGGCTGTTTTTGCTGACGGTCCTGTGGATGGGCGGATTGTTCTGGTGACCGGTGGGGCTGGTTCTGTGGGGTTGCTTGCCGTCCAGATGGCCTCTGCGGCTGGTGCTACTGTGATTGCTACTGTGAGCAATGATGCGAAGTCTGCGCTGGCACGTGCGGCAGGTGCGGCTCTGGTTATCAATTACAGGACGGAGGATCTGGCAGCGCGGATCGTTGAAGAATTCGGCGCCAACAGTGTTGACCGTCTGGTTGATGTGGACTTCGGGGTCCATGTGTCCCTGACGCCGCAAATCCTGAAACGGAATGGCGTCATTGCGACTTATGCCTCCATGGGAGCGCCGGAACCGTCCCTGCCTTTCTATCAGGCCATGTTCAACAATACGACGATCCGTCTGGTGTTTGTCTATGCTATGCCGGATGATGCCAAATGGGCGGCGATTGAAGATATCAATGCGTTCCTGAGGGATGGTGCGCTTGCTCCGCTTGTTGCAGCGACTTATCCGTTTGAGCAGATTGCGGAAGCTCATGAGGCTGTTGAGGCCGGTGGGTTGACCGGCAATGTGGTGCTTCAGATAGCCGCCGGATAATTGCGATGCCAAAACGCCTTCTGATCGTCGGGCATGTGCCGTCCCCAAATACTCAGGCTCTACGGGATGCCGTACAGCGCGGGGCGGCATCGGATGATATTGATGGCATTGACGTCATTGCCCAGTCACCTTTTGACACCAGCCCGGAGGATGTGTTGGCAGCTGATGCCATTATTCTCGGGACCACGGAAAACCTGGGTTATATGAGCGGAGCCCTGAAGGACTTCTTTGACCGGGTTTATTACCCGGTTCTTGAGAAGAAGCAGGGCCTTGCCTATGCGCTCTATATACGGGCCGGGCTGGATGGCACAGGAACCCGGATCGGTGTTCAGAGAATTGTCACCGGCCTGCGCTGGCGTGCTGTTCAGGAGCCTCTGCTGTGCAAGGGAGACTGGGACAAGGCTTTCGTGGATCAGTGCGAAGAGCTGGGCATGGCGGTAGCTGCAGGGCTTGAGGCTGGAATTTTCTGAGCCCCAAAGGTTGCTGTTTCATCGCACGCTCTATTGGTCCAATGACCAGTGGTGCGGTGCAGCACGGTTGATTATGGTCTCGTTTAACAATCAGCCAGACGAGTTCCAATATGTCCCATACTGTTCGCCCACGCCGTTCTGTCCTCTACATGCCGGGTTCCAACGCCCGTGCGCTTGAAAAGGCGAAGGGGCTTGATGCAGATGTGCTGATCTTCGATCTTGAGGATGCAGTTGCTCCTGATGCGAAGGAACTGGCCCGGGAGCAGGTCTGTCGTGCAGCGCAGTCGAGAGCCTATGGCCATCGGGAAGTGGTGATCCGCATCAATGCTCTGACCACTGAATGGGGAGAGGCTGATCTTGAGGCGGCTGCCAATGCTGCTCCAGATGCTATTCTGGTGCCGAAAGTCTCCGAACAGGACGACGTTTTTGCGTCTCAGGCTGTTCTCGACAAAGTGGGATGTTCCGCTGACGTCAAACTCTGGGCGATGATCGAGACACCGCTTAGCATTCTCAATGCTCGGGATATTGCCGCAACGGCAAAAACGGATGCTGGCAGCAGGCTTTCCTGCTTCGTGGCCGGGACTAATGACCTGGCAAAGGATACCAAGGCTCATCTGGTCGGAGACCGCTATACGATGCTGCCATGGCTTCAGACATGCCTTGCGGCCGCGCGAGCGTTTGGTCTTTCAGTTCTTGATGGGGTGTTCAATAATATTGATGACTATGCCGGTTTTGCAGCGGAATGCCAGCAGGGCCTCGAGCTGGGGTTTGACGGCAAGACATTGATCCATCCGCGGCAGGTGGAGATCTGTAATCAGATCTTCTCACCGATGCCGGACGATGTAGCCTTTGCCCGTAAGATTATCGAAGCCTTTTCCCGCCCTGAAAATCAAACCAGGGGTGCGCTTCGTCTGGACGGGCGCATGGTCGAGCGACTGCATGCGGATATGGCGCGTGATATGGTTGCCATTGCGGATGCCATCGCAGGGCGATCCTGAATTTATGGCCTGAATTTATGGCCTGTATCTATGGGACTGAACCCTAACCCTTGTGGGTGACTGAAACAGCGTTGCCCTGGGGCAGCGTCTGTGGCTGCGTCTGGGGTGCGCGTACGCGATTGGTGACCATCCGGTCATGCAGTCCTGTAACCAGGCGGCTGGCGCTTTTCTCAAACAGGCCCGGGATAAAGGCGTGGACCAGAGCCATCAGCATGCCTTTGGCCATGGTTCCTGCAAAGGAGAGGGCCTGGCCCATATGCTCGAAATAGGTCTCGTCGACGCTTTCCGGATGGGTGACGAACAGGTCTTTCAGCAAGGTTTTCATGGTGTCACTCTCTTCTTTTGAAGTCTTTGGAGAGTCTACGCCATATTGTGATTGAATTTTTCCCAAAAATCACATTTAATTTCTAATTATTCTAATTCCATCCCAATATATGAGGATTTTATGAGATTAGATAACATCGATGCAAAAATCCTCGCCTGCCTGCAGGCCGACGCGACCAGAACCAACGCGGATATTGCTGAGGCCGTCAATCTGTCCGCCAATGCATGCTGGCGTCGTATCAAGTTGCTTGAAGAGAATGGATATATCCGTGGGCGGGTGGCTCTGGTTGACCGGGAGAAGGTGAACAAGGCTCTGACGGTTTTTGTGGAAGTGCGAACCAATCAGCATGATGACAACTGGTTTCATCAGTTTTCATCCGCGGTACGGCGTATTCCTGAAGTTATAGAACTGCACCGTCTGAGCGGGCATGTAGACTATATGCTGAAGCTGGCGGTCTGTGACATCAAGGATTATGACCGGGTCTATAAACAGATTGTCAAAGCGGCGCCACTCTTTGATGTAACCTCTTATATTTCAATGGAAACTTTGAAAGACACCACTGAGATACCCGTTGACCCTGTGTAGACTTTTCCACGGTTTGGAAAAATTCTTAAGAACTTTCCCATAGTGTGGTAGGTGGGACGAATGCGCGCAGGCTCTTCTGTTTTGGGTTTGCGTGCCTATATGCATGATGAGGCGATTGTTTGCCGACCGTAGGGGCGCTTTGATGGTATCGAACTCCAATATCCGGGATGGGGCCGGGATAGCAGGACACGATATCCGGATTCTTCTGGTGGAAGATGATCCGGATGATATTTTCCTGATGAAGCGAGCCCTGAACGCGACCGGAATGAGCATCGCGCTTGATGTGGCGAATAATGGTGAAGAAGCACTTCATTTGCTGCGCGAGCAGAATGCCGAGCAGTCTGTGGATGCTGTCAATCTGATCCTGCTTGATCTCAATATGCCGACAATGGATGGTGCAACATTCCTCCGTCACTTGCGGGCTGATCCGGTCTTTTCAAGAATTCCTGCTGTTGTGGTCACCACCAGTGATGATCCGGATGTTGTGCGCAAGGCCTATGAAATCGGGGCCAATTCGGTTATCACCAAGGCAACGTCAAAAGACGGTATGATGCGGATTATGCAGACCATTGTGGATTACTGGTTCCATACTTCGCATCTCTATTACGTCGATTGATAGACGAGCTTCTGCTGCATCTCTTAAACGTTTCAAGATCTGGATAGTCCATGACATTGCAATCTCTGTTGTCGCCGCTTCACGCTGTTGTCCGGGAAGCGGGTGCGCGCATTATGGAAGTTTACGCTGAAGGTGCGGATGCATCGTTCAAGTCGGATGGCTCTCCTGTAACCGTGGCAGACCAGGCTGCGGAGGCTGTCATCCTCAAGGCTCTGTCTGAGATTGCGCCTGATATTCCCGTTGTGTCTGAAGAGAATGCCGACAGCCATGCCCTTGCGGCGGTGGATGAATTTTTTCTGGTTGATCCGCTGGATGGGACCAAGGAATTCCTGCGTCGTGACGGGCAGGGGTCATTCACCGTCAACATTGCTCTGGTCCGGGGTGGTACGCCGGTTCTCGGTGTTGTTTATGCACCTGCTCTGGATCGCCTGTTCTCAGGCTCAGAAGAGACGGGAGCCGAGGAAACATCCGGTGGCGTGACGCGTGCCCTTGCCTTGCGCGCGGTGCCTGAAACCGGCGCTGTGGCTGTTGCCAGTAAATCTCACCGGGATGAGGCAACCAATCAATGGCTTGAAGATCACGGTATTTCTGAGACGATCTCTATCGGATCGTCTCTCAAGTTCTGCCTGGTCGCGTCTGGTGAAGCGGATGTTTATCCTCGTTTCGGACCAACCATGGAATGGGATACAGCTGCCGGAGATGCTGTTTTGCGCGCAGCCGGTGGTCGTGTCACCAATCCGGACAAGTCGCCGTTCCTCTATGGCAAGCCTGAATACAGAAATGGCGCTTTCATTGCCTGGGGTTCTGTTCAGTCTGAATCCTAGGATCCACCTGTCCTGCGCTTTTGTTTGCGCCCATTCTGCCCTTCCCTGATGAACAGAATGGACGTGAGCAATGAGTTTTGACCCTAAAATGTCTTTGCCGACAAGGCTTCTCTGCGTCTGGCGATATAGGCATCCAGCTCTTCACGGATTGAAGCATCCATTTGTGGCTGCTCGTATTCCTCAAGGGCCTGCTGCCAGATTTCTGTTGCCCGGTCTGTTGCGGTCTTACTGCCAGCGGCTTCCCAGTTCTCATGGTTCTGCCAGTCAGAGACCAGCGGTCTGTAAAAAGCGGTTTCGTAGCGCTCCATCGTATGGGCCTCGCCGAAAAAATGTCCGCCGGTGGGAACATTGCGGATAGCGTCAAACGCCAGCTCATCTGCGCTCGTATCCAGCGGTTTGAGGAATTCGATCATGTTCTGGATCATTTCCACGTCCAGGATGAACTTTTCATAGGATGCTGTCAGACCGCCTTCGAGCCAGCCTGCTCCATGATAGACAATATTGGCATGACCGAGCACCGCGCCCCAAAGCGCCATCTGGGTTTCGTAGACGGCCTGAGCGTCGGCGCAATTTGAGGCGTTGGCGTTCGATGTTCTGTAGGGGATACCGTATTTCCGGGCGAGCTGACCACTCGCGGCATTCGCCTTGGCATTTTCCGGAGTTCCGAAGGCGGGAGCGCCGGACCTCATATCGACATTGGATGTGAAAGCGCCATACATGACTGGGGTGCCAGGACGGACAAGCTGAGCCAGCGTAATGCCGAACAGGGCTTCGGCATTCTGTTGCGACAGCGCAGCGGCCAGCGTAACCGGCGTCATTGCGCCCATCAGTGTGAACGGCGTGACTGAGACAGCCTGGCCATATTCAGCCATGGCAATCAGGCCATCACTCATGGCGTCGTCAAATTTCCGCGGACTGTTGACCGAGATGATGGTCATGACACCGGGATCATCCATCATCTGCTCTGGTGTCATGCCACGGCTGATAGCCATCATGGTGATGCCATCCACAGCTCTTTCGCGCCCGATTGCGGTGCAGTGATAGGAAAGGTCGGAATAAGTGATGTTGGCGTTGTAAGTGTCCAGATGTCGACTGGGTGCAGGCAGCTCCACCGGCGCAACGACCTGATTGCCGATCATATGTACTGCGTTGAAATGGTGAGCCAGGCGGATAAAGTTCTCATAATCCTGAAGATTGCCGCTGCGGCGTCCATTGATGCAGTCATGGACGCTTGGTGGCCCGGCCACGAGGCCGAATGTCAGATGATTGCCACCCAGTGTTATCTGTCGGTCCGGGTTGCGTGGTGTCAATGTGAAGTGTGACGGCACTGTGCTGAGAGCCTGCTCAACAATCTCAGGAGCGAGCCGTACGGTCATGGTTGCGTCGTCAATCTCAGCTCCGGCTTCGCGGAAAAGCTCAAGAGCGTCTGCGCTCATGACCTCAATGCCCAGTTCCTGCAGGATCCGGAGAGAGTTCTGATGGATAGCCTCAAGCTGGTCGTCTGACAGGATATCAAGAGGCTGATAGGGATTCTGAACGGACTGCCATGGTAATTGGGGCAGTTTTTCAGGTGTCTGGGCTCTTGATCTTGGGCCGGATCTGGCGCGGCGGCGTGACATAGAAACTCTCCATCGTGGTCAGTCTGTTCACGTTAGGAGTTGCGTCTCCATAAACTTGGCGGTTTGCGACCGGGATTGTGGTCAAGTTTCAAAATCGCGACGTTGTGGTTCCCGCCTTGGGGCCTCAGCCCTGGCCTGAAACGCGCTGGCGTCTGTGCTCACTCGGGGCGCAGCCATATTCTCTGCGATAGTTGCGCGAGAAATGGGATGGAGACTCAAAACCGGCTGCTAGTGCAATCTCCGAGACCGGCATGCTGGAATAGAGCAGCAGCTCACGAGCACGGGCCAGACGCAGCTTCATGGCATATTGCGCTGGTGAACTCTGCAGGTGGATCTTGAACAGCCGTTCGAGCTGTCGCACCGTGACCCCCACATTGTCCGCCACATCACTCATCGAGAGTGGGGTTTCGATATTCTGTCGGAACAGGGAGATAGCCTTCGTGACCGGTATCGAATTCACACTGAGAGTCTTCTGAACTGACAGGCTTTGTTCATCATTCACATTGCGAATGCGATCATGCTGGAACCAGCTTGAGATTTCATTGCTGACTGTGTGACCGAGATCATCGGACATCAGGGTCAGCATCAGGTCCAGAGCTGCTGTGCCTCCCGCGCAGGTATAGCGGCTGCGGTCAATCTCAAACAGGCGAGAGGTGGCCTCCACGCGTGGATAGCGTTCTTTGAAGGCACTCTGGTAGTACCAGTGGACGCTGCAGCGATGGTCATCCAGTAGCCCGGCTTCGGCCAGCGGAAAAACGCCCCCGCTAATGGCGCCAATGATAATGCCGCGCCGCGACAGATAACGCAGCTTGTTGATAAGCCGGTCAAGCCCGGTCAGCTCTTCAGGGACACCCGCGACGACAAACAGGATATCGAGTTCTTCAGTGATATCCTCAATGTCCCCGTCCGGTGTCACGAGGATATGAGAACTTGACCGTACGGGTGTTCCACCATCGGTATAAATGGACCAGCGATAGAGATCAGCACGCTGGACCTCATTGGCAGCACGCATTGGCTCCACCGCAGACGAGAACGTCACAATCGGGAAGTTCTGGGTCAGGAAAAAACCAATTCTGGTCCGGTCCGGCATGGTGGGTCGCATATGAGCTGTTGACACATAACCGTTCTAGACCAGTTTGACGGAGAGTGGAATGAACGAAATTAATGAGTCCTGACCCTAGACCGGGTCCAATGTCTTATGGTCAGATGTCCTGTGGCGCCAGAACAGTACATCAATGCCGAATTTCTTGTGTGTGAAACGAGCCAGGATCAATGTCTGGACAATTGATCCCGTTGCTGTTGCTGCGGCCGCTCCAAACAGGCCGATATGCGGGATCAGAACAAAGTTCAGCGTGATATTGATCAGCATCGCGCTTCCGGTTGCCCAGAGGATCAGTCTTTCATGTCCGGTCATGCTGAGAAGAGGTGCGACCGGTCCGGCTGCAGACTGAAGCAGCAGGCTGACTGCGAGCATCAGGATAATCGGATACCCTTCAGTGAACTCCGGCCCGAAGACCCAGAGAACCGGTTTGCCGATTGCAATGATAACAATCGCCGCCGCCAAGGATGGCCAGAACGTCCAGTTGATGGTCTGTTGGAAGAACGTCCGAAGGCCTTCCCTGTCATCACGCGTAGCAAACTGGGTGAACCGGCTAGCGGATACCTGCTCCAGTGCGTAGTGAACAAAGGCCACGAGTGCCATGGTCTTGATGCTGGCATAGTAGATGGCGATCTGGTCCGGGCCGACAAAGCGGCCGAGAATGATAATATCTGCATAGCTTGCGAGCAGATAGAATCCCTCAACAATAAACAGCGGTAGCGAAACGCTCAGCCATGTCCGGCTGGCATAGGTTCTGGGGCCGCGCGGAATATCGTTCCGGGTGTGAGCATAGAGCCGCACTGACTGGAACAGGCAGGCAAAAGCGGTCGCCAGAATGGCTGCGGTCAGAGCGGTCTCGGCCGTTGCGGGGAAATCCATGAGGATCATGGCTATCATGAAGGCCAGGATAGACAAGGGCCTGAGAATATAAGGTGGCACAAGGCCGAGAGAGACCTTTGACTGGCTGATTGCCTGGCCTTCCTGAATATCCGTCAGTGCAAACAACGGGATACAGATCAGCCCCAGATAGAAGGGCATGACATAGTAACTGGCGACCCAGTCACCGAAGAATTGCAGGCCCATGAGCCCCAGCAGGGACAGGCCGACCGATGAGGCAAGGACGATACCATACATGTAGCGCAACCAGCCGCGGGCGCTGTCGTGATCATCTCGTGTCAGATATTCGATCAGAAAGCGTTTGACCGAAACGTTGAAACCAAGACAGGAGAACAATCCGAGGATGGTGACGCAGGTCCAGACAAAGGCAAATATGCCAAACTCGGTGGAACCCATCATGCGGGCCAGACAGACCTGCATGATATAGAGAATGCCAGCACTCATCACTCGAATGAGGAATGTCAGAACGGCCTGTCTCTGCGTTTCCGCATCATCTCCTTTACCATGCCGAAGCACGTGAAGCAGGGCGGTCAGACGAGCGACTGCACGCGCTGCTGCGCCACTGGTCTGTTGGTCCTGCTTGGTATCGGTAATGGTCATATGCTTTGATGCCTCGATGGGTTCTGGCCAGTCTAGGGAAAAGGCGTTAAAGCCCGGTGCAAATTCAGGCTGATGAGTTTCCTGGTAAATATCTCTTTAAGATCCGGCTGTTTCGTTAGAAAAGACCCTGTCTTGTCAGTATGCTTGTGCCAAATGTAATCGATTCAGACGATGGAAACGTTATGACGACATGTGATGGAAACACCGAAGGTCTCGGCTTTATTCGACGTGGAGACAAGAAAGGGGCGCCGGTTGTTCTCCTGCATGGATTTGGTGGTACTGCCGATGGCTGGAAACGGCTCTTGCCAGCCTTGTCGGCGGAGCGACAGGTTCTGGCGTTTGATTTGCCAGGTCATGGGGCGTCTCTTGACTATCCCGAGACCTGCAATGCTGTTGTGGCCGCAAAGGCGGTTCTGTCTGCGCTTGATACGCTTGAAATCGGAAAGGCTCACTTTGTAGGCCATTCCATGGGCGGTGCCGTTGCCTCGCTGATCGGTTTGCGTGCGCTGGACAGAGCCGCTTCTCTGACGCTTCTTGCGCCAGGCGGTTTCGGGCCAGAGATTAATCACCGGCTGCTCCGGTCATTCGCCCGCGCACAGAACCCCGACGGGCTTCTCGTTCTGCTTGAGCAGTTCTATGGCTGGGAATTTCTGCTGCCTGACGAATTGATCGACCAGGTTGTGACAGAACGGGCCCGTCCTGGTGTCACGGAAAGCCTGTGCAAGATTGCCGAAGCGATCATTGATGACCGGAATCAGAAGGTTCTGCCGCGCGCGGAGCTGGCGGATATCGGCTGTCCGGTCAAGGTCGTGTGGGGCACGCAGGACCGGGTTCTGCCAACGCGCCAGTCCCATAAGCTGCCGGGTACCATCGCCACACATATCTTCGAACGTGTCGGCCATATGCCGCATCATGAGATCCCGGCAGAAGTGACCCGTCTTATCCTTGAAAATGTTCGTTCTGAATAGCGGGTCTCTGCCTCACATCTAGGTCCTGACCCTAGCTTGCTCTCTCCGGGAAGGCCTTTGCGAGAGCCTCGGCACTGGCCTCGACAACGCCACGTTCTGTCACAAGCCCTGTAACCAGACGGGCCGGGGTGACGTCAAAAGCGGGGTTGGCCAGCTCTGTTCCATCCGGAACAATCTGGATGGTTTCAATGGAGCCGTTTTCTGTCTTGCCGGTGAGATGGCTGACTTCCAGTCCGGACCGTTCTTCAATCGGGATTTCCCTGACACCGTCATGCACCGTGAAATCGATGGTGGGTGAGGGAAGCGTTACGTAGAACGGCACATTGTTGTCATAGGCTGCGAGGGCCTTCAGATAGGTGCCGATCTTGTTGCACACGTCACCATTGGCGGTGGTTCTGTCTGTGCCGACGAAGACGATGTCCACCTGTCCGTGCTGCATGAGATGACCACCGGCATTGTCAACGATCACCGTGTTGGGAACACCATGATTGCCCAGCTCCCAGGTGGTCAGTGATGCCCCCTGGTTTCGCGGGCGGGTCTCATCGACCCAGACATGAACCGGAATCCCCGCATCATGGGCCATGTAGACAGGTGCGGTAGCCGTACCCCAGTCGACTGTGGCCAGCCAGCCTGCATTGCAGTGGGTGAGAATGTTGACCAGTGCTCCGCCCTTGGCTTCAGAAAGCCGGCGAATAATCTCAAGGCCGTTTCTGCCAATGGCTGCATTGATCTCAACATCTTCATCGCAGATATCAGCAGCAGCCTTGTAAGCGGCTTCTGTCCTGTCTTGTGGCTGGACCGGTTTCAGGATTGCCATCATGCGATCCAGCGCCCATTTCAGATTGATGGCCGTCGGGCGTGTGGCGTGCAGTGTCTGATAAGCCTGCTCCAGAGCCGCGTCGCTGCTGTCCGAACGCATCTGCAGGGCGAGGCCATAAGCTGCGGTCGCCCCGATCAGTGGGGCGCCACGAACCAGCATGTCCTTGATGGCGACGGCTGCCTGCTCCATAGTTTGAAGAGATGTGACTTCAAACAGATGGGGGAATTTGGTCTGATCAATGATGTCGACAGACCAGCCATCATCGTTCAGCCAGATTGTGCGATAGTGCTGTCCACGAATTTTCATATCCGGCTCCGTTGAGCTTATACCAAAGGACTTTAATATTGACGCATGTGATGCGGAAAATGGCAACACGCATCGCATGGACCCTGTAGAGTTGAAACGGTCGACCTGTCAATGTCAGGCACAGTGAATGAGTGTACCAGAACAGGAAAAAAAGACGCGCAGTCTTGAAGGTGCGATCAAGCAGATCCGTTCCTCTGTGGCGGACAGGGATGATGCTGTGTCTGATCTTGCTGATCTGGCACTGACACGATTGCGGGTCCTTGAGGACGAATTGCGGCCCGTCACAGCGCAAATTCAGGACCGGGACCGCTTCCCGATGGCACTGCAGCCTGCCGATCCTCCGCGTTTCTGGATTGATATCACCACCCATGTGGCGATGAACCGGGATCATCGGATCTATCGGATACTCAAGGATACCGGCCTTGGACGTATTGTGCTGCTGGAAAGTGATAAGGTCGACAAGGTGGCAGATGAGATCACCGAGATGGTCGCCAGGCGGATCATCGAGTTTGAGAAAACCAAGGAAAGTGATCTTCTGTTGACCAAACTTGGTGCGCGTACTGAGCTGCAGAAGCGTGAGAGGCGGCGGGTCGCACTCCGCTCTGCCTTTGCCGGTTTGCTTATCGGGCTTCTTGCCGGGGCAGGGGGGCTGTTTGCCTATGCCTGGTTCTTCTATCAGGGGTGACCGACCCTAAAGCAAGATGTGATGCCCGAGTTCCTGAACCTCCGTCCGATTTTCCTGACTGAAACCGCGCTCAATCATTGTGCAGGACCAGTTCCCGGCATCGCCATCAATTTCGAAGAGATTATAGCGGGCGGCCGGGCGTCTGCCACCTGGGGATGCTGAGGCGGACGGAACGCAGATAACGGGTACATCCATCTCTGGTCCGGGCAGGCTCATGCGGGTGGCGAGATGTGTATGTCCGTGGAGGACCAGCTCAGCGCCTGATTTCTTGATTGCTGTCCGGAAACGGGAGGCTGCAATCAGCCTCTTGTGCCAATGGGTGGCACCTCTGATGGGCGGGTGATGGATCATGACCACCCGGAAGAGCCTCTCGTCCTTCAGGTGTGCAAGCAATTCGGTGAGATGCCGGGCCTGAATGGAATCAATATAGCCGGTTGCCATGAAAGGCCCCGTGGCCCGAGCACTGGATACGCCAATCAGTGCAACATTGCCTCTTATCCGCACATAGGGATAGGTGGGGCGCAGGCCGTTTGGATGACCATCACCGCACATGTAGTCGTGCCAGCACCGTTCCGCCTCTGCCAGGGCACCTGGAACATAGGCATCATGATTACCTGGAACGACGGAGACGTCAGCGGGCTTGCCGAGTGTGGTCAGCCATTGCCTGGCTGGCTTGAATTCCGCTTTGAGCGCAAGATTGACGAGATCACCCGTTACCGCAATATGATTGGGGCTGTGTTGGCGCATATCATCCAGCAGACCGTCCAGAAACGTATTGGTCAGGGTGCGGGCCCGGTTTTTCCGCCAGTTGATATAGCCAAGGACTCTCTTGGACGCGAGTTCGATGCCGGACGGGTCCGGAAGGGGACCAAGATGCGGATCGGATATGTGAGCAAGGCGAAACATGGATGACGCTATTCTGGTAGATGGTTAGGGTCAAGACTCATTGCTGTTCTTATCGGAACTGTTCATCCTGTCCAGAAAAGGATTGCTCCATGACTGCCTTCCACCGCCTTTTCAAGGTGATGAAGCCGCTTATCTTTCGCTTCTGGCTGTTAAAGCGCGGGGCAACACTGGGTGTACGAGCCGTTGTTCTTGATGGTGAGGGACAGGTTTTCCTCGTCCGGCATACTTACCTGCCCGGCTGGTATCTTCCGGGAGGTGGTGTAGAGGCCGGACAGAGTTTCCTCACGGCCTTGAAACAGGAATTGAGCGAGGAAGGTAATATTCGGCTGACAGGTGCTCCGGACCTGTTTGCTGTCTATCAGAACAGGCGCGAATACGCGCGGGATCATGTGGCACTCTACATCGTTCGTGACTTTGTGCAGGACAGTCCGCGCAGGCCCGATCACGAAATCGCCGAGGCCCGTTTCTTTCCTCTCGATGACCTGCCTGAGGACACCACAGAGGCGACGCGTCGGCGGCTCTCAGAAATCCGGCAGAACGACAATGCCAGTGCCCTGCCGGAAATCTGGTAAAACACTCTTGTCTACAGATGACCTCTGCCATGTGGCAAGGTGAAGTCCAGCTCGGGCCCGTTCGGCACCACGCCGGTCGGGTTGATTGTCTCATGGCTGGCATAATAGTGGTGTTTTATATGGTGCATGTTGACCGTATCTGAAACACCGGGCACCTGATAGAGCTCCCGGACGAAGCCGCTGAGGTTGGGATAATCAGCGATCCGCCTGAGATTACATTTGAAATGTCCCACATAGACGGCGTCAAAACGGACAAGCGTAACGAACAGCCGCCAGTCCGCTTCCGTCAGGCGATCACCCATGAGGTAGCGCTGGTTTGAGAGGCGATCCTCCAGCCAGTCCAGTGTTGAAAACAGTTCCCCGAATGCCTCGTCATAGGCCTCCTGTGTCGTTGCAAAGCCGCAGCGATAAACTCCGTTATTGATCGTGTGATAGATCCGGTCATTGACTGTTTCAATGTCATCGCGGAGGTCTTCCGGCCAGAAGTCCAGACCGGCATCACCCCATTCGTCAAAGGCCGAGTTCAGCATACGAATGATTTCGGACGATTCATTGGAGACAATAGTGCCCGTCTGTTTGTCCCATAATACGGGAACAGTGACACGCCCGGTATAATCCGGTTTTGCCGCCTGATAGACCTGATAATGATAGTTAAAGCCGTTCAGCCGGTCGCCCGTCGCAGCATCCGTTGCCTGATAGGTCCAACCCTTCTCCCGCATGAGATAATGCACAACATCAACGCTGATCACATCTTCCAGCTTTTTCAGCGCGCGGAAGATGAGGGTTCGATGCGCCCATGGACATGCATAGGAGACGTAAAGATGGTATCGGCCCGGCTCAGCCTTGAACCCACCTTGGCCGGACGGACCAGGAGAACCGTCTTTTGTGACCCAGTTGCGGAACCCGGCATCCTGGCGGACAAAGCGGCCGCCGGATGATTTCGTGTCATACCAGGTGTCGTGCCAGACACCATCCACCAAAAGCCCCATAATTCTGTCCCTTCTGGTCGTACGGGTTGTTTTCGTCTGAATTCTTATTGCAATGTCGCGATCGTGGATTGGAAATACGAGAGCTCATTCGGTGAACGCTCCGTTTCGTCTAGAGAGCCTTTACGGGCAATTTTAATTTCTCAGAAGGATATTCTGTATTTTTTTATATTGACGAATAATATTTTGATGATAAATCTCTTGAAAGCATAAGATTTATAGAGATGGCTGATATGTTGGTTCTCCGACGATGAGTTTTGGTGTTTTTTGAGGTTCCACCTCTGACAATCGGATCTGTCCGGCCCCTGACCATTGAACGGATGCCAACCGTTTTGCTTATCAGGTATCCAATGATACACGAGATCGACACCATGCTCGCCCCGTCTCTTTCATTCGTTGCTGATCATTCTTCCCATGCTTCAGACGTTCTTGCGCTGCATGAACTGGCTTTTGGTCCGGGGCGTTTTACCCGTGCGGCCTTTAAGGTGCGTGAGGGCGTGGAGCATGACCGGGATCTGAGTTTCTCGGCGGTTGAAGGCGGGCGGCTGGTCGGGTCTGTCATCCAGACCCGTGTAACCGTCGGTGGTCACAAAGGCGCTCTTCTGGGGCCACTTGCTGTCCTGCCGGATCATGAAGGGCGGGGGATTGGCCGGAAGCTGGTCTATCTTGCGATTGAAGCTGCAGAAGCTGCAGGGCTCGATTTTGTGCTTCTGGTGGGAGATGCTCCCTATTATCGGCCACTTGGGTTTGACCCGGTAGGATTCGGAACCGTCCTGTTTCCCGCACCAGTCGACCCCCACCGCGTGCTCGCCTGTTGCTTTGGTAATCTGAGCGCCAGGGAGTTGGGTGGCACTGTGAAGGCCTCCATCAAAGCCGGGCGATAGAATTGCTATCGCAGAATAGGCGTCAGCAACGGGTCTTGACCCTAGCGACCTTCCCTGCGCCACATCCATGCCAGCATTGAGAAGGCGATCAGCAGGCCGACCCAGCCCGCGAATATGGGCACCCGCCGGACTTCCAGCACCTTTTCTTCAGTCGCTTCGAGAAGCCCCAGCCACCCGGACCCGAAATAGTTACGACGCCCGTGAGACATGACCGAAAGCGATGGCAGTGCCAGACTGTCACCGTTTGCCAGCCGTCGTGTTACGCCACCTGTCTTGTCACTTTGGGGAGACAGAAACTCCAGCGTGGACAACGGGTTCCGATATTCAAGCTCTGCGCCGCGTCCGAAAATGACAGTGGAGGTCAGATCTCCATTCCTGAGTGTGTGAAGCCCGCGTTTCAGCCCTGTTAGTGTGGTGACCCATTTGCCGCTACCGGCTTCTGCAAGGGTGTGGCTGGTTGTCGTGCCGTCGGGATGAGTGACCTGAAGCAGGGGCAGGTCATCCTTCAGGCTTTGGCGTTCCACCTGCAGTGTCCGGCCTTGTTGTTTTGCTGTGAGACGTTCCTCTTCAAGGTCAGGCTCTTTCATCAGCCAATGGGCAACCCGGCGCAGCAGTGGCAGGTAGGGGCCGCCGCCCTGGAATCCACGCTGCCAGAGCCAGACATGATCAGACAGAAGTACGGCAATACGACCTTCTTCTACCCGATCAAGAATGAGAAGAGGCCGGTCATCTGCGGCTTTCATGATTGTGTCGCCGCTGGTGGGGTCTGAATCCACCACCCGGAACCAGGGGCTCCAACTTGGGCTGTCAGCGTCGCCCGGCAGGCTTCTGGAGACCGGATGTTTCCGGCCAATATCAGTCGTTCTGGCCTTGAACGGTGTTTCAAGGATACCGCCTGATGGCCTGACCGGCAGAACGGTTGACAGGATTGTCTCGTTCAGCGAACCGAATTCCGCATATTCGGGGCCAGCCGCCACAAGGATTGCACCACCTTCCCGCACATATCTGGCGATATTGTCGAAATAAAGCAGGGGCAGAACACCCCGACGCTTGTAGCGGTCGAAGATGATCAGGTCGAACTGGTTGATTTTCTCGGCGAACAGCTCCCGGGTCGGAAAGGCGATCAGTGAGAGCTGGTTGACCGGGGTGCCATCCTGTTTGTCGGGCGGGCGGAGGATGGTGAAATGGACAAGATCGACGGAGGCGTCGGACTTCAGCAGATTGCGCCAGGTTCGTTCGCCTGGATGTGGGGCACCTGAGACCAGCAGGACGCGCAGGTTTTCGCGAATGCCTTCAATTGGAACGATCAGCTGATTGTTGAGGTCTGTCAGTTCTCCGGGGAATGGTGCCACGGACAGCTCAAACAGACTCTTGCCGCGATGGGGAATCTCAACCTTTACCTCCGCATCAACGCCTGTACGGACCGGAAGTTCGTTGATGATTTTACCGTCTCTCTTGATGGTAACGCGTAAGGTTTCCTCAAGAGCATTTCCGCGGCCTTGCTGATCCAGCCTGAAGCGGATTGTCTGTTCTTCGCCAACGATGCCGAATTTGGGAGCGGATACCAGTGTCAGGCGTCGGTCAATCTCTTCGTCCGTGCCTGTGACAAGGGCATGGAGTGGTGCGTTGAGAGTGAGGTTCTCCTGCAGGGTTTCCGTGTCATGAATGCGCCCGTCACTGATAATGACAGCGCCCGCCAGCCGTCGCTCGGGTATTTCACCAGCAGCCTTTTCCAGCGCTTCCAGAATACGGCTACCCGGTGTTCCGTCGAGCGTTTCAGGGGAAACCGTAACAGTCTGAACCGTGATATTCGGCAGGCGTTCGGCCTGTTTGAGAATGTGATCGCGGGCCTTTGTGGTGGTGTCAGCACGGTCGCCGAGTGTCTGGCTCTCAGACCTGTCTTCTACAACAAGGAGTGTGTTGGGCAGGATCTCCGTCTTGTCATTCTGCCAGACGGGATTGGACAGCAGCAGGGCCAGAACGACCGCTGCCAGAGGACGATGCCAGTTTCGCCCCTTGCTCAGTCCGAGTTGTGCCAGAGCCAGAATGGCGAGACCTGCCAGAACAGCGAAAAACGGAAGATCGGGAATAAGTGGCTGAAAACTGATTGGCATGATCTATTGCCCTAGTCGTTCAAGTAGGGCGGGAACATGGACCTGATCGGATTTGTAGTTTCCGGTCAGTGTGTACATGATGATGTTAATACCAGCGCGCAAGGCGATTTCCCTTTGCCATGGTGCATTCTCACCCAGAGGTAGATAAGGCCGTCCGGTCTGGTCAATGGCCCAGGCTCCTGCAAAGTCGTTGCCGGTGATCAGAATGGAGGACACGCTGTCGTCAACCCGGACCGGTTTATTGGCATCAGCCTCTGTCTCTGTGACCTCCACCCAAAGTTCACCGCTTGAAAAGCGTCCCGGAAAGAGATCAAGCAGATAGAACGTCTTGGTGAGGACATGATTGCCGGGGACTGGTTCCAGCCTCGGAATGTCCAGATCGGACAGCATGTCACGCAGCAGTTCGGCGGCCGGTGTAGCCGTGCCGGTTCTGGCCGAGACCGCATCCCGTGTGTCAAACAGGACTGTGCCGCCATTCTTCATGAACGCGTCCAGCCGCCGCATGGCTCTCTGCGATGGGCGAGGTGCGCTGGGTTCAACAGCAAAATAGATGAACGGGTAGAAAGACAGCTCATCCGTTTCAAGGTCGAGCCCTGCGGGCAGGGCGGGCTCGAAAGCCGTGCGGTTGTTCAGGGCTTTGGTAAGGCCTGTCAGACCCAGCCTGACGATGGTGTCGGTTTCGTCATTACCGGTTCTCACATAGGCCAGCCGTGCGTCCAGTGCCGCATCAAGCAGGCGTTCGTCAATCGCCTCCTGCTGGGCGTGTCCGTCTGTTGCGGCAAGAATGAGCGTCAGCCCGATGCCGGCCGTTGCAAGCAGACTGGCAAGACGGGTGGAGAAAGGCCGCAACTGGGAGAACAGGGAGACCATGCCGTCAATGATGAACAGCAGAATGGCAATGAGCAGGAACCATCCGGTCAGGTCAATCGTCTGTTCGTCCGCATAAGCGAGAATATCGCCTTGCACCAGTTCGAGTGAGAGGGGCTGCAGATGTGTGTTTTCGTCAAGCAGATTTATGGCTACTTCAACAGAACCCGTTCGGTAATAACCGGGATTTGCCTTTGAGGACCTGAGATCTTCTTGCGTCAGCACAGGTGTGTCTGCCGGTGCCGGGAGCAGTTCGCCAAACCCGTTCAGCAGGCGTTTTGCGGTCAGTGTCTGCCCTTCATCTGTATCAATGGCAGATGGTGCCGATGCATTCTGTGACAGATTGACCAGCCGCTCCATCATCTCAACAAAGAGGCCGGAAATCGGCAGGTTGGACCAGTCTGTATCAGCCGTTACATGGAACAGAACCAGCCAGCCCGCTACATCCTTACGGGCGGTGACCAGGGGGGTGTTGTCCGCCAGGCTGGCCCAGACGCGTTCCTGGGTGGCATCTTCAGGCCGGGCAAGAACCTGCCCGCTGATGCTGACATCGTCGGGAACCGTCAGACCCTGAAACAGGCTTCCTTCCGGGAAAGGGGTGAGCTTTTGTGGCTCTTCCCAGTTGAGGCGTCCGCCGATGGTTCTTTCTGTGGGGCGGAGACGGACCGGCAGCAGATTGTCGTCAAGACCGCTGCGTCTGGCCAGTCTGGGACCTGCAAAGCGCACCAGCACACCGCCCTCTTTCACCCATGCGGACAGAGCCTGCCGGTCCAGATCGGTCAGTTGGCTCTGATCAGCCATGACGACCAGGTTGGGGTTGGTACCGAGCTTTGCCGCAAGATCACCGCTTTGCGTTGCCGGATCGGCATAGGGAATGATAGCCCGTTCCAGATAGTAGGATGCGCTGAGCAGGGAATCGCTGGCATTGTCTTCACCGGGCGCAAGAATAAGTGCTTTGCCACGTTTCCAGCGATTGTCGAGAAGCTGAACTGCGCCAGTGAGCGGTACATCAGCAATGGAAAGCTGACTGAGATCGTTCCTGACTTCCAGGGGCAGTTTGAGGTCCGTTTCTGTTGCGGTCTCTGTGCTGGAAAATTGCGCGGTCTCGGAGAAGAGAATACGGCCTTCGCGATCCCGTCCTGTCAGAAGAATGTCCCTATCCCCCGTTTCCTGAAGGCGGGCCAGACTGAGTTTCAGCCCGTCAGATGTTCTTTTCGGGGGCAGGAGGCCATAGACAGGTTTCTGACCGAGATAGGTGACAACAGACGCGGCCCGGTTGGCGAGGGACTGAGACAGTTCATCAGCAGCACCTGTCTGCTGTGGTGCTGCAAGCCAATGAATGATGCCGAAGTCATCCCTGATGTTCGAAAGAGCATCAACAAGACGAGCCCGATCTGTTGGGAGTGCCGAAGGCGACAGGCCGGGAATAAGCCTTTCCAGATCTTCTGACAGCCCTTGCCGAATGGTATCGGTTTCTGGATTGCTCACAAGGAGTGTGACCGGTTGCTGTCCGGCTGCAGCCCGGCGCAGGATATCGCCCAGCGTTTTCTGGCGGTCCGGCCAGTCAGCGGCTGTTGTCCAGCCATTTTCCAAAATGACTAGAACAGGCTTTGAGGGTATCGCAGTGGCGGATGGCTGCCAGATCGGCCCTGCCAGAGCCATGATGATCAGCGCTGTTAACGTCAGGCGCAGGGCAATCAGCCACCATGGTACAGTTCGTGGTGTTGTTTCTTTGGGCTCAATATCTCTGAGAAGGCGTAGCGGCGGAAACAGGATGCGCTTCGCCCGTGGCGGGATCAGTCGGAA
Source organism: Coralliovum pocilloporae (assembly GCF_030845175.1). NCBI lineage: Bacteria > Pseudomonadati > Pseudomonadota > Alphaproteobacteria > Hyphomicrobiales > Coralliovaceae > Coralliovum > Coralliovum pocilloporae. Next base: position 731,319 of record NZ_CP132542.1, on the reverse strand, counting down.
CAGCCAGTAGAGCAGGGCGAGGCCCAGTAATCCGGCCAGCAGCCAGGGGGTCTGGAAGGCGAGAGGCAAGGATCCGATCATGCTGATCTCCCCGCCTCAATCTGGTTCAGAATGGCCTGGATCGGCGTGGATGCAGACCGGTCTGTATGATGGCACTGAAGCCTGCGTCCGGATTTCCTCAGGATCTGATCCACAGATTGGCGATGGGCCACAAGGCGGGCCTGATAAGTTGCCTTGATCAGTTCCGCACGCTGCACCTCATGGGGATTTGCACCGCCCGGATCCAGAAAATGTACCCGTCCGGAAAATGGAAAGCTTTCCTCGCTTGGATCAAGCACTTGCAGTGCAGAAATATGCATGCCTTTGCTGATAAAGGGAGAGAGCGTTTGAGACAGTCGGTCAGCGGGTTCGAGGAAGTCGCTGATCAGGATGAGGTCGCTGTGTCGCCGGGCATTGCTCGGAAGCATCAACGGCAAAGGCGACAGGGCGCGTGCGTTCAACACACCTGCCAGCCGCTCCGCACCGCGGTTTTTAAAGCCGAATGTCTTATGACCAACAAGGCCGATGGTTTCGCCGGATGCAGACAAGAGTTCTGCCAGCGCGAGAAGCAGCAGCAATGCCCGTTCTGCCTTGCTTTCGTCTGCCAGAGACGAACCGTAATACATTGAGGGGCCCAGATCGCACCACAGCCAGATTGTATGGGATGCAGCCCATTCCCGTTCCCGAACAATCGCCACGTCATCGCGGGCGGTTCGTCGCCAGTCGATGCGTCGCCGGGATTCGCCAAAGCTGTATGGGCGGTATTGCCAGAACTCTGTCCCGATACCGGTCTGCCGTCGCCCATGCCAGCCCTGGCTGAATGAGGTTGCCAGTTGGCGGGCGCGAATGACCAGCTGCGGCAGCCGTTTCGAAAGCCGGACGGCATTGTCCAGAGTCCGGTTTTCGATGGCCTGCATCTGGGACAGGTGCTGTGCGGCGCCCTGGCTCATGCGATCATGCCAGCCTTTCCGTGAGTGTCTCAATCAGCGCGTCAATGGTCTGACCGTCAGCTCTGGCGGAAAATGTCAGGGCCATGCGGTGTTTCAAAACCGGACCCGCCATGGCGATGACATCATCGATTGAAGGTGCCAATCGTCCTTGTAGAAGGGCGCGGGCTCTTACCGTCAGCATCAGGGCCTGGCTGGCACGGGGGCCTGGTCCCCATTCGAGACTTTCTCCGACCAGATCATTCTCAGAGCCTGGGCGTGCCCAGTTGACCAGATCAAGAATGGCGTCGACCACGCTGTCGCCGACGGGGAGACGGCGAACCAGTGACTGTGCATCCAGCAAATCCCGTGTCGACAGAACTTCAGTGACGGCGGTGTCATCCGAACCGGTGGTCTCGATCATCATCCGCCGTTCTGATGCCCTGTCGGGATAAGTGATATCGATCTGCACCAGAAAACGATCGAGCTGGGCCTCCGGCAGGGGATAGGTTCCCTCATGCTCGATTGGGTTCTGGGTCGCCAGAACATGGAACGGCGCCGGCAGGTCGTAATGATGGCCAGCGACTGTGACCTGATGTTCCTGCATCGCCTGCAGCAGGGCGGACTGGGTCCGCGGGCTGGCCCGGTTGATTTCATCGGCCATGAGCAATTGCGAGAAGGCCGGTCCCTCAATAAAGCGGAACGTGCGTTTGCCAGAATCATCCTCTTCCAGAATCTCACTGCCGAGAATATCGGACGGCATCAGATCAGGGGTGAACTGGACGCGCTGGGCATGAAGCCCGAGCACAGTTCCCATGGTTTCCACCAGACGGGTTTTGGCGAGGCCGGGAAGGCCAACGAGCAGCCCGTGACCGCCGGACAGAACCGTGATCAGAGCCAGATCAAGAACGGCATCCTGGCCGAAAATTACGGAACCAAGCGCATCTTTGGCACTCTGGAGCTTCTTCGACATCTGCGCCGTTGCCACGCTCAGGTCAGACATGTCGGTTTCCGGGATATCCTTGGTGTCCGTCATCCGTATGGCTCCATCCATTGCCCAGGGTGGTTATCTGGTGGTTACGATTCAAAACCTGAACTTGGTTCTGCACCGGCATCTTGGCATGATATGGGCGGAAGCCCAAATAGAGAGATTGTGTGTGACTGGTGTTCGACAAGGCTGTGTGGACATTGAATATTTGTTACAGATAAATGTCCCACTGAATGGATGAATCTCCTAGCCGGAAGAAAGACAGAAGATGACCGACATAAGAGCCCGGAAAACAGAGTTTTCTTCTGCCATGAAGGCGTTTCTTGAACGCTCCGGCGACCCAAAAGAGCCGGCACCGGTTCATTTGTGGAAGCCGGATTATACCGGTGAGCTGGATATGCGGATCGCATCGGATGGCAGCTGGTACTATCAGGGCGGGCGGATCGAACGGGATGCTCTGGTGCGCCTGTTCTCGACTATTCTGCGCCGTGAGACGGATGGTCGTCATGTGCTTGTAACGCCGGTTGAATGCTATGGTATAGACGTCGAGGATGCCGCCTTTACGGCTGTTGAGCTTGAGGTGAGTGATGAGGACAGGGCACTGGTGTTCCGGACCAATGTGGGAGATGTGGTGACTGTTGATGACAGTCACCCCTTGCGGTTTTCTCATGATGACAGGACAGCCGGGTTCAAGCCCTATGTCATGGTCCGGCATGGGCTGGAAGCGTTGCTGACCCGTCCCGTGGTTCACCAGTTGCTTGAGCATGCTGTTGAGCGTGATGTGGATGGGGTTCAGTGGTTTGGCGTTGAAAGCCGGGATCACTTTTTCCCGATTGCCAGGCTGGACGAGATCGAAGAGGAGATCGGATAATGGCAATCTGTGCTGGCTCTGATCCAGCGGAGATGCTCACGAATTTCCTTGAAAGCGTCAGTCGGGTTCGTCTTGACGATCCTTTTCTGGTTGCCTCGTCTTATGGTGACCACATGATCAATCCTGGCCTGCCTCCAATGGAGGCTGCGCAATTGCGTGATGCCGCGGTGCTTGTGCCGATTGTCAGTTATCCGGGGGAGCCAAAGGTTCTGTTGACCCAGAGGACCAATCATCTGCCATCCCATGCGGGCCAGGTGGCCTTTCCGGGTGGCAAGATTGATGCGTCTGATGCATCTGCTGTTCATGCAGCCCTTCGTGAGACGGAGGAAGAAATCGGTATCCCTGAAGATCTGATTACCGTTCATGGTGCTCTGCCGACCTATCAGTCGCGATCAGGCTACCGGATCGTGCCGGTTATTGGCCTGATTGAACCAGGCTATGACCTTGCTTTGAATGAGGGAGAGGTTGAGCTGGCGTTTGAGGTGCCTTTATCCTTCCTTATGGATCCGGACCAGCACAGAAAGACCAGCCGCATCTGGCAGGGCAATGAACGCTTTTTCTACGAGATGCCCTATGACGGCCATTACATATGGGGCGTGACCGCAGGAATCATCCGCTCGATTTATCTGGAGCTTTATGGCTGAGAGATGGACAGGCTTCCTTCATTGTCTTCCGCAGACTGGCTGTTCACCTCTGATGTACAGGCCCTTTTCAATCTCATTGAGGTTGATGGCGACAGCTTGTGCGCTGTGGGTGGGTGCGTTCGCAATGCTCTTCTCGGTCAGCCGATTACGGATATAGATTTTGCGACTACAGCCCGTCCGGATGTTGTGATGAAGCGCTGCAAGGCTGGTGGATTGCGTGTTGTGCCGACCGGTATTGATCACGGTACGGTCACCGTGATTTCGAATGGGCAGACCTATGAAGTCACCACCTTGCGGCATGATGCGGAGCCTGACGGGCGCCGGGCAAAAGTGAGGTTCGGACAGGACTGGCGTGAGGATGCCCTCCGTCGGGATTTCACCATGAATGCGCTTTACGTCGACCGGACCGGCAGGGTTCATGATTATGTGGGCGGTTATCAGGACCTTGAGGCGCGGAAGGTACGGTTCATTGGAACCGCAGCGGATCGCATTCGGGAGGATTATCTGAGAATCCTGCGGTTCTTTCGCTTTTCTGCCCAGTATGGTGACCTCCAGCTTGATCCCGCTGGCCTGAGAGCCTGTGTTGAGGAACGGGCAGGGCTTGAACGTCTCTCAGCAGAGCGCATTCAGCAGGAGATGAAGAAGCTGATGGCCGCACCCAACATGGCCCATGTGGTCCGGATTATGGGGGATGCGGGCATTCTTGATGCTCTTGTCCCTTTGCCGGCCCACACCTTGAATCTGGCAAGGCTTGCCAGCTGGTTTCACGAGACTGGTCGCCAGTCGGATCCTTTGGCCGGGCTGACCTGTCTTTGGTGCCGGACTGTTGAGGACACGGCTGTTCTGTCGAAGAGACTTCGTCTGTCCAAGAAAGACACGGTTCTGATGCGGGCGGGAGTTTTGGTGGCAGATAATCGCCTTGATGATGGTGAAGACCTCTGGAAGCGGTTGCTTTATCAGCATGGCCGGGAGAGCTTCAGCCTTGGTCTCGACCTCTGGCTGGCGAGGCAGGAAGATGAATATTCTGTGCCGTTGATGCGGGAGGCTTATCGATTTGCGTGTGATTTTGACATCCCGGTTTTTCCCTTGAGCGGCAAACACTTGATTGCCCGGGGCGTGAACAGAGGCCCGGATGTCGGGGGCACCCTTCAGCGTCTTGAAGATACCTGGATTGAGAGTGGATTCCGATTGACGGCGGACGATCTGATTTTGATGATATAATTTTGTCTATAGAAGATAATATTTTTCTATAGACAAAATTATTTTTGTAGATATAAGGCGCTTCATAATGGAGATGCGGTATATGGACGATGTCGCCGAACGGCTTTGCGCCCTTTATACGGAGCCGTTCGGCGGCAAAGATACCGGACGCTACCGGATTGCGACCAAGCTTGTTCGCAAGCTTGCCGGTCGTCGTAGATTGTACGAAGATGATATACAGGCTCTGAGCCGCTCCATGCTGGAACGCGGTTATGTTCTGATCGATATGGACGCTTTTTTTGTGGTCCTGAGTGTCGGAACATTCGGAAATTATCGCAGAGCGAATGAAGAAAGTCTGGACCCTGCCTATGGCAAAAAAGAGCTCTAGGGTACCAAAGCAGGAAATCGGGTGGCGTGAGTGGATTGCTCTGCCTGATTTGGGTTTGCCGGAGTTGAAGGCCAAGATAGACACCGGCGCTCGAACATCTGCTGTCCATGCAAGCGGAATGCGTGCGTTTGTGCAGGATGGCAAGGACTATGTTGAATTCTCGATCCGGCTGCCGGGTAAAAACCGTAAGCAAACGGTTGTTTCCCCTCTGCTGGATCAAAGGGAAATCAAGAATACAAGTGGCGTCCCTGCAAAGCGGTTTGTGATTGAGACAACGCTGATTATGGGTGCCCGGCGATGGCCCATTGAGTTGTCGCTGGCAGACAGGGCCAATATGGGATTTGAGCTGATCCTCGGGCGTACGGCCATTCGTCGCCGGGGATTGCTGGTCAATCCAGGCCGGTCTTTCCTGCTGGGACTGCCGGGAATGGTGGATTTGGAAAAGTCGGCCTGAAGAGGCCGGGAGTGTGATGAGGCGATCCGGGTCGGGCCCGGACATAACAATGAAGTTGCAGGGGCTGGTCCCCGGGGAGAGGAAGTCTAATGAAAATAGCGATGCTGGCCCGTAACCCGAATCTCTATACCCACAAGCGCTTGAAAGAAGCTGCTGAAGAGCGTGGGCATGAGCTGGATATCATCAACACTCTTCGCTGTTACATGAACATCGCGTCCCGGCGACCGGAAATCTATTACAACGGCGAAAAACTGCCGCTGTATGATGCTGTGATCCCGCGTATTGGTGCATCTGTGACCTATTATGGTCTGGCTGTTGTGCGACAGTTTGAAATGATGGGCGTCTTTCCGCTGAATGAGTCCGTGGCCATCGGCCGGTCTCGCGATAAGCTGAGATCGATGCAGCTTTTGGCCCGTGACGGCCTTGGCCTGCCGGTGACCACTTTTGCCCATGATCCGAAGCAGACTGAAGAAGTGATCAAGCTGGCCGGTGGTGCACCGATGGTGATCAAGCTGCTGGAAGGTACCCAGGGTATTGGTGTGGTTCTTGCGGATACGGACCGCTCAGCCAAGTCGGTTGTTGAGGCTTTCCGCGGGGCCGGGGTTAACATCCTTGTGCAGGAATTCATCAAGGAAGCCGGTGGCACAGATATCCGTGTTCTTGTTGTTGGTGGCAAAGTGGTCGCGGCGATGCAGCGGCGCGGGGCTGAAGGGGAATTCCGCTCCAATCTGCATCGCGGTGGCAGTGCACGCCCGATCAAGATCTCTCCGGAAGAGCGGTCTACTGCGGTGCGCGCGGCCAAGGCCATGGGACTGAATGTCTGTGGTGTGGACCTGCTGCGTTCCAATCATGGGCCGGTGATCATGGAGGTGAATTCCTCACCCGGTCTTGAAGGCGTCGAGAAGGCCACCGGTATCGACATTGCCGGGATGGTGATCGACTTCCTTGAAAAGAAGGCGCAGCCGGGTAAAACCAAAACCCGCGGCAAGGGCTGATATCGAAAGAATGACCGGGCGGGATCTACCCGCCCGTTCTGTTTGTGTGCTTGAAAAACAAGACCTTTTCCTTCAGATATGTGACGCCGAGTTCTCCAGAAGTCATATCTTATGCCCAAACATCCCAGATCATCCTTTCAGATCGGCAGCCGCCGGATAGCGCCCGGTGCGCGCGAGACTGTCGACCTCCCGGTCAGTGTGCTGTCTGACCACACGCCGGTCACACTGTCGGCTCATGTTATTCACGGACGGCGACCGGGTCCGGTCGTGTTCGTCAGTGCGGCCATTCACGGGGATGAGGTGATAGGGGTTGAGATTGTCCGCCGTCTTCTGCGCGCGCCCAATCTCGATAATCTCAAGGGAACGCTTCTTGCTGTGCCGATTGTCAATACGTTCGGCTTTATGAACCATTCCCGTTATCTCCCGGACCGGCGCGACTTGAACCGGTCTTTCCCGGGTAGCCCGAGAGGGTCTCTTGCATCTCGTCTAGCGGATATCTTCCGGCAGGAAATCGTCGAGCGTTCGGACGTCGGCATTGATCTTCACTCTGCGGCTATCCACCGGACCAACCTGCCACAGATACGGGTTTCTCCAGGTAAGCCGGGGGCGATGGAGCTGGCGGAAGCATTCGGCGCACCTTTCATTCTCACATCCAGCCTTCGGGAAGGGTCTCTCCGGGCCATGGCTTCCGACATGGATGTGGAGGTGCTGCTCTACGAAGCTGGCGAGGGGCTTCGGTTTGATGAATTTGCGGTGCGTACCGGTGTGTCCGGTATTCTGCGGGTTCTGCGCAAACTGGACATGATCTCCGGCAAGGGTGTTACCAGACCGCGCGCCAAACCGATCACCTCTGTGTCCAGTTCATGGTTGCGCGCGCCTGCTGGCGGGCTTCTCCGGACTTATCGGACAATTGGCGAAGACGTTGCTGCAGGCGATGTCCTCGGCGTGATTTCTGATCCGTTTGGTGAAGTGGAGACAGAAGTCATCACCGATGAGCCCGGCCTTCTGATCGGGCGGACCAATCTGCCTATCGTCAATGAAGGTGACGGCCTGTTCCACATCGCGGCCATCCATCAGAAAGATAACCCGGAAGCAACCATCGACAGTCTGGTTGCCCAGCTTGATGCTGATCCTCTGTTTGATGAGGATGAGATTATCTAAGCGGCTTATGGCTGGCGAGGCTGCATCTTCTCCAGCAGCCCGCGACAATAGGGCGTATCCGCTTCAACCATGGTGATTTCGTCTTTGGCCAGGATCAACTCGTTTGTTTCACCTGAGTTGAAGCGGCCAAATTCAGCCAGTTTGACATAGTTGGAATCATGGCCGTCGAGCTGACCGATGATAAGGATATCGGGGTCCAGATCTTCTATTCCCAGACATACATAACTGAATAGCGTCTGCATGCTTTGAACACAGGACCAGAGCGTCTGTGCTTCTGAAAGTGAGACAACACGATGCTGGTGATTGTTCTCTGACAGCGACCCAATGAACTTAAGCTCAGATGTTCCTCTTCGAAGACGGGTTATGTCATCGGTCCGTATCACGGTGACACCGTCATAGTGGCCGCCGTCAGTCAGGCGTTCTATCTGGATGATTGTGTCATTGACGAAGGTGATTTTTCCGGTGATGACGCCTGCACCAAGCGTGTCGCGTTGGAGTTCGACAACGTCACGCGCAAGGCGGGCTTCTTTGAGTGCTGTTTGTAGAAGTGTCATGCGGCTGCTTCAGGTCACGTTTCGGAGCACACTCTTAATCTGAAAATATGTCAGCTTTTCAGGAGCGTGCTTTAACGGAAAACACCCGATTGCCCGTTTTATTTGGTTCGCTTCAGCTCTCTTTGTCCTGAGTTCAATCCCGATAAAGATCGGCGCGGGACGGTGGCACAGGTGCGGGACCTTTTGCTCCCTTTGACACCAGGGTCTGGTAAATCCGTGCGGTCCCTCGTGTGAAAGCGAGAGACACACCCATCAGATAGGCGGCCCAGATGCGGTAGGCCTCTTCTCCCACCAGTGCGATTGCCTGTTCCTTGTTTTCTTCAAGACGCAGATACCAATAGCGGGTGGTCAGGGCATAATGCTCACGCCAACCTTCCACATCATGAACCTCAAAGCCGTGGGTCTCGAATTTCAGCAGGGTATTGCCGATATCGTCCAGTTCGCCGCCGGGGAAGATATATTTCAGCAGTGCTTTCTGTTCGGCCCGTTTGGAGAATTTCTTCTTCTTGCCCTGTTTGCCACGTCGGGTGATCGCGTGGTTGAGAAACAGGCCATCGTCAGCAAGCAGCCGTTTGACCGTGCTCATATAGAGCGGAATATTGTCGGAGCCGATATGTTCGTACATGCCCACAGAGGCTATTTTGTCGAACTGACCTTCCAGATGAGCGTAATCTTTCAGCTCAAGCGTAATCCGGTCAGAAAGACCCAGACTGTTGATCTTGGCCCGGGCGAGCGCCAATTGCTCTTCTGACAAGGTTACGCCGTGGGCTGTGACGCCATAGTGCTGGACAGCGTGACAGACAAGCGCTCCCCAGCCACAACCGATATCGAGAAAACGTTCACCTTCCTTGAGACGCAGCTTGCGGCAGATCATATCGAGCTTGTCGAACTGGGCCTGTTCCAGGCTGTTGCCCCAGTCCGTGAAATAGGCGCAGGAATAGAGCATCTCCCGGTCGAGGAAGAGTTTGTAGAAATCGTTCGACAGGTCGTAATGGAACTGGATGAAATCCTTGTTGTCGGCCTGTGCGCGATTTTCGCCGGTTATTTCCTTTCCAAAGCCACGGCTTTCTCCCGGCTTTGATGACTTGACCAGAAGGAACGGCAGCAGGGCTTTCAGGATTGTGCTGCGCCCGGCCTTTTTCAGAGCCCGCCCTGTTTTTTTGAGGGCAAGTTGATCGCCAAGATCAAACAGGTTGCCGCCGGTCAGATCCACATCGCCATGGATATAGTGCAGGATGAACCGATCCAGGGTCGGACGCTTGAGCAGGGATGCGATGGTCCCCGGGCTCTTGATCCGTATGGCGAGATCATTGCTGACATTTGTTCCGAGCGGCAGGCGGCTGCCGTCCCAAAGTTCAACGCTCGCATTGATGTCGAGATGGGGAGCAAGCGCTGCGGTTACAGTGCCAACGGCCTTCACATGCTTGTCTGTCATTTGGACGCCTGCCGGGTCAAAGTCTGAATATTGTTCCAGATGTCTCTTGCATCACTGAGCTGCAGGATCCAGTCGAGGGGAATTCCGTTCTCTCCGCCCAATCCCCAGCGGGCTCCCGCAATCGGGCCAATTATCATCGAACGACCACAGGAATCGCCACCAGCGTGGATATTGGCTTCAATTGCCTCCCGATAGGATTGTGTATTCCTCAGAATGGTGAGAGCGAGGGGAAAGCCCTGGATAAGGTTACAGGCCCGGCCATAATGTTCGGCTGCTTCTGAAACAGTCTGCCCGGATGACGCTGCATCGGCCAACCGGTTGCTCAGTTCGCTTTTCTCTGATGTCAGGAAGCTTTCTGAGAACGTGCTGTCTCCGGTCTCTATTGTATTGTGGAGCCAATTCCCCAGTATTTGCGCCGCCCCTGTTGCAAAATCATTGTTGTTGGTGATCCGCGTCATTGTTTCCAATGTGGTGGCGTCGGCTGCTCCGAGCGCAAGTGTGGTCGCAGCTGTTGTAATGACCGCAGGGAGCTGGTCGTCATCTGCACCTGAGAGGAGGGATGGGGTGTCGCCAGCAGCAGCTACGGCATCAAGGGTCGCGCGTGTCGGGCGATCAATATAGCCGTTATACGTTCCGCCGGGTCCAAAATGCCGGACATATTCCGCCTGAAAGGCCGAAGGGGCATTTTCCTGCTCTTGCCGGCCCCATACTTCAAGGGCCAGGCGGGCTGTCTCGCCATACTGGCTGAGAGTGCCGGTATGCCTCTGATGATGAACAAAAATGCCTTTTGCATCTTTATAGGCTTCATCTGTGACCGGTCTGAAAGCGAGGCTGCGATGGGCCTCTTGCAGCGCGTCCAGACGTTCAGGGTCGTAAAGCCAGTGGAGGCCAAGCGCTGCTGCATCTGCCACAAACAGGCCGAGCAGGGCAGCCTGTTGTCTGGTCCGTTTTTTGTCCTGTTTTTCAGGCTGTTGTTCTGTGTGAAGATCTGAGGGCGTGCTCACGGCCATTTCACCTCTGGCGGCATGGATGACAGGATTGACGCAACATTGCCTCCGGTCTTCAGGCCGAAGATCGTGCCGCGATCATAGAGCAGGTTGAACTCCACATATCGGCCACGGCGGATCAGCTGTTCTTCCCGGTCCTCATCTGTCCAGGTGCTCTCTGCATTGCGGCGAACCAGTTCGGGATAGATGTCCCGGAAGGCACGACCCACATCCTGAGTGAACGCAAAGTCAGCATTCCAGTCGCCGGAATTGTGGTGGTCATAGAAAATGCCGCCAGTGCCACGCGGCTCATCCCGGTGCGGCAAATAGAAATACCGGTCACACCAAGCCTTGTACTTGTCATAATCGGCGCAGTCATGGGCGTCGCAAGGGGCCTGCATGGCAGCATGGAACGCCTGTGTATCCGGATCGTCCTGCGTTCTCCGACGATCGAGAACCGGTGTCAGGTCAGCACCGCCGCCGAACCATTGTTTTGTGGTGACGACCATGCGTGTGTTCATATGCACGGCTGGCACGTTCGGGTTCCAGAGATGGGCAATCAGCGAGATGCCGGATGCCCAGAAACGCGGGTCTTCCGAGGCCCCGGGGATCTGGTCTCGGAACTCGGGTGAAAATTCACCATGAACGGTGGAAACGTGGACGCCGACTTTCTCAAACACACGACCTTTCATCAGCGACATGACACCGCCGCCGCCCTTGGCGCCGGAATGGTCTGTCCGGTCCCAGGGCGTGCGCTCGAACCTGCCGGGCTGATGAGCACCATCTGTATGGTCGAACTCATCTTCCAGAGCCTCGAATGCTGCGCAGATCGAATCCCGTAATTCCGCAAACCAGGCGGTTGCGGTCTGTTTCTTGGTTTCAAGGTCATCGGGTAGGGACATGGGGGACTCGTCTGTTCTTTCCGGGCACGTCAGATAGGCTTTGTTCGGACACTACTCTGTGCATTTGCAGGGCGCAAAGACAATCTGATAGTGTCATTTGTTCTGAGACTTCAAGTCTGGTTGAACGGGGGAGATACATGATCCGCATCCTGTTGGTAGTCTGGGTGTTCAGCCTTGGTCTGATGTCGCAGGCCATGGCTTTGCCGGGCGCATCTGATCCGGACTTTCGAAAGGCGGTGGCACTGTGGCTCGACGATGATGATCGGCACAGCCTCCCGGAGCTCGCCCGCCTCGCTGAGGACGGGAATGTTGCTGCCCGTCTGTTACTGAGCAGGATTGAGCGGACAGATCGTGGCCCGTCTCCCTATGTGCGCACCCTGTCTGACCAGCAGAGACTGGCTTTGTTCCGCCCCCGTTCAGATGGTGGCCGGTTTCATCCATCCTGGCTGATGGTTGAAATGCAGAAGAAGAATGCACTTGCGCGGATGCTGCAGATGGCCGGTCGCCCTCAGGTCGATGTTGAGCTCATCCGCGGCCTTCGTGACGCCGGTGAGTTGCAGGCAACAGATCATCCAACGCGTATTGCCGCGCTTTATGGGACGCATGGCCTACGCCAGTTGTTGCTTGATGAGAAGCTGGTTCTGCCGGAACTGGTGCCTTATGTGCTTTATAACCGGCTTGCTCCCGAGCCGCGCGGGGACGGGATTGCAGCGCTGCGCTGGATTGTTCAACCGCGCACGCCTGATCTGGTTTCACCGGATGATCCTGAAACCTTGAGTATGGCAGGATTGCTGGCTCTTGGCTTTGGTTATGGATCGCTTTCGCCGGATAATCGTTGGTACAAATATGTTGAGAACTGGGTTCTCAGGTCGGAGGCGGCACGTCCTGTTGCTGATTTCTGTCAGCGGAGTTGTGGTTCAGATAAGAAAGCCTGTGCGATGACCATGCTGGCTCTGACAGGCGGTTATTACGAGGTTATCCGCCTTGATTCACCCCTTGAAAGCGTGATCGGCCAGGAGCGCTTTCTCGCCAGTAAAAGAGCGCGCCAGTCGGCCTTTCGCAGGGCTGCCATGGCGCGGTCTGAGACTGATGACTGGCTGGCGACAATCCCCGAGATTGCTCGGCATAGTGTCTGCCTTGCCAATCAGGTTGATGCGCACCGGGCGTTGTTTGAGGCTGGAGATTTGAAACAGGACGAAAGCCAGTGACTTATGACGAGTATAACGCGTTCTGCGGCTCGCTTCCTGCCACCACACATGTTGTCCAGTGGGGTGGTTCCCATGTGTGGAAGGTCGGCGGCAAGGTCTTCGCGATTGGCGGCTGGGATGACGGAGACGAATCCCATATCACGTTCAAGACCTCTGAGATGTCCTATGACCTCCTGAAAGATCAGGATGGTTTGCGTCCGGCACCCTATCTGGCCTCTCGCGGGATGAAATGGATCCAGCACTATGCCAGGCCGGGACTGAACGATGATGATCTGAAAAGCTATCTGGTCGAGTCCCATCGTATTGTGTCGCTGGGGCTGACGAAAAAACTCCAAAAGGAACTTGACCTCAATCAAGGCTGACAGGTCGGTCAGACCAGGACCTTATTTGTAATCGGGTCTTGATCTGACCTTGTTGGAAGTTTGTTGATTCTGATTAGTTGCGGCCAGCCATCACGCCGCCATCGACATCCCATATTGCTCCGGTTACCCAACTGGCTTTATCAGAGAGAAGAAACTCGATTGCATGGGCGACATCCAGTGGTCGACCGATCCGGTTAACCGGATGAAATGCGTCGAAACCACCAGTCAGTGTTTCCTCAATCTCCGTTTCAGGGATAAATGCCCCATAGATCGGTGTTGCCACAACTGCAGGAGAGACTGCGTTGACGCGAATATTGTTGTCAGCAAGCTCCATCGCCAGATGTTGGGTAAGCGCATGCAAACCAGCTTTTGCCATGGAATAGGCAGAAGAGGGTGTTGCCTTGATGGCCTGTTTCGCCCACATCGAGCCAATATTGACGATAGAACCCCCACCATTGCTCGCCATCAATCTGGCAACTGCCTGCGTAAGGAAGAATAAGGCTTTGTTCAGCTGATGATAGCGGTCAAAATCTTCTGCTTCGTGATCGAGAAAAGGTTTGGGGTAAAAGTAACCAGCGGCATTTACCAGATATCGGACGGAAGGCCTCGCCGTTGACAGCGTGCGGATGAGATTCTGTACTGATGCTTCCTCATAGAGATCCGCTTGTATGGTCTCGATAGTACCCGAGCTGATACTTTTGAGGCGCTCATCTGCGGCCTTCAGCTTATCGTTGTTTCGCCCAATGATGATCAGGTCCAGATCCTGTGACGCGAGGCGTTCGGCTGTAGCGAGCCCCATACCTGACGATCCACCGATAATGATCGCTGTCTGTCTCGTGTTCATTGGTGGCAAACTCCATTTCTTGATTTATCTATCTAGTAGTAGGTAGATATATTGATATGGATTTCCCTTCTGTCAAGAGCTATCTATCAGAAGGTAGATTTGGGGGCGATCCTTTGAGTAAGACCAAACGTGATGACATAGTGCTGGCTGCGGAACAGATGATCCGTCAAGGGGGCTACAACGCATTCAGTTTCAGAGATATTGCCGAGGTGGTTGGTATCAAGAGTGCCAGCGTTCACTATCATTTCCCGTCAAAGGCTGAGTTGGGGGGGGAAGTGGCCCGACGGTATACGGAACGCCTGATGGGTGCCCTTGGCGAGCCGGAGGGGTTGGGACTTGAGGAGGCTCTTGATCTTTATTCTGATTTATTCAGAACAGCTCTTCTTGATGATGATATGCTTTGTCTTTGTGGCATGCTGGGTGCGGAAACACTGTCCTTGCCGGATATTGTCCGTGATGAAAGCAAGGCTTTTTTTCAGCGGAATATCAGTTGGCTTAAATCTGCCTTCGGGGCACATATGCCCGCATCTCGAGCAGAGCAGGAAGCACTGTTGGTCATTTCAACCCTTGAAGGGGCGATGATCCTATCGCGGGCTATGGATGATAAATGTATCTTTACTACGGTCGCTACAGAGCTGAAGTATCGTGTTCTGCTTGCTGATAAAACTTAGGACCTGTTCCTTATAGCTTGACTGGAAAACCACCTGTCTGGCGCAGGGCTTCGCCCAGAACCATGGAACAGGCCATGGCGATGTTCAGGGAACGAGCACCTTCAGCCATGGGAATGCGGATCCGCTCGTCTGCGCGTGCGTGGACTTCAGGCGGAGCGCCAGCCGATTCCCGTCCCAGAAGCAGAACGTCTGACGGGCGGAACGCGATGTCTGTGTAGCTGACCTCTGCAGTGCTGGTCAGGAGAATCAGTCGCGAGTCCCTGTCCTTGAGATATTCCAGAAAATGGTCCCATGAGAGATGACGCTGATAGTCGGCCCTTGCCAGGTAATCCATGGCTGCTCTGCGCAGATCCTTGTCTCTCAGGATGAAGCCTGCAGGTTCGATAATATGAACTGTAACGTTCAAACAGGCTGACAAACGTAGAATCGTTCCAGTATTCTGTGGAATATCAGGTTGATAGAGTGCAATCTGCATGACGGTTCGGCAAATGAGGGGGATGATTCGAACAGTGCCTGTATCACGGGGATCGGCAGATAAGTGCGCGCTTGTGCGACAATCTGCCCGTAATCCTTATGTGAGACTGGACAAGACGCATTCATAATGCATAAAGAACGTCACCGATACCGGGACACAAATAAAATGTGCCTTGGTGCGACCGTTTGGCGCTGATCTGATGAGGCTGCCGGAGGGTATCGCATTATAGGCGTTGAGGATCACCTGTGTAGGTTTCGAGAGGAACAGGCTTTGGCTAGCACGGAAATGGAAGAACCAACCCGCCGCGATTTTCTGTATATCGCGACTGGCGCAGTAGGGGCAGTAGGCGCAGCCGCACTTGCTTGGCCGTTTATTGACCAGATGAACCCGGATGCATCCGCCCTGGCGCTTGCATCTATTGAAGTGGACGTTTCGTCACTGGAAGCCGGTCAGTCCCTGACCGTGAAATGGCGTGGCAAGCCTGTCTTCATCCGTTATCGGACGGAAGCGGAAATTGCTGAAGCCAACAATGTTTCGTTGAGTGATCTGCCGGATCAGGATGCTCGGAACGCAAACGCACCTGGGAAAGATGCGTCTGATGTGAACCGCGCATCTCCGACCAATGAAGCACTGATCGTGATGGTTGGTATCTGTACCCACCTTGGCTGTGTGCCGCTGGGACAGGCTGGAGATTTCGGTGGCTGGTTCTGCCCATGTCACGGATCGCACTATGATACGTCTGGCCGTATCCGCAAAGGTCCGGCACCTCGGAACCTTGACGTTCCGACCTTCAGCTATATCAGCGAGACCACGATCAAGATCGGTTAATCCCGACGGACGTTCGAGGAGCACCCAATGAGCGGGCATTCTACTTATCAGCCGCAAAACGGCATTATGAAGTGGGTGGAGGATCGTCTTCCGATTGGCGGTCTTGTCCATTCTTCCTTCATCGCATTTCCGGTTCCCAAGAACCTGAACTACTGGTGGACATTCGGCGGCATTCTGGCATTCATGCTGGTCTGTCAGATCCTCACAGGCATTGTGCTTGTGATGCACTACACCCCGCATGTCGACCTGGCTTTCGCTTCTGTTGAGCACATCATGCGCGATGTGAACTATGGCTGGCTACTGCGTTACATCCACGCAAACGGCGCTTCCATGTTCTTTGTCGCCGTCTACATCCACATTTTCCGTGGTCTCTATTACGGTTCCTACAAGAGCCCGCGTGAGATTGTCTGGATGCTGGGTGTAATCATCTTCCTTCTGATGATGGCAACCGGTTTCATGGGCTATGTTCTGCCATGGGGACAGATGAGCTTCTGGGGTGCAACGGTTATTACCAACCTGTTCTCTGCCATTCCGCTGGTCGGCGATCCGATCGTGACATGGCTGTGGGGCGGCTTTGCAGTTGATAATCCGACCCTGAACCGGTTCTTCTCTCTGCATTACCTGCTGCCGTTCATGATTGCCGGTGTTGTTGGCCTTCATATATGGGCCTTCCACGTTGCCGGTAACAACAACCCGGCCGGTATCGAGCCGAAGACCAGCCAGGATACAGTTCCATTCAGCCCGTACTACACGGTGAAGGATCTGTTTGCGATCATCTGCTTCATGATCGTTTTCGCCTGGTTCGTGTTCTTCCTGCCGAACTTCATGGGTCACCCGGACAACTACATCCCGGCCAACGCGTTGGTGACACCGGCACATATCGTCCCGGAATGGTACTTCCTGCCGTTCTACGCGATCCTGCGTGCCGTTCCGGACAAGCTGGGCGGTGTTCTGCTGATGTTTGCGGCGATTGCGATCCTGCTGTTCCTGCCATGGCTGGACACATCCAAGGTCAAGTCGGCTGTCTTCCGTCCTCTGTACAAGCAGTTCTTCTGGATTTTTGCCATTGTCTGTGTCGGCCTCGGCTGGCTCGGTGGCAAACCGGCTGAAGGTGGCTATGTCATCGCAGCCCGGATCCTGACGATCTACTACTTCGCCCATTTCCTTGTCATTCTTCCTCTGCTCGGCCTCTTTGAGAATCCGAAACCGCTACCGTCTTCGATCTCGGAAGCTGTTCTGAAGAAGAAACAAGATACGGTTCCGGCTGAATAATGGCTGATTGGATTAAGGGAGACATACCCATGCTCATGAAGAGCTCGTTTCGCTCAATCGCAGCAGCCCTGACGATTGCGCTTTCAACCGGTGGAGCCATGGCCGCAGGCGTTGGCCCCCACCTTGAGAAACAGGATTGGACGTTTGGCGGTATCTTCGGTCATTTCGACCGTGGTCAGCTTCAGCGTGGCTTCCAGGTCTATAAAGAGATCTGCGCAGGCTGCCACTCCATGGATCTTGTAGCGTTCCGTAACCTCGTTGAAAAAGGCGGCCCGGAATTTGATGAAGCAGCAATCAAGTCGATTGCGGCAGAATTCGAAGTTCCTGGTGAGCCGGATGAAGACGGGGAGCCGACAGTACGTCCGGCTATCCTGGCTGACAGGTTCCCGGCTCCGTTCCCGAACGAACAGGCAGCCCGTGCATCGAACAATGGTGCCATGCCACCGGATCTGTCCCTGATCGCGAAGGCCCGTACCGGTGTTGCCGGTCCGGATGTCCATGTGGAGCCTCTGACCGATCTGACACGCTTTATCTGGCACACGATCACCAATTATCAGGAATCGGGTCCGGATTATCTTCACGCGCTTCTGACCGGTTACAATGAAGACAAGGAAGCTCCGGAAGGCCAGTATTATAACGAGGCATTCCCGGGTAACTTCCTGTCTATGGCACCGCCGCTGTCTGACGAGCTGGTTGAGTATACTGACGGCACACCGATGACGGTTGAGCAGTATTCTCGCGACGTAACAGCGTTTCTGATGTGGACGGCTGAGCCGCATCTTGAAGCCCGCAAGCGTATCGGCTTCCAGGTTCTGATCTTCCTGATTGTCTTCGCCGGCCTGCTTTACGCGTCCAAGCGCAAGCTGTGGTCCAATGTCGATCACTGATTGACAAGCGGATAAATTCTTGAAGGCCCGGCCCAGTGCCGGGCTTTCTTTTGTCTCAAAGCGCGTTCCTGAAAAGCTGATAGACTTTTCAGCCAGGAATTGGCTTTCAAACAACAAGGTCGAGTATTTTCAGCGGCACAGCGCTGGTTGGAAAGACTCTTTGACCGGTAGCTTTGTTCAGGGTTTTGAGCTAAGCAGTGCCGGGTTTTTCATGCTGGAGAGGGCGTATGACACGTTCGGTTCTTGGTATCATTGGTGGGTCAGGCCTGTATGATCTGCCTGGTCTGGACAATGCGGAATGGGTCACGGTCGAGAGCCCATGGGGTCAGCCGAGTGATGCAGTCCGCATCGGTGAGGTGGATGGCCTGAAAGTGGTGTTCCTGCCGCGTCATGGACGTGGGCACAGATTTGCGCCATCGGACATCAATTACCGGGCCAATATCGATATCCTGAAGCGGGTTGGCGTAACGGACCTTATCTCCGTTTCTGCCTGTGGATCGCTGAAGGAAGAACATGCACCAGGTACTTTTGTGCTGGTGGATCAGTTTATTGATCGCACCTTTGCCCGTCCGAAGAGCTTTTTCGGGGCCGGATGCGTGGCGCATGTATCTGTTGCTGATCCCGTGAGCCCATTGCTCGTGGATGTGATTGAAGGCGCTGCCAGGGCGGAAGAGATCGAGTATGCCCGTGGCGGAACCTATCTGGCCATGGAAGGTCCGCAATTTTCGTCCCTTGCCGAATCCAATCTCTACCGGGACTGGGGCTGCGTGGTGATTGGCATGACCAACATGCCGGAGGCCAAGCTGGCCCGTGAGGCAGAGCTTTGCTACGCCACGATCGCCATGGTGACGGATTATGATTCCTGGCATCCGGACCATGGTGCGGTTGATATCACCCAGATCATCGAAACGCTGAACAACAACAAGGACAAGGCCCAGCGGCTTGTGGCCCGTATTGCCCGGGATTTCCCGCGTGATCATCAGGCCTGCCCTGTTGGATCAGACACGGCCCTTGAATTTGCCATTATGACAGCTCCAGACGCTCGCGATCCGGAACTCGTGGCCAAACTGGATGCGGTGGCTGGCCGCGTTCTCAATCGCTAAGGTAAACCTGGAAAGCCACATTATGACAAACGCCAAGTCCCTGGACCTCAGAACCTTTATCCGCTCGATACCTGATTACCCGAAGCCGGGAGTCATTTTTCGGGATATCACAACGCTGATTGCCGATCCGGTTGGCTGGCGTGCCGCCGTTGATCAGCTTGTCTGGCCCTATCTGACCGCGGGTGTGGACAAGGTCGTCGGGATTGAAGCGCGGGGGTTCATCCTGGGTGGGGCGGTTGCTCATCAGCTTGGTAAGGGGTTTGTGCCTATCCGCAAGCAGGGCAAACTGCCCTACAAGACCATCGGGCAGGATTACAGCCTTGAGTATGGTATGGACCGGGTCGAAATGCATGAGGATGCTATTCAGCCGGGTGAACGCGTTCTGGTGGTCGATGACCTGATCGCGACGGGTGGCACGGCACAGGCCGGTATCGAGCTGATCCGCCGTTGTGGTGGAACTGTTGTTGCGGCCGCTTTCGTGATTGACCTGCCGGATCTTGGTGGCGCAGACCGTCTGCGTGCCATTGATGTGGACGTTCATACTCTGATTGACTTTGAAGGGGACTGATGGCGGACAGCGCAGCGAGCAAGGGGACAGGCGATGGCCTTGTGGCTGTCTATGACCAGCTCGGGCACCTGCTTCGGCTGATGCTCTGGCTCTTCCTGGCGCTTGCTGTTTCTGCGCTGATGTCACCTGCTTTCCTGAATGCCGTTTCCTCTGGTTATGCGGGGGATTCTGCCTATACCCTGTCACCCATAGGGCAGGCGGGATTGCTTCTTCTGTCCTGTCTGCTGATCATTTTCATTGCAGCTTTAAAAGCCTGGTTGGGTAGAAAGCTGTTTTCACGGCTCCGTTTGACAAACAGTGCTGTTCTGTCTGTGCTGGGCGATCTGGCGCTGACGGTCGTGTTGTGCTGGCTCGCCCTGTCTCTCGCGCCCCAAGTCTACTACACCTACTATCTGTTTCTTTTTGATGGTCTGCCAATCCAGATTGTGGCTCGGTTCCTCAGCGCGGCAGATTTTATGGCGCTTGTGCTGCTTGATGGCGCTCCCAGCTTGTCCAGTCACCTGCAGGGCCTGTTTGTTCGCGCGCTTTTGCTGATGACGCTAGCTGTTCACATCAGGGCGGCGTTGAATAAACACGCTGCCAATAAATGAGAAGACCAATTCGCCATTCTGGTTGGTGCCGGTATTCCGGTTGTCGATCACACCCCAGTCAGGTTTTGAGCGGCTTTCATGCTTGGCGATTATGGTGGAGCTGTAGGTGATCGTGTCTCCGGCATAAACAGGCTTGATCCATTTCAGGTCCCGAAGTCCGGGAGATGGTCCGAGAGCTGCCATCGGACGACCCTCTGCTACGGCTGTCTTCATTTCTCTTTTCATGTGAGCGACCATCAGTTTCATCCATACAGACGCTGTGTGCCAGCCGGATGCGCAAAGGCCCCCGAGCACACTTTCCCGAGCTGCATCAGGGTTCAGGTGAAAATCCTGTGGGTCGTATTTCCGTGCAAAGGCGGTGATTGCGTCCTCGGTAAAGTGATGCTCGCCAAGCATGATTTCATGGCCGATCTGTACGTCCTCGAAATAGCTCATTGCTCTGCCCCGCGCCTGAAGAGTATGGAGTTGGTCAGCTCCGCTACCGGCTTTTTATTCTGGTTCCTGATAACAAAGTGAAATGTCACAAGGCCGAGATGGGGGTTGCTTTCGAGGAGGCGACTTGAAAGGACCTCTGCTTCGGCGGACAGAGTGTCGTCAGGATAGACCGGGTATAACCAGCGCAATTGTTCGACACCGGGAGACCCCTGACAGTTTGAATTCTTCAGAAGTCCATCCGCCAGCATGCGCATGAACATGGAGCATGTGTGCCAGCCGGATGCGGCAAGGCCACCCAGCATGGATGCTTTGCCAGCCTCATCATCAAGGTGAAAAGGTTGCGCATCAAACTCCGAGGCAAACTCGATGATTTCCTCGCGTGTAACGTCATAGGTGCCAAGACTTATGGCGTCACCGACAGAGAAACTGTCAAAGGTCCGATACATGATGAGGCTGCTCCCAATGGTCTCTTTCATTTATGGGAAAGACCAGCAGCAGGTTCAAGTCGATATGGGTGATCTTTGTTGGGGGTACCGAAAGGGAAGAAAAGGCGGCTCAGAGGCCGCCTTGAAACTTGTCGATCAGGTGTTGAACTTGAAGAGCAGGATATCGCCATCCTTGACGATGTATTCCTTGCCTTCATCGCGTGCCTTGCCTGCTTCCTTAGCGGCACTTTCGCCCCCCAGTGTAGTGTAGTCTTCAAAGCCGATAGTCTGGGCGCGGATGAAGCCGCGCTCGAAATCCGTATGAATGACACCAGCGGCTTGCGGGGCCTTGGTGCCTTTGCGGATTGTCCAGGCGCGAGTTTCCTTTGGTCCGGCTGTGAAATAGGTGATCAGGTCCAGAAGGCCGTATCCGGCCCGGATCAGACGATCAAGGCCAGCTTCCTCAAGGCCGATTGTTTCAAGGAAGTCAGCCTGCTCCTCATCGGAGAGCTGGGAAATTTCTGCTTCGATGGCAGCAGAAATGACCACAGATGCAGCCCCATCCTGCTCAGCTTTTTCCTGTACGGCCTTTGAGAATGCGTTGCCCTCTGATGCGCTGTCCTCATCCACATTGCAGACATAGAGAACCGGCTTTGAGGTGAGAAGGTTCAGAGCCTTGAAATCCTTCTGCTGATCGTCGGAAATATCCAGCAGACGGGCCGGTTTGCCATCTTGAAGCAGTTCGATTGCCGCATCCATCAGAACCACCTGCGTCTTGGCTTCCTTGTCGCCAGTGGTTGCGCGTTTGCGCAGACCCGCCACACGACGCTCAAGACTTTCGAGATCAGCCAGCATCAGCTCGGTTTCAACGGTCTCCGCATCAGCCAACGGGTCGACCTTGCCATCCACGTGTGTGATATCGCCATCTTCAAAACAACGAAGCACATGGGCAATGGCATCCACTTCGCGGATATTGGCCAGAAACTGATTGCCCAGACCTTCGCCTTTGGACGCGCCGCGCACGAGGCCGGCAATATCAACAAAGGTCAGCCGGGTTGGGATGACATTGGCGGAACTGGCAATCGAGGCAATGTCTTTCAGTCTCGGATCCGGAACGCCAACATCCCCTGTGTTCGGCTCAATTGTGCAGAACGGATAATTGGCAGCCTGTGCTGCCGCAGTTTTGGTCAGAGCATTGAATAAGGTGGATTTGCCCACATTCGGCAATCCGACGATACCGCACTTGAAACCCATCGGTCCCGGTCCTGTTCTTGTGCCCGTTGGGGCGTTAATCCTTGTCGCCAAACAGTTTCTTCAGCATGTCAGCCATCGGTCCCTTTTCAGGAATCCTCGGCTTAGACTGGGAAGTCCGTGCCTGGTGTATGTGACTTTTCTGTTTTGACTTCTGAGCTGGCTTTGTCTCCGAGGCCACCGGTTTCGAGGTTCGCGTTGCCTCGGCCACCCGGGTCATGAAACCGGGGGCGTCGCCGCGGGCCAAATAATCGGCGTTGCGGCTGATTTCATCAAGCAAGGGGTCCAGCCACTCCTGGTCAGCCTTGGCAAAATCGCCCAGAACATATCCATGCACCCGTTCCCTGGAGCCGGGATGGCCAATGCCGATGCGCACGCGATGATAGTCCTTGCCGCAATGGGCATCGATGGACTTGATGCCATTATGGCCGCCACTGCCGCCGCCTGTCTTGACCCGGACCTTACCTGGGACAAGGTCAAGCTCGTCATAGAAAACGACGATATCCTGCGGGGAAAGCTTGTAGAACCGCATGAGCTCGCCAACGGCGCGGCCTGACTCATTCATATAGGTTTGGGGTTTGATCAGCAGGATCTTTTCACCTGCGAGCTGGCCTTCGGCGATTTCCGCCTGCATTTTCTGGCGCCAGGGGCCAAAGTTATGGCGACGGGCGATTTCGTCCGCCGCCATGAAGCCGATATTGTGCCGGTTGCCCGCATATTTGGCACCGGGATTACCAAGCCCTGCAAAGATCAGCATGGTGGCTCTCCGTTGACCGGCACAAACAGATCTTAGTCTTCAGACGGTGCTTCTACAGCTTCTGCTTCAGCTTCGCCGTCTTCGTCATCGCTCTCTTCTTTCAGGCCAGCCGGAGCGGCAATGGTGGCGATGGTGAAGTCACGATCGGTGATGGTCGGCTCAACGCCTTCCGGAAGGTTGACTGCAGAGATGTGCAGGCCGTCGCCGAGGTCGAGACCTTTCAGGTCACAGACGATGGTGTCCGGAATGCTGTCAGCCGGGCAGTTTACTTCAATAGCGTGACGGACAACGTTGAGAACGCCACCACGGGTCAGACCCGGGCATTCTTCTTCGTTGATGAATTCAGCCGGGATCTCAACGGTTACAACCGTGTTGCGGCCAACACGCAGGAAATCCACATGCATGACAAAGTCGCGAACCGGATCAAGCTGGTAATCGCGCGGGATGACTTTCTCTTTCTTGCCGTCAACGTCGATGGTGATGACGTTGGTCAGAAAGCCGCCGCCAAAGATGGCCATTGCGGTTTCTTTGTAAGGCAGCTGAATGGAAAGCGGGTCCTGCTTGTTGCCGTAGATTACAGCTGGTACCAGGTTGTTGCGACGTGCTTCACGAGCGGCCCCCTTGCCGGCCCGTTCACGCACCGTGGCGGTCAGGTCTGATGTCTGAGCCATCGGTATTCTCCTTAAACAGAAATAAAAAAGGCCGCGGCGCGGCCCACCTGCCGTGTCTCCTCCAAGGGTGATCAACACGGACTGGCGCGCTTATAATCCACTCTGGGAAGGATGACAAGCGCGCAATTGCCAGAATCTGGCGGAAATCCGAGAGACTTCCGCCAGACTGAACCTAGTCGAACAGAGATGAAACGGACTGTTCGTCCGCCGTCCGTGCAATGGCTTCACCCAGCAGATTGTCGAGAGACAGCACCCGGATGTTGTGAGCGGCCTCGATGGCTTCCGTTGGCTCGATGGAATTGGTGATGACCAGTTCCTTGAGTTTGGAAGACGTGATACGGGCAACTGCACCGCCGGACAGAACGCCATGGGTAATATAGGCTGTTACGCTGTTTGCGCCTTTGGCCAAAAGAGCTTCTGCCGCATTACACAGCGTGCCGCCTGAATCGATGATGTCATCAACAAGAATACAATCCTTGCCGTCCACTTCACCGATGATGTTCATCACTTCCGATTCGCCCGGACGATCGCGGCGCTTGTCGACGATGGACAGCGGAGCATCGATCCGTTTGGCCAGGGCACGAGCACGAACCACGCCGCCGACGTCAGGGGATACGACCATGACGTTGTCAGTGGTGTAATGTTCCTTGATATCGCGCGCCATGATCGGTGCTGCGAAAAGGTTGTCGGTCGGGATGTCAAAGAAGCCCTGGATCTGACCGGCATGCAGGTCAAGCGTCAGAACGCGATCCGCACCGGCATTTGTGATCAGGTTAGAAACCAGCTTGGCAGAAATCGGCGTTCTGGGGCCTGGCTTTCTGTCCTGACGGGCATAGCCGAAATAGGGCAGAACGGCTGTGATACGGCGGGCAGAAGCGCGTCTCAGAGCATCAATCAGGATCAGAAGTTCCATCAGATGGTCATTGGCGGGATAGGATGTCGACTGGATGACAAACACATCCTCGCCGCGGACGTTCTCATGGATTTCGACGAAGACTTCCTGATCCGCAAAGCGGCGGACTGAGGCGTTCGTCATTTCCACATTCAGATAAGCGGCGATGGCCCCCGCCAGCTTGTGATTGGAGTTACCGGCAACCAGTTTCATTGGCCTTATGCCCTCGGTACTGTTTCAGCATCCCACGAGAGCCTTCATTCCCGCCTGAATGCGCTGTTTATGATGAGAGGTCGCCTTGTAACCACGGAACGGCCCGGATGTAAACCGGTGAATGAGAGATTCAGATGCTTACGGGCCCGTGTTCCCGGATCATGGTTGAGGATTTCTGGTCTGCCATTGTTTGATCTGATCAATCGTGTCAGATGCGATGTCAGCAACGGTCTGGGAGGTGACCCCGCTCCATGGGTCACTCGACTGGTCTCCCAGCGCTTCTCCCCTGATGCGGAACACCCGCTGATTGTCGGGCGTCAGAATATCCCAGGTGTAGTTGACCAGAGTTCCGGCACCATTGTTCACCGCACTCAGGTAGCCTTTGATCTTGTGGGTTGGCTCACCCAGTGTCGGAGGCAGGATTTTCACGCCTCGCTGTTCAGCGGTAGAAGCCAGTCTCTGGGAAAGCTGTGTGCCGACTTCCTGGGGTGCGCCGACCAGTGGTTCGAAGACATAAGCCGCATTCTGCCTGTTTTCAAAGGTTTCCGGTGCGGCTGCGGCTGGTGCGGTGGTCGGTCCGACACTGATGTCTGCAGTGGGAAGCGATCCACTGCTGCAGGCCGCCAGAGTGAGCAGAAAACTGAAACTGGCCGTGAGTGTTGTAATACGCATGTCTATGCCTTGACGACGAGATCGAGAGGCGCATCCGACAAGGGTTCCGGTGCGCCGTCTGTTGTAAGATATGTACGACCGAGACACATGGCTGTGCCTGTATCGCTGTCTGTCAGGATAATGTGTCCGAACAGAACCATATGAGGCTCAATTATGGCTTCATTATCACGGTAGAACATCGGCCAGTCCATCCAGCTTGGTGCAAAACGCGCACCGACACTGTATCCACAGGCGTTCAGCCGATTGGGATAAAGGGACCGGGAATCAAGTTCGTTGGC
This sequence comes from Coralliovum pocilloporae, assembly GCF_030845175.1. Taxonomy (NCBI): domain Bacteria; kingdom Pseudomonadati; phylum Pseudomonadota; class Alphaproteobacteria; order Hyphomicrobiales; family Coralliovaceae; genus Coralliovum; species Coralliovum pocilloporae. The sequence continues at coordinate 705,374 of NZ_CP132542.1, read as the reverse complement.
ATGGGCCACGAAGACGTCCGAGAAGGTATTGCCGGGACGCATGGCCTCTTCCATCCGGGTCAGCGTGGCGCGACAGGCATCATAGAATTCCAGATGTCTGGGGGTCGGTCGACCGATAATCAGAGTGCGGATGCCCGGAGCATGATAGTGCCGGTAGGCTCCGGCGAATTCCACGGTCAGCTGGTCCTGCGCATCCAGTGTCCTGCGGCCTGACTTGTACCGGCAGAGCAGGGCATCAGCGCCAGAGCCGATAACAAATTCATTGGCCGGGTAATCACCGTCATTCTCAAGAACAGCTCCCTGCATGGCAGCCAGGATCCGGCCTTCATTGACACCGGATGCGGTTTCCTGAAGGGCAGCGTTCCATGCCAGATCGGACAGGCGTGAGGCTTCACGCATATATTCGATTTCTGCAAAGCTCTTGACGGACCTGAGGCGCGGGATGATGTCGGATGCATCCTCAACAGAGGCAAAGCTGCGCATCAGCTCGTTAAAGGCGATACCCTGTTGGGCCGTGAATCCTTGCGTGCCGTATTCCACCCCGAGCTTGCAGCCCAGCAGGTCAATATCATCAAGCATATCTCGCAGCTGGATGACCGGGCCTGATTCATCCCTGTCGACCCAGATACGGATGTCGCTGATATCGGATGTGTGTTTGGCCTGCAGAAGATCGGGCGCACGGGTCATCAGGGTCATTTCGCCGGATTTGCGCAACACCAGACATTGCAGGAAGCAGAAGCCGAATGTGTCAAACCCGGTGAGCCAGTACATGCTTTCGGGAGCAAACATCAGCAATGCATCGAGACCGTTTGCTTCCATTTGAGCAAGGGTCTGTGACTTCCGACGAACAAACTCGTCCTGACTGAAATGTAAAACCATCAAAGCACCTCCCCTGTTATTGCAGTGCTATTGCGGAAATCTGGCGTCCATAGTCTGGCTCTGACCGGTGGGTTGCGCGTCTATAACTAAAGAAAGCAGTTTCGTCTTCATATGTGCAATGACCTGTCGCCGTTGCAGACGCAAGACCGCATCCACGTAAACGGCTGAGAATATATCCCGGCAGATCAAACATGGCATGGTCGGCACGGGTGGATGGAATGAAGAATGCTGAATTATCTTCATCCAGCGTCAGGAGGCGCTCAACAAATTCCGGACCCACTTCATAATTGCGCTGGGAAATCGTTGGCCCGAGAACTGCCGTGATACGATGCCGTTCAGCGCCCTGTGCGACCATAGTGTCTATGGTTGCCTCGAGAACACCGGATGAAGCACCTTTCCAGCCAGCGTGAGCCGCTCCAACTATCTGCGCGTCCGGGTCTGCAAACAGAACCGGTCCGCAATCAGCCGTGACAATGCCAATGGCCAGCCCGGGTGTTTTGGTGACAATGGCATCGGCTTTCGGGCGCGCTTCTTCAGCAACAGGGCCATCGGCCACATGAACAGTGATGCCGTGAATCTGATAAGGTGTTGCGAGACTATCACCATCGACACCCAGTGCCAGGGCAACCGATTCCCGGTTTTTGACAACGGTTTCTCGCTCGTCGCCCGAGCCGAGACCACAATTGCGGCTGTGATAGAGGCCCGTCGACTGGCCGTTCTGCCGCGTAAAGAAACCATGGCGTATAGTGCCGGAGGCCGTTTTCAGACTGTCTGCTTCAATCATGGAACTGCCAAATATTGCTTCGCGACCTGCGAGCTTAGGGATTTGCGGAACGGATGAAAAGCCGTTTTCATCAAATGTGTAATTTGTTGCTGCCCGTATCTGCTTTGCTCATCACGATGATTGTGATGTTTCAAAGCCGGGTGGCGGGTTGTTTTTGCCAGGCCCTGAAAGAGCCAGAACCTTGAACAGACGGCCCATCTGATCGTCCGCTGCCAGCCGTTCCACATCGGAACGGATACGATCCTGCTCTTCTGACGTTTTGCCATAACCCAATTGTCCGGCACGTTGCAGAAGGCCCATTTCCAACAGGAAATCGCCTTGTGTCACCGGACCATGGATTGCAGGCCCTGCCTGTCCGGCAGTTTCTGCAAGGGCTGCGAAATTCACATGAGCAGTCAGATCTCTCTCGCCGGGAGCGGTCAGAGGGTCGGCATACTGGTGCTTTGACAGTGCCTGAAACGTGTCTCCATAACCCGGTGCCGTGTAGCCGTAATCAATCAGAAGAGCGGCACCCCCCTGCTGCTGAAGCCGTTCTGAGAGTTCGCTGATGATTGCCTGAGAGGTGGGAGATGTCTCAAGGATGTCGCCAGCTTTCGGGTCTGGCAGATCTCTGAATAATGTCGGGTCAAGCGAGGCGGGTTTGTGGCAGAAGGTCAGTTGACTGTCATCTGAAAGCCGGATGCCGCGTTCATGCCACTCTGCCCCTGAATAGATGAACTGTCGAATGGGCAGGGCATCAAAGAACTCGTTGGCCACGATCAGAAGCGGTCCGTTCTCCGGCAATGTGGAGATATCATGGTGCCATTGGAGAGTGGTCTCCTCAGCAGCAAGGCGTTTGCGTTGTAACTCTCTGAGAACCGGGCTCATCTCCACAAGATGGGCCGATAATCTTCTCTTCAGGTCCGGGTTCAGTTTTCTGATGGTGCGGAGGATGTCTGCCATCAGGGTTCCGCGCCCGGGGCCAAGCTCCACCAGATTGAGTGTGTCAGCTTCGGGCAGGGTTTCGGCAACGCTGAGCAGCCAGATGCCGATGAGTTCTCCAAAGAGCTGGCTGACTTCAGGGGCGGTGGTGAAATCTCCGTCTGCGCCGAAAGGGTCTCTGGTCACGTAATAGCCGTGTTGCGGGTGTCCGAGGCAGAGTGTCATATAGTCCGCGACTGAGATTGGGCCTGTCGTGACAATCTGGTTTTCCAGAAAGGACAGAAGAGCGGGTGTCTTTTCTTCTGAAGCGGCCGTCATGCCCGGGCTCTGGCAGATCGCTTCGCGTAGCCCATCAGAACAAGGCCAGCCAGAATCATCGGCAGGGACAGAAGCATGCCCATGGTCAGTCCGCCTGACAGATAACCAATATGGGCGTCGGGCATTCTGAACCACTCGACGGTGAAGCGGAACAGGCCGTAAAGCGCGGTGAAGAGGCCTGCGGTGAGGCCGGGGGTATGAAGCGTTCTGAAGCGTGTTACGGCAATCATCAGAAGAACGAACGTCAGCAGCCCCTCAAGCCCGGCTTCATACAGTTGGCTCGGGTGTCTTGGCAGAGGTCCGCCATGGGGAAAGACCACGGCCCATGGAACATCCGTTACGCGACCAAACAATTCGCCATTGATGAAATTGGCGATGCGCCCGAAAAAGAGACCAAACGGAACGGCCGCAGCAAACAGATCAAACAGGCTCAGGACAGATTTGCCCCTCCGTCGGGCAAAAAGGATCATGGCCAGCGTGGCACCCAGAAACCCTCCGTGAAAGGCCATGCCACCATTCCAGACGGCAATGATTTCGAGCGGATTTTCCAGATAGGAGCCTGAATCGTAGAAGAGTACATAACCGGCTCGCCCACCGAGGATAACCCCCAGCGCGGCCCAGAGCAGGAAGTCATCCAGATCAACCGGTGTATAGGCCGGTGTGTTCTGCGGCCAAAGACGCGTGTGGGCTGCCAGACGTTTTGCATACCACAGGCCGATGAAGATGCCCGCGATATAGGCGAGCGCATACCAGCGGATCACGATTGGCCCGAACTCGAACAGAACAGGATCGATTGCAGGGAAGGGGAGGGCGAAAACCGGCACGGGCACACCTTTCATAATACTTTGCACAAGTCCTATTGAGGGATAGCGGACTTGGCAAGAGCTGGTCGCAGTGCTGAACTTTCGTTTCCTGGCATTTTGCCGGGGGATGCGACATTCCGGGGCTTGCGCTGGCACGCAAATTTGATCATTGTGCCGCCACCTTCTGAAATGGAGAGAAGAGCCATGACACAGACATCCAATCGTTTGCTGGATGATTTCGCCAAGCTGATGACAGACGCCGCAGGTGTTGCCCAGGGTGTGCGCAAGGAAGCGGAAACAGCCATGCGTGCCCAGCTCGAGCGGGTGATGTCTGATATGGATATGGTGCCTCGTGATGACTTTGAGGCCGTCCGGGATATGGCTGCACGTGCTCTGGACGAAATCGATGTGCTGAAGGCGCGTATCGAAGAGCTGGAAGCCCGTTCAAAGGACTGATCCGTCCAGCTGTCCACAAGCGCATAAAATGTGTGTGTGATCAGGGCAAAGCACTATATATTCGCACATGAACGGGATTCGTGTGGAATTGTTGTTGATTCGTATGTGTTGTTTTTAGGGGTTCGGGTTCCGTTTCAGTGTTGCGCGGGTTGTTGCGTGGCTAAACGTGCGGGGTAGTGCGAATGAGCCTCACCGAAATACCCATCGACCGGTCCCTTCATCCGGTAGACATCATCGAGCAGGTCGCTGCTATTCGGGACTGGAGTTTCGAGCGCAGCGGTGAAGATGAAATCACCATTTCCATTGCAGGTACTTGGAGTGACTACCACGTCTCATTCTCCTGGATGGAGGATTTCGAGGCGCTTCATCTGGCCTGTGCCTTTGATCTGAAGATATCCGAACACAGACGGACGGAACTTGTCCGGCTCTTGTCTATTGTGAATGAAAGACTGTGGGTCGGTCATTTCGATCTCTGGACGCAGGAAGGTGTGGTCATGTATCGCCATGCGCTTCTGCTGACTGGCGGAGCCGAGCCGAGTGAAACCCAGGTTGAAGGACTTCTGACCGCAGCTCTGGAAGCCTGCGAGCGTTATTATCAGGCATTTCAGTTTGTGGTCTGGGCCGGGAAAACAGCGTCAGAAGCGGTGGAGAGTGCTTTGTTTGAAACGGCCGGAGAAGCATGAGTCAGACCCAGTTGAGTTCATCCGGGGCGAGTTTATCCCGCTCCCTGCCGCTTGTTCTGATTGGTGCAGGGAAAATGGGTGGTGCCATGCTGGCCGGTTGGCTGGCTGGCGGCCTTGACGGAGAGCAGGTCACGGTTGTTGATCCGTTCCTGTCTTCAGAGATGCAGTCTCTTTGCGAGTGTCACAAGGTCGCTGTCAGGCAATCTGTTACAGGGCTTTCGGTGACGCCCAGTGTTCTGCTTGTTGCTGTTAAACCGCAGATGATGGCTGATGTGCTGCCTGAATTGGCGGCCCTTGCCGGGCCGGATAGCGTTGTTGTTTCCATCGCTGCGGGCACGCCTATTCGTCAGTTTGAAGATATCTTCGGAGATCAGACGGCTGTTGTCCGGGTTATGCCGAACACGCCTGCACAGGTCGGGCGGGGAATTTCGGCTGTTATCGGCAATGACCATTTCCCTGACAACATGCGGGCCACCATTGATGCTCTGCTTGAGAGTATTGGCTCTGTTCAGTGGCTTAGCTCTGAAGAGCAGATGGATGCGGTGACTGCCGTATCAGGCAGTGGTCCGGCTTATGTGTTTCTGCTGGCTGAAGAACTGGCGAAGGCTGGTGTGGCGGCCGGGCTGCCTGAGGATATGGCGCGGCGTCTGGCGCGTGAAACGGTCTCAGGCGCTGGAGAGTTGCTCCGGCAATCAGATCTGGCTGCGGGAACATTGCGGGAGAATGTGACATCGCCAGGTGGCACGACAGCAGCCGCACTTTCAGTTCTGATGGCTGATGATGGTTTCCAGCCCTTGCTGGAGCGCGCCGTTGCTGCGGCAGCCCGTCGCTCCCGAGAATTGGCCGGTTGATTGCCTCACAGGATCCGATAGGCTTGTTTCGACGTAAGATCTGAATAAGGTTCAGATATTGGGTTCCAGAGGTTGTCATGGCAACAAAGAAAACCAGAACTGCTGTCATCAAGGCGTTTCTCGCTCTCCTGGGAGATGGAGGATGGGAGGCTGCGAACCGGTGGGCTATTGCTGAACGCGCTGGTATTGATCTTGCCACTTTACGGGATGCCTATGGCTCTCGGCTGGATATTCTGGCTGACTTTACAGCAGAGATTGATCAGAAGGTTCTGTCTGACCTTGATGCTGATATGGACGAGGAACCAGCACGGGACCGTCTGTTTGACGTGCTGATCAAGCGTCTTGAACTGCTTGAAGACGGGAAGCCTGCTATCAGGGCGCTGATGGATGCCGCCCGGGCTGATCTGGCACTTGCCGCCCGGTTCAACCGGTTGTCCCTGCGTTCCATGTCATGGATGCTGACCGCAGCCGGGATCGAGACCAGAGGCCGGAGAGGCGCCCTCAAGACCCAGGGGCTGGTGATTGGCTATTCACGGGTGGTCTCCACATGGCTCGATGATGATGACCCTGGTCTTGCAAGAACCATGGCAGCGCTTGACCGGATGCTGGAACAGGGTGATACGGCTCTCAGACGGATGGACCGTATGTCAGGTGTGGCGGAAACATTTGTATCCACGGCGTTTTCCATCGGTCGGATGCTGAAAGGCCGGACAAAGGACAAGTCGGAAGAGTCTTCCGATGAGCGGAAAGAGGATCTGGCTGATGCCCACTGATACGCTGTCTGCGGACATCTCTTTTGATGACTTCATGAAAGTTGATATCCGGGTCGGATCGATCATTGATGTACAGGAGTTTCCGGAAGCACGGAAACCGGCCTTCAAACTGTGGATTGATTTCGGGCCAGAGATAGGTGTCAGGAAAACCTCGGCACAGATTACCGATCTTTATACCCGTGACAGTCTGGTTGGGCGTCAGGTCATGGCGGTGGTGAATTTCCCGCCCCGACAGATCGGGCCCTTCATGTCAGAAGTTCTGACACTGGGATATGCGGACGCGGAAGGGCGGATTGTGCTGTCTCAGCCGGAACGACCTGTTCCCAACGGCTCGCGAATGCATTAAACACAGGCTCGTTTTCAAACAGAAAAGAGCCGGTCTTCATGAATTATCGCCATGCCTACCATGCGGGCAATTTTGCCGATGTGCTAAAACATGTGGTTCTGGCTCGTCTCATTACCTATCTCCAGCGCAAGGACAAGGCGTTTCGGGTGGTCGATACCCATGCCGGTATCGGTCGCTATAATCTGAAAGGTATTGAGGCTGGAAAGACCGCAGAATGGCAAGCCGGGATTGGCCGGTTTATGGCGGACCAACCCACGGGCGCTGTCAAGGACCTGCTGCAGCCATACCGCTCGGTGATTGAACACCTTAATCCGGACGGGGAACTGATGGCCTATCCGGGTTCGCCGCTTCTGGCCCGTGCCCTGTTTCGGAAACAGGACAGGCTGACCGCTACAGAGCTGCATCCTGAGGATTATGAGACCTTGTCGGGTCATTTCACGGATGATTATCAGGCCAGGATTGTTCATCTGGACGGTTGGCTGGCGCTTGGCTCTTTCGTGCCGGTGAAAGAAAAACGCGGTCTTGTTCTGGTCGATCCTCCTTTTGAGAGCAGAGACGAGTTCTCCAACCTGGCTGATGGTTTTATCAAAGCCCACAGACGTTGGCCGAATGGTGTTTATATGCTCTGGTACCCGGTTAAGGACAGAGCCCAGATCCGACGGTTCCACGAGACGCTTAAACGCAGTGAAATCAAGCGACTGCTGGCTGTGGAACTCTCCGTGAAGCCGTTAAGTGGGCGGGATGTGTTTGCCGGATCCGGTCTTGTGATTGCAAACCCGCCATGGAACCTTGGTGAGGAACTGTCTATCCTGCTGCCTTATCTGAAAACACTGCTGGCGCAGGATAACGGTGCATCATGGACTGTGACGGAGCTGGCAGGCGAATAGGGGAACGGAATGCGCAGTCTCTGGATATCCTGGCTGGCCCTGGCACTTTGGTTTTCCGCTGGCAATGCACATGCTGCAGACCGCTCATCGCGGGGGGTGCCCGGAGAGTTCGACTATTATGTTTTGGCCCTGTCCTGGTCTCCAAGCTATTGCGATGCTGCAGGTGACAGGGCAAATCGGCTCCAATGTTCGTCCGGTCGCCGGTTTTCCTTTGTTGTTCACGGCCTCTGGCCTCAATATGAGCGCGGCTGGCCGCAATATTGTGACCGGGATGCAGGGCGTCTGACCCGCTCGCAAGTGGACAGTGTTCTGGATATTGTCCCAAGCCCAGGCCTTGTTCGTCATGAGTGGCAGAAGCATGGAACGTGTTCGGGCCTGTCGGGAGACGGGTATCTCGAACATCTGCGGAAGGCTTATGACAAAGTGCGCATTCCCGAGGCATTCGCGCGGATTGATCGTTATCTGACTGTTGACCCGATCAAGGTTGAAAAGAGTTTTCTCAAGATCAATGCCGATCTGCCAGGGGATGGCATTGCCGTGACGTGTGACCGGCGCCGCCTCCGGGAAGTCCGGATCTGTTTCACCAGGGATCTGGAGTTTCGCCCGTGCCATGCTGTTGATACGCGCGCCTGCCGCAAGCGTCGCGTGGTGATGCCACCTGTTCGTTGAATTCCCGAATGCTCCCGGAAGGACCCCGACTATGATGATACTTCGTTCCTCTCCACCGTCTCCGTTTGGCCGGAAGGTGAAGATTGCCGCAGCGATCCTTGGCCTGTCTGACAGGATCACCGTAGAGCTGGCAGACACCACCAATCCGGAAGACAGCCTCAGGCAGCAGAACCCGCTTGGTAAGATTCCTATTCTTGTCCTGGAAGACGGGGGTGCGATCTATGATTCAAGGATCATTCTTGAATATCTCGACAGTCTGTCAGCTGAAGGCAACATCATCCCGAAGACGGCGGACCGGTATAAGGTTCTGACACGTGCCGCTCTTGCCGATGGTGTTTGCGATGCCGCGTTATTGACCGTCTATGAAGGACGCCTCCGTGCAGAAGAGCATCAGTCATCGGACTGGCTGTCTCTGCAGGCGGGCAAGATCGAACGCGGCCTGGCCGCGCTTGATGCAGATCGCCCGGAGATCGGCGAAACACCGATGGTTGATGCTATCGCACTGGCGTGTGTGCTCGGTTATCTTGATCTGCGGTTCGACGGCAAGTGGCGCGAGACCTGGCCTGGCCTTGTCGCCTGGCTGGATGCTTTTGAGGCAGCTGTGCCGTCTTTCGGCAAAACGCGACCAAGTTAACAGGAGATCATGATGGTTTTCGGATCTGTTCCATCTGTGCCAACCGCGCGACACAACCGCTCAAGTCAGGTTGCAGACGACATTGATTTTGAGATTCGCGGCACTGAGATGCAGTTCGTTGAGGTCGAGCTGGACCCGGGTGAATCAGCGGTTGCTGAAGCCGGTTCAATGATGTTCAAGGATGCCTCAATCACCATGGACACGGTGTTTGGCGATGGGTCTTCTGGCTCCGGTCGTGGCGGGCTTTTTGACAAGCTTGTGGGAGCAGGAAAGCGCTTGATTACCGGTGAGAGTCTGTTCACCACAGTCTATACCCATGAGGGTTCAGGCAAGGCCAGGGTTGCCTTTGCTGCGCCCTATCCCGGCCATATTCTGGCAATCAAGCTGGATGAGCTGGGCGGTTCTCTGATCTGCCAGAAGGACTCATTCCTTTGTGCTGCGAGAGGCGTGTCTATTGGCATCCACTTCCAGCAGCGGATCATGACGGGCCTGTTTGGCGGTGAAGGCTTTATCATGCAGCGGCTGGATGGCGATGGTTGGGCCTTTGTGCATGCGGGCGGTACCGTTGTTGAACGGGAGCTGGCAGCCGGTGAGGAACTCCATGTGGATACAGGCTGTGTTGCCGCTCATACTGCCGATGTGGACTTTGACATTGTCCGTGCCGGGTCGATCAAGTCGATGATTTTCGGTGGTGAAGGTGTGTTTTTTGCCCGTCTGCAGGGACCGGGCAAGGTCTGGCTGCAAAGTCTGCCGTTCTCCCGTCTGGCTGGCCGTATGTGGGCGGCTGCTCCTCAGGCCGGTGGCCGGGATGTGGGCGAGGGGTCGCTTCTCGGTGGGATCGGCAACATATTGGACGGCGATAACCGATAGTCCTGCTGCCACGTAAAACCGTGTCGGGGCATCGTGATCAGATGCCCCGACATTGTCTTGCTAGAATTTATAGCTGACACCCATGCGGATGGAATGGCTGTCAAATTCGCCTTTGACGCCGGGGGCAAGCACGAAGTCGTCATCCTGGAAATCGGTGTAGAGGTACTCTGCTCTGAAGATGACATTGTCCGTAAGAAACGTCTCGACACCAGCGCCAATAGTATAACCGAAAAGCACCTGGCTATGGCTGACTGCCACATTGTCGAGCTCGGCTTCGGCAAGGGCCAGACCACCGGTTCCGTAAATCAGGATGGTCTCGTCCAGTGTGACACCGGCCCGCAGCCTGACAGTGGATGTCCAGTCCGATGATGCGGTCAATGTGCCTGTGCGGTTCTCGAAATCAGTGAAAACAAAGTCAGTCTCAATACCGAAGACATATTGGTCGACCTGGAAGTTGTACCCTCCAAAGAGGCCGCCCTGGATGCCGTTTGAATCCGGACTTGCAACCCCTGTATTGTCAAACTGGGCCCAGCCATACCCGATCAGGGCACCGATATAGGCTCCGTCCCAGAGATTGGCTTTTGATTTGGAAATGGGAACCGGCGCGACATATTCCGGTTCTGATGGGAGGTCGGCCGCATGGCTCATCTGGATACCCGCCAGCAATATAAGACTGGTACAAATCAGTTTCTTCATTCCGTTACTCCAAATATAAATTGATTGCCTCAAACGGGGTTATGCAAACGGAATAGGGCGGCATCATTGAGGAACTGTGGAGAGTCCGTGGCGGGAATTTGGAAATTTTCCAAACAAGTCTGGCATTCTGGCAGGATAACGCTTATTTGAAGCGCTCCAGAAAGGGTGTAAATCTGTTGGTTTAGGGTAAGAGTTCCTATATTTCGCCGAAGAGCAATATCACCGCGGGGCATTGGCTGACTGTAGCTGGCCATGGCCTGTTCATGTCGAAAAACAGAAGAAAGAAGCCGGGGGACATGATCTATCTGCAATTGATCGGCGGTCTGGTGATGCTGTTTGTGGCAGGCGATGTGCTTGTGCGCGGTGCGGTCGGTGTGGCCGAGCGTCTTGGTATTCCCCCATTAATCATTGGCCTCACCGTTGTTGCTTTCGGCACCTCCGCCCCTGAGTTGGTGATCTCCCTGGAAGCCGCCCTGTCCGGATCCGGTGGTATTGCCGTGGGCAATATTGTTGGCAGTAACATTGCCAATGTTCTGCTGGTTCTCGGTATGCCTGCTCTGATTGCTACAACGGATTGTTCGAAGTCCGGCTGCGAGAAGATGTTCGGCTTCATGCTGATGGTGACAGCGCTTTTCGTTGTGATGCTGTTCACAGGGCCGCTTGGCCTGTTTCATGGTGTCGTGCTGCTGGGGTTGCTGGTTTTCTATCTGCTCTGGAATATCCATTCGGCCAGAAGTGGTCATGGGGGTGGAGACGAACTGGATGAAGTCGGCGATATACCGCAATCTCTCACCCTGGTTATCGTGCTCCTGGTGATTGGCCTTGTTGGCTTGCCCCTAGGTGCCAAGCTTACAATTGATGCGGCTGTTCATGTTGCCCGCCTCTGGGGCGTCTCGGAAACGGCAATCGGCTTGACTGTCGTTGCTCTTGGTACATCTCTGCCAGAGCTTGCGACAAGTCTTATGGCAGCCATCCGAAAGCATGCGGCGGTTGCCATTGGCAATGTCATAGGCTCGAACGTTTTCAATATTCTCGCGATTATTGGTACAACAGCCGTCGTCATTCCTGTCCCGGTTCCTGCCGAGATTCTCAGTTTTGATATCTGGGTTATGGTTGCGACAACCCTGTTGCTGGTTCCGTTCGTGTTTGCCTGCCGTCCGATTGGCCGGAGGACCGGCAGCCTGTTTGTCGGTGCCTATATTCTCTATATTGCTCTGGTTTACTGGTTCGGGACATCAGCCTAATCTACTTAGAGGTCGACTCGGTTGGTTGGGAAATACCATGTCAAAGACTGTCCTTATTACTGGTGCCGCGCGTCGCATCGGCAAGCGGATTGCGCTCTATCTGGCATCAGAGGGCTATTCTATCGTCGTGCATTACAATCGCTCACAGGCTGATGCAGAAGCGGTTGTTGCGGACATTGTTGCCGATGGTGGGCGGGCTGTTTCGGTTCAGGCGGATCTCAGGGATCAGGCCGCCGTCAGCAGCTTGATCGGCCAGGCTGAAAGCGCCCTTGGTACACCGCTTGATGTGCTGATTAACAATGCCTCTGTTTTTGAGGATGACAAGCTTGGCGGGCTTGACCCGGACCTTTGGGACACGCATATGGCGCTGCACGTCAAGGCTCCGGTTTTCCTGGCAGAAGCTTTTGCCGCCAGTGTCGGAAGTCGAGATGCTGAAGGGGTGATCATCAACATCATTGACCAGCGGGTCTGGAAACTGACGCCGCAATTCTTCTCTTATACCCTGTCAAAATCAGCATTGATGACTGCGACCAAGACTATGGCTCAATCGCTGGCACCAGCCATAAGGGTCAATGCGATCGGGCCGGGACCAACACTGAGCAATCAGAGACAGAGCATGGCGGATTTCCAGAAACAGGCGTCCAGTGTTCTTCTGGAGCGACCGTCAAAGCCTATGGATATCGCACGTACGGCCCAGTATCTGATCGAAATGCCGTCTGTTACCGGGCAGATGATCGCCGTAGACAGTGGTCAGCATCTGAACTGGTATACAGCTGATGTGGTCGGGATTTCCGAATGACGGACAAAGATGATGATCAGGTCGTCAGCTCCGGACCGGTGGAGAACACGCCACCTGTGACCGGCGTTGAGGTTATCGCGGATTTTGTCCGCAGGCTGCCCAATTCACCGGGCGTCTACAGAATGATCAATACGGACGGGGATGTGCTCTATGTGGGCAAGGCGCGCAGCCTGAAGAAGCGTGTCCAGAACTATACCCGTATTGCCGGGCAGTCGAACCGTATTGCCCGGATGATCCAGGCGACAGCAACTATGGAATTCGTCACGACCACGACGGAAACCGAGGCGCTGCTGCTGGAAGCCAATCTGATCAAGCGGCTGCGACCGCGTTTCAATGTGCTGCTCCGGGATGACAAATCGTTTCCTTATATCTTCATGTCGGGGGATCACGATGCGCCGCTGATCGTCAAACATCGGGGTGCGCGAAAAAGGAAGGGGCGCTATTTCGGACCCTTCGCCTCAGCCGGTGCTGTCAACCGGACGATTACAGCTTTGCAGAAGGCCTTCCTGCTGAGAACCTGTACGGATGCGGTCTATGAGGCGCGGAGTCGTCCATGTCTGCTTTACCAGATCAAGCGATGCGCAGGGCCGTGCACCGGTGAGATTTCGCTTGAGGACTATGCGCGGCTTGTTTCTGAGGCAACGGCCTTTCTGGATGGCAAGAGCCGGGCCATCAAGCAGGATCTGGCCCAGCAGATGGAGGCTGCCGCAGAAGCGCTGGATTTTGAGCAGGCCGCTGTTTACCGCGACAGGCTGAGTGCGCTCAGTCATGTTCAGTCTCATCAGGGAATCAATCCGCATACGGTGGAAGAGGCCGATGTGTTTGCCATTGCCCAGGAAGGCGGCGTGAGCTGTATCCAGGTCTTCTTCTTCAGGACAGGGCAGAACTGGGGTAACCGGGCTTATTTCCCGAAGGCAGACAAGTCTCTTGATGAGGGTGAAATCCTCGGGTCTTTCCTGTCACAGTTCTACGATGACAAGCCGACGCCGAAGTCTATCCTCCTGAGCCATGATTATGAGGAGCGGGAGCTTTTGGCTGAAGCCTTGTCTCACCGGGCGGACCGCAAGGTTCAGTGTCTTGTGCCTGTCCGTGGTGAAAAACGCATGCTGACGGATCACGCCTTGTCCAATGCGCGGGAAGCTCTTGGGCGCAAGCTGGCTGAAACATCGTCGCAGACCCGTCTGCTGGAAGGGGTTGCCAAGTCATTTGACCTGCCTTCTGTGCCGAGCCGCATCGAAGTCTACGACAACAGTCACATTATGGGGACCAATGCGCTTGGTGCGATGATTGTGGTTGGCCCCGATGGTTTTGCAAAGGGACATTATCGCAAGTTCAACATCAAGTCTGATGATCTGACACCCGGTGATGACTATGGCATGATGCGGGAAGTTCTGGGGCGGCGTTTCCGCCGGTTGATGAAAGAGACCGGCCCCAAGGGTGATCAGAGGGATAGCAAGGATGATATATCTCTCTGGCCGGATCTTCTGTTGATCGATGGCGGTCTTGGTCAGCTGAATGCGGTTCGTGAAACTCTGGAGGAGCTTGGCGTTGAAGGGGTGGCTCTTGTTGGTATCGCCAAGGGGCCGGACCGGAATGCGGGCCGCGAGCAGTTCTTTGTACCCGGCAAGCAGCCATTCATGCTGCCGGAGCGCGACCCGGTGCTTTATTTTGTGCAGCGGATGCGCGATGAAGCGCACCGGTTTGCCATCGGCTCGCACAGGGCTCGGCGCAGCAAGCAGATGACCCGCTCCGGGCTGGATGATGTGCCTGGGATCGGGCCGGCGCGGAAGAGAGAGCTGCTCCGTTCATTCGGTACAGCCAAGGCTGTCAGCCGTGCCAATCTCGCTGACCTGGAAGCTGTTCCGGGGATCAGCAAGCAGATGGCCCGAAATATCTATGACTATTTTCATGATAGTGATGGTAGCGGGCGTTGACGGCGGCGTGCGCTTGGTGCAGTTAAGAACCTGAACGCTATACCAATAATGAAACGTCTGTCTGCATGTTCCATCCGGCACTGAGCATACCGAATATCCTGACTTACGGGCGCATTCTTGCGGTGCCCGCAGTGGTCGCCTGTTTCTACTATCCGGGAGACTTCAGTCGTTGGGTGGCGCTCGGACTGTTTGTCATTGCAGCGATTACAGATTTTTTCGATGGTTATCTGGCCCGTGCCTGGTCCCAGCAATCCAGTCTTGGCCGGATGCTGGACCCGATTGCTGACAAGCTGCTGGTGTCGGCCTGCCTGCTGATGCTGGCGGCGGATGGAACGATAAGCGGATGGTCTCTCTGGGCAGCCATTATTATTCTCTGCCGGGAAATCCTTGTCTCGGGCCTCCGTGAATTTCTGGCCGAGTTGCGCGTCAGTGTCCCGGTCACCCAGGTGGCCAAATGGAAGACGACAGTGCAGATGCTTGCGCTTGGGTTTCTGCTGGTCGGACCCGCTGGAGAGGTTGTGCTGCCAGGAACGGTGACAATCGGCCTGTGGCTTCTTTGGGTTTCGGCTCTGATCACCCTATATACCGGGTATGACTATTTCAGGGTTGGCGTTAGCCATCTGATTGGAGAGAACCAGTGAAGCTGCTGTATTTTGCCTGGATTCGTGAGCGGATTGGTGTCGGAGACGAAGAGGTGGAACTGCCGGACAGCGTTGAGACAGTAGCGGATCTGCTCTCCTGGCTCAGGTCCCGTGATGAAACCTATGCCTATGCCTTTGAGCAGGCGGAACTGGTGCGTGTCGCGCTTGATCAGACCCACGCAGATCATGCAGACCCGCTTGGGCAGGCGCGTGAAGTGGCCTTTTTCCCACCCATGACAGGTGGCTGAACAATGAGTGATGACTGCCCGATCAAGATTGCTGTTCAGACCGAGGCGTTTGACTGTGTTGCCGAAAGCAATGCTTTGCGGGCCGGTCGTACGAATATCGGCGCCATTGTATCCTTCACTGGAATATGCCGGGATGAGGAAGGTAGCCTGAATGCGCTTGAGCTGGAGCATTATCCGGGCATGGCTGAAGCCGAGATTCAGCGTGTGGCCGAGCAGGCCGCCGAGCGCTGGCCGCTTCAGGGTATCACAGTCATCCATCGTTACGGCAAGCTTGATCCGTGTTCGGATATTGTCCTTGTCCTGACAGCGTCCCGCCATCGTCGGGCAGCCTTTCAGTCTGCTGAGTTTGTCATGGACTTTCTCAAGACCAGAGCGCCCTTCTGGAAAAAGGAATATCCCAAGACCGGGGAACCGGGCGGTTGGGTGGACGCCAAGGAAGATGATGACGAGGCGTTGCTACGCTGGCAGGACTGAGCGCCCGGGTACAGAGAGCTTTCAACAAAAAAACCGGCGATCTGATCGCCGGTTTTTTTGTGGTCTATCAGGCTTTTATCAAGCAGCTGCCTCGCCCGAGCTGGCAGGTGTGACTTCTGCCGTATAGTCTTCCATCAGGGCTTTGGAAAGCTCTCCGACGGAGAATGTGTAGGGGCCGATCTCTGAAACCGGTGTCACTTCGGCAGCGGTTCCTGTGAGGAAGCACTCTTCGAAATCTGACATTTCTTCCGGCTTGATTGCCCGTTCAATGACGTTGACGCCGCGGCGCTTGATCAGATCAATCACGGTCCGGCGTGTGATGCCGTCAAGGAAGCAGTCGGGCTTTGGTGTATGTACTTCACCATCCTTGATGAAGAAGACATTGGCTCCGGTTGCTTCGGCGACGAGGCCGCGATAGTCCAGCATCAGGGCGTCAGCATAACCCTTTGCCTCAGCTGCGTGCTTTGACAGGGTGCAGATCATATAGAGGCCAGCGGCTTTTGAGCGGCATGGGGCTGTTGCCGGATCCGGGCGACGGTATTCTGCCATATCCAGACGAATGCCTTTCAGGCGCTCTTCCGGCTTGAAATAGGATGGCCATTCCCAGGCAGCGATGGCAACATTGATGCGGTTCTGCTGGGCGGATACACCCATCATTTCACTGCCGCGCCATGCAACAGGGCGAAGATAGGCATCAACCAGGTTCATCCGGTCGAGGATTTCCACACAGGCTGCGTCGATCTCTTCGACAGAATATGGAACCTCAAAACCGAGAATGCGGCCTGATTCAATCAGACGCTCTGTATGTTCCGTCAGCTTGAAGATCTTGCCGCCATAGGCGCGCTCACCTTCGAAGACGCAGCTTCCGTAGTGGAGGCCGTGGGTCAGGACATGGACTTTGGCATCCGCCCAGTCAACGAATTCGCCATTGTACCAGATGACGCCCTCTCTTTGATCGAATGGCAGACCAGCCATTTTCCTTACTCCTGCATTATTGTATCTTTCGCCTCTCGGCGTCGGTTCGCTTTGCGTTGCGTGGCCAGACCCGGTAATGTCGATCCTGATTTGGATGGTTCTCAGTTGAAACCGGGCTCCGCTTCAAGGAAATCGTATAATTGGGTTCTATCCTTTCGCAATTTGTACAACTTCAGTAACAATCGTAAAAAAATATGTCAATATGGCTGACTTAATTTTTCCGACGCAATCTGACAATTCAGATGATGATGCTCTGGATGACGGTGCAGGTCTGATCACAACGCCAATGTCGTCGGAAGAGGGAATTCCCTTTGATCTGATTGAGTTGTTGTTTTTTGCGTATCGCGATTTTACCCGGGACCCGGATGAGATTCTTCAGGAATTTGAATTCGGACGGGCCCATCACCGGGTTCTGCATTTCGTCAATCGTAATCCGGGGATCCGGGTCGCTGACCTTCTCGATATCCTGCAGATTACCAAGCAGAGCCTCGGGCGTGTTCTCAAGCAGCTTGTTGACAAGGGTTATATTATCCAGAAACAGGGTCCGACGGATCGCAGGCAACGGCTGCTCTATCCGACAGAGGAGGGGCGTTCTCTGGCTCTCGCCTTGCTCCGACCCCAATCCGAGCGGATTGCGAAAGCTCTACTGGATGCATCCCCTGGAGAGCGTCAGGTGATTGAGCGGTTCCTCATGTCGATGATCAATGGTGAGCAGCAGGGGGATGTCCGCAGCTTTGTGAAGACTGGCCAGCCTGTCTCGGAAATCGAGACGAAGTGAGGTGACGTTCCGACATGGTTCCTCCATCTGAACAGACAAATCCGGTTCAACTGACTGATGATGCGCCGCATCTGCTTGTGGTCGATGATGACAGCCGGATCCGGTCGCTGCTGCATCGCTATCTGGGAACGAATGGCTTTCGTGTGACCGAGGCGGAAGATGCAGCGGATGCAAGGCGCAAGCTTGCGAGCCTGTCATTTGATCTGCTGATTGTTGATGTCATGATGCCTGGAGAGAGTGGCTTTTCCCTCGTAAGTTCTCTCCGCGAGACCCTGTCTGTTCCGATCCTGATGCTGACGGCACGGGCGGAGACAGAGAACCGGATCCAGGGATTGGAGCTTGGGGCCGATGACTATCTGGCAAAGCCGTTTGAGCCGCGCGAATTGCTGTTGCGGATCAGTAACATTCTGAAGCGGGACGGTTTTGCGGAAAAACCGGTTCTCGACAGTTTGAAATTCGGCTCTTTCGTTTTTGATGTAAAGCGTCAGGAATTGTCCGGTCACGGGGTTCCTGTTCGTCTGACTGAGCGGGAGCGGGAGCTTCTGGTCATGCTGGCCCACAAGATCGGGGATACTGTGCCGCGCCATGAGCTGGCGTCTGCTGATGGTGCGGGTGAACGAACGGTTGATGTTCAGATCAACCGCTTGCGCCGGAAGATTGAAGCTGATCCGGCCAATCCCCGCTACCTGCAGACCGTGCGCGGGATCGGGTACAGGCTGGTGACGGACTGAACGTGTCTGAGCAGAGCAGATTGGGGGCAGACCCCGATAGCCCGAAGGCGGTTATGACGGAACACAGGCCCAGTCCGCTGGGGTTCTGGCACAGGTTTGCGCGTGGGCTGGCCCGGCGTATGCCAAAGGGCCTGTTTGGCCGGTCTCTGCTTATCGTCATCATGCCGATGGTCATTCTGCAGAGTGTTCTGGCCTTTGTCTTCATGGAGCGCCATTGGCAGACCGTGACCCAGCGTCTGTCTGCGTCTCTGTCGCAAGACATTGCGGCAGTGATTGAGCTGGCAGATACGTTCAAGGAGCCTGAACAGCAGGACAAGATTGTTGAGATAGCAGCCCAACGTCTGGGGCTGAATATGGCCTTTCTGGAAGAGGACACGCTGCCGCGTACGGGACCGAAACCGTTCTTCTCCCTGCTCGACCGGGCCTTGAGCGCCGAGCTTGGCAGCAGGATTGGCCGGCCGTTCTGGCTTGATACTGTGGGGCGGTCCAATCTTGTCGAAATCCGTGTTGCGCTGGACGGACGTATTCTCCAGGTCTTTGCCCGCCGCAGTCAGACTTATGCCTCCAACTCACATATCTTCATTGTCTGGATGATGGGGACAGCTCTTGTGCTGATCCTCGTCTCGATCCTGTTTCTGCGAAACCAGATCCGCCCGATCCAGCGGTTGGCGGAAGCTGCGGAGCGCTTCGGTAAAGGGCGTGCCGTGCCGCGGGACTTCAGGCCAAGGGGCGCTCGGGAAGTGCGTCAGGCAAGTCTTGCCTTTATCGAGATGAGCCGACGGATCGAGCGGCAGATTGACCAGCGCACCACGATGCTGGCAGGCGTCAGCCATGACCTTCGCACCATCCTGACCCGCTTCAAGCTTCAGCTGGCGCTGCTGGGAGATAATCCCGAGGCCCGTGACATGGAAGCGGATGTGGATGAGATGCAGCGGATGATGGAAGACTATATGGCCTTTGCCAAAGGTACAGCGGGTGAAGAGCCGGAGGACGTTAACATAGCCGTCCTGTTGTCTGGTCTGGCTGGTGAAGTCTCTCATGAAGGTGCACGTGTTTCCCTGTCCTTTGAAGGGGAGCCGTCTGTTTTCCTGAGGCCGGGTGCGATGAAACGCTGCATCGGGAACCTTATCCGGAATGCAGCCAAATTCGCGGATCAGGTGACGGTGGCAGGAGACCATTCCGGCGGCTGGCTTACAGTCATTGTCGACGATAACGGGCCAGGGATTTCTGCTGAGGAGCGGGATAATGTATTCAAGCCGTTCTACCGTGTTGACAGTGCCAGAAACCAGGACATCGGTGGAACAGGCCTCGGATTGACCATCGCGCGGGATGCGGCCCGCGGGCACGGCGGTGATATCCAGCTGTCGGACAGCCCCGCCGGTGGCCTGCGGGTAACTTTGCGTATCCCGGCTTAAGAAGATTTTGCCAAAGTGCTACCGGTTTGATTGTAGCAACCGATTTCTGTTGCTGGATGCCGTGCGGCAAATTGTACGTCTGTTCATCATGCGACTTCTGTGACGCCGGGAAGCTAGAATGCAGCTCTGATCAATGGCAAGTCTGCAATTCCTATTGAAAGCTGGGGTTCATGCAGATGTGTGTTGTTCGACTGGGGCGTGAGATCGGATGTGACGAGTTGGGGGAACGTGTCTTTTCCGGTGAGATTGTGATTCTGACAGAATTACAGTCCGTCAAGGCGCTGTCAGACTGGGCTCGCCTTGCCCTTAAGGAGGCCTTCTCCCCACATGATCCGAGGGACGCGGAAAATCATCTGGATGGCGAGAGTTTCAACAGGATTGTTGGTGAGGTCGCCAAGCGGTTCAGGACAGATGAGGATGTTTCCCGGCTTTATCGGGGCATGTTTGAGGAGCTTGGATATGATCCGTCTGATGTCTATGAGGATATCCGCAAGCTGAGGCGCCAGCCCAGTAATCAGGCGCTGTGGAGCTGGCGTGTCAGAGCGTTGCCTGCTCACAGAGATGGTTGGGCGACAAATATCGCGCAGCAGATCAACTGGTGGGCCCCGATCTACGATATCCAGGAAGCAACAACCGTACTCTTCTATCCGTACTACTGGGACACTCCGATTGCCAATGACAGCGGTGATTGGGATTTCGATGAACTGATGCGGCGTGTCCGGTCAGGGGATCGTAGCGACTATCCTCTTTTGCCGACTGTGACAGAAGAACCGGACGCGTCTTCTGTGCTTCCGCTTGATATCAGGCCTGGCGAGATCGTGGCCTTCTCCGGTTATCATCTGCATGCATCTGCAGTGAATACGACAGGTCGAACCCGATTCAATTTCGAGACCCGTACGGTCTCCAGATCGGATCGTAACAAGGCGGGAGCGCCAAATGTGGACGGCGCCGCGCCGCGTCTGGGGCACTCCCTGTTCCGGTCTGTCGCAACTGAGCAAATGCTTGAGCCATCCATGATGGAGCCGGATGACTTGTGTGTTGTCTGACAGAAAGTGGCACTTGTTGATTGCAGTGGGCACAGGCTCGTGCAACACTTGGAAACTCGTATCGGGACAGGTGAGGGTTGCGTATCGTGTTGTGGACAGGTTGGGGCAATAGGGTTGGACGTATAACCGCTCTGGCGGCCGGTTTTCTGGTTATCGGCAATATGGCCTATGCTGATGTGGAAACCAAAACCGAGATCAAGCACTATACGATCCGTGGCAAGTCTGCCGCTGATATCGTCTCAAATATGGACCAGCGCGGGCCGATTGTGGATGGCAGCCATGCGCTTGCGTCCATTGAGCAGGATTTCTCTCTGAAAGGCCGTCTGGTAAAGACAGACCGGTGTCGGATCAAAGGCTTTGGTGTTGTCACGAAGTTCGAGATTACCCTGCCGAAGCTTCGCACCACAAATGGCGTTCCGGCCCGGACGTTGAAGAACTTCAAGCGCTTCTACAAAAAAGCCGAAAGCCACGAACTGACGCATCGCAAGATCTATCTTGGTTGTGCAAAGCGGATTGACCAGAAGGTCAGGGCTTTGCGCCCGAGCAAGACCTGCTCTGTTCTGGAAGACAAGGTGTCGGCTATTATCAAGAAAGAAGCACAGCGGTGTGAGGCGCAGCATTTCGCTTTTGACCAGAAGGAATCCCGTCGTGTCAGTCGACTTGCCCTTATGCGTCAGGCTCTGAAAGAATTCAGGAATCCGCCGAAGCGGGAAATTGTTCTTACGGATCTGGATCGATTGATGATCGAACGCTCTTCTGGTCGCTGATCAGCAGTTTTTCACACAGCTCAACCTCAAAGGTTTCCCATGCCTCAGATGAAAGTTGCTATTGTTCCGGTGACCCCGTTTCAGCAGAACTGCACCATTATATGGGATGACGAAACGAAGAACGGTGTGGTGATTGATCCGGGCGGGGATGTGGACGTTATCCGGCAGGTTCTCGAAGAGAATGAAGTTCAGGTCGAGCGGATCCTGCTGACCCATGGCCACATCGATCATATTGGTGGAGCAGCCGACCTTCGTGACCTGCTTGATGTGGAGGTTGAGGGCCCGCATGAAGATGATCGCAAGCTGATTGAACGTGTGGCTGATCAGGCTGCCCAGTTCAATATGCCGGAGGTCAAGACGATTGAGCCGGATCGCTGGCTTCAGGAAGGGGATGTGGTCTCGATCGCGGGACTTGATTTCGACGTTCTCCATTGTCCGGGACACGCGCCAGGCCATGTTGTGTTCTATCAGGCAGAAAGCCGCTTTGCGCTGGTCGGGGATGTACTGTTCAAGGGCTCTGTCGGGCGGACCGATCTACCGGGTGGTGATCATGATACGCTGATCAAGTCCATTACAGAGAAGCTTCTGCCGCTTGGTGATGATGTGACCTTTATCTGCGGGCACGGCCCGCATTCCACCATTGGTGAGGAGCGGGCAACGAACCCGTTCCTCAGATAGACGGCATCGGGACGTATTCTAGATATCCTCGCCTGGTAGCAGGTGGAGATAGCAGCCGCTGATTTTCCACTCATCCTTGTTGTCAGCCGTGAACAGGTAGAGCGCCTGCCATGGGCGGCCCTGATCATCAATCACATGAACGATCTGTCCGGGGCCACGCGGCGTTTCGACTGTTTCCCCCATCGTGTAGGCGCGGGGGCGGTATAGTGGCTGATACTGGCTGCGCACCATGCTCATGAACTGATCCGCATCACCAAAGCGCACCTGAATGGCAGGTGCTGCATAAGACCAGGCCTGTCGGGTGTCGTCGGCCTGAAAAGCCTGGATCTGCTCATGGATGATCGTCTGCCGCTCGCTGGTATCCGCGAAGGCTGAAACTGGCCAGATCAGACCCGAGACCAGGCTAAGGACCAGTGATAAACCTGTAAAACTGAAACGTGTCATGATCAATCTCCCTTCCGACTGGCTGTCTACAACGTGCTTCTGAAAAGTTGATAGACTTTTCAGATGAAAGCTCGCGCAGAAACAAACTCTTAAAGCACCGTTACCAATTCAAGTTAGAGATCAGGTGCTTTAGGTCAGTTGTCTGACTCTTGTTACGTTAACAGGCTGATGGCGGATTTATTCGACTGATTGAGGCCCGGATTGTCAGGCAATCACGTTTTTCGGTAGATGAGGGTAAAATTGTTTGCAGGCATCGGTTCTGGTGCTTCCGGTGTAAGGCCCGCTCCGACTGCCAGTCTGTCAAGGTCATCCTGGTCACGGACGCCCCAGTCTGGGTCTGTCTGACGCAGGTTCTGGTCAAACTGCACATTGCTGTCTGATATATGCTGCCCGGCTTTCTTGAACGGGCCATAGATCATCAGAACCCCTCCAGATTTAAGGGCTTTCCCGGCTCCGGAAAACAGGCCTTCAGAAACGGTCCAGGGGGCAATATGCAGAATGTTCATGCCAATGACAGCATCAAGAGGCGGGTAGGGGTGTCCGGCGGCATCGCACCAGTCTTCAGTAG
Source organism: Coralliovum pocilloporae (assembly GCF_030845175.1). NCBI lineage: Bacteria > Pseudomonadati > Pseudomonadota > Alphaproteobacteria > Hyphomicrobiales > Coralliovaceae > Coralliovum > Coralliovum pocilloporae. The sequence goes on along the minus strand of NZ_CP132542.1, from coordinate 682,062 downwards.
TGATATCCAGCTTATGTGCGGGCCTGATATTAGTGAGGTTGAAGAAAGAGCGCCAGCCATTGATACTGTCAATGTGAAACGGTGCAAGATCTGTAGGCCAGAAAGTACATTCGGGTCTGAGGCGGGCCCAGTTGCAGACATGCTGGCCGGTGCCACTGGCCACTTCAAGCACATGGCTGGCCGCGACTGACACGTGCTTGTCCACCACCGCCTTTACCGGATCACTGTTGCGATGAAAAGACGATGCATCCAGCCGCCCGTCATCCAGTGCTTCGGCTTTTGGTGCTCCAAACTCAACCGGTGTCTCGGCCATCCTGTCCTCCCGTTTTATCCGCCGTTAGACATGGCGTGACGGGGTAGCCGGGTCAAGGGGCGGGGAGGTTGCTTTGCCGGGACAATATTGAAATTGGTCTTTCCCTGATGAACAGAATGAACGAAATTAATAGCTCCTGACCCTAATAGAGTGAAGCGTGGCTTTGCTTCCAGTGCGGAAAGTTTGTGTCCATGAAAGCGGTTCTTTTCGAGACATTCCAGGTTGCTCCAAAGGTTGTGACGGTACCTGACCCGGCACCATCACCTGATGGTGTTGTCGTGAAAGTCGAAGCGACAGGTCTTTGCCGCAGTGACTGGCATGGCTGGATGGGGCACGATCCGGATATTGAACTGCCACACGTGCCCGGACACGAGCTGGCAGGAACAGTGGTTGCCTCGGGCAAGAATGTGTCTCTTTGGCAGGTCGGCGACCGTGTCACCGTGCCATTTGTTGGAGGCTGTGGTACCTGCCCTGAATGCCATGCCGGGCATCAGCAGGTCTGCCACAATCAGTTTCAGCCAGGATTTACGCATTGGGGGTCATTTGCCGAATTTGTCGGTATCCATCATGCTGACCTGAATCTTGTCCGCCTGCCTGAGGAGATGGACTTTGCCACAGCAGCCAGTCTTGGTTGCCGGTTTGCCACCTCTTTTCGTGCGGTTGTTGACCAGGGTCGAGTTTCATCGGGCCAATGGGTGGTTATCCATGGCTGTGGAGGTGTGGGCTTGTCCGCCGTGATGATTGCCAATGCGGCGGGTGCCAATGTTATTGCTGTGGATATTGCCCCGGAGAAACTGGCCCTGGCCAAGGCACTTGGAGCTGTTGCGACGGTCAATGCATCCGAAGAACCCGATGTGCCAGAAGCCGTGATGAGCCTGACAGATGGTGGTGCCCATGTTTCCATCGATGCCCTGGGGCATCCCGTGACCTGTTTCAATTCAGTGCAGAATTTGCGCCGTCGAGGCAAACATGTTCAGGTCGGGCTGATGCTGGGTCAGCACAGCATGCCAAATGTGCCGATGGCGAGGGTTATTGCCTATGAACTTGAAATTCTCGGCAGCCATGGCATGCAGTCACATCGATACGGCGCCATGCTGGATATGGTGCGGACGGGCAAGCTTCAGCCATCCCGTCTTGTAGGGCAGAAAATCAGCCTTGATGAAGCCCCGGGACATCTGGTTCAGATGGATAAGTTCCAGGCGCTCGGTGCAACGGTGATCACGCAATTCAGTTAAGATAATCCGGGCTTGGCGCGTCATCCGGCTGTATCTCACACACAATTGTCTTGTGGTTCAGCGTCTGCTTGCGAACAGTCTGAACTCAGACTGATTGATCGCGACCCAGGTATTTTCATGCGCATTCTGCTCATTCTTCTGGCTTTTGTATCCATCTCCTCCAGTGCAATGGCCTGCGGGCATGATACCCGGTGTGAGGTGCCCGGAGGATATTACCTCGCTGCTGTTCCGGACAACTGGGATCAGAAGACGCCACTGCGCCTGGTGGTTTACTTCCATGGCTGGAACGGTTCCCCGGAAGGAACATTCCGCAACCGTGGCATGGTTCGCGGAGTAACGGACCGTGGCGCTCTGTTTGTCGCGCCTTTTGCGCGCACTGGGTATTGGCGACAGATCGGTCGGGGCAGGGCAGAGAGTGGCCGGGATGAGGCCGCCTATATTCGCGCAGTGATGGATGATGTGCGCCGCCGCTGGCCTATTGATGAGAGCCAGACATTAGCGTCCGGCTTTTCCCGTGGTGCATCCATGGTCTGGAACGTTGCCTGCTATGAAGGGCGTCTGTTCAGAGCTTACGCGCCGATTGCAGGCGGGTTTTGGCGTTCAAATCCTGACACTTGCCCGACAGGGCCGGTCAATCTCCGGCATATCCATGGCCTTGCGGACAAGGTTGTCGCCTATGATGAGATTGGAATCTACAATTCAATGCCAATCCCGGAAGGGTTTGAAATCCTCAGACGCCTGAATAACACCCAGGGTAATGGTCGGTTGGCTGATGCCAGAGATGAAAGACTGACCTGCACCCGTTGGGATAAGAGTGGAACCGGGCGTGTTCTGGAGCTTTGCCTGCATGAACGGGGGCATTCCATTCCTGCGGAATGGGTTGGGCACGGGCTCGACTGGCTCGCAGGGCTGCCGGACGGCTCCTGACCCATACAGCCTTCACCAAATGCTGATGTGCCGTGATTGGAGGTGCTGCAAGAAGGGCGCATAATCATATGCGCTTTACACTATGCAGCAGAGATGGCGGTGCGTTTGTCAGTCGCCTCACGTTCTGCTGGGAAACAAGCAGGCGAAAGGTCCGTCCATGGCATTGGCAAAGAATTTTCAATTCCGTTCCATCTTGTTTGTGGTTCTGGCGATCGTTTCGTTTGTCTGGCTGGGGGCTGTCCGGCCCCATGCAGCGGCTCCGCTGCCCGACTATGTGATTGAGAAGTTTGGCACTCCTCCGACCATTCCGGAAGGCCCCTTGTCCGATAGTCTTCAGGCGGCTGTGAAAACGGCTTTCATTGACAGCATGACCCAATCGGTCTGGGGACGTGATCAGGTTGTTGCTCTTGAGGAGATTGCCGCGTCGAAAGACCCGAGGCTTGTCTGGATCATCAGCGATCTGATGCGGTTTGTGTCCAGTCAGCAGCTTAACGGAGTGCTGACGGATGCGGCGTCCAAACTGTTTGGCAAAACACTGCCTCATGAGAACAACTGGGGTGTTGTGACGGATCATCTCATTGCCTGGGATATTCCCGCACCGCCTGATTACCTTCGCGCAAAACGGGCCGTTTTCACCAGTATTGTGCCCGGTTGGGACAAGATTTTTGTCGAGGGTGATATTGACTGGCGCCTTGTCTCTTGGGGCGGTGTGCTGATTGATGATCGTGCCTATGATACGACTGACAAACCCTGCAATTGTATTCCGGCGGCCGATAATCCTCAGGTAAGCAGTGCAGCAGAGGCCACATGGCTGAAGGATGATGACATTGTCTTCGGCGTTGAGGTAAATGGCGAGTATCGGGCTTATCCGCGCCGGATCATGGAAGTTCGTGAGATGGTCAATGATACGCTTGGTGGCCGTCATCTCGGCATTCCCTATTGCACCCTGTGTGGCGCTGCCCAGGCTTATTTTACAGATCAGCTTCCAGCGGGCATTGACCGTCCGGTTCTTCGGACGTCCGGTCTTCTTATCCGGTCCAACAAGGTGATGTATGACATCAATACGTTTTCAGTATTTGATACGTTCCTTGGTCACGCAGTCACCGGGCCGCTGGCCAAAAAGGGTTTGAAACTACAGCAGGCCAGTGTGGTGACAACAGATTGGGCCACGTGGAAAAAAGAACATCCTGAGACCACGGTTCTGGTTGAAGCTCTGGCACTTGGTCGGGATTTCAATTTCCGCAACAATCGCGATGCGAATGGGCCGATCTTCCCGGTGGGGGATGTGGACCCGCGTCTGCCGGTCCATGAGGATATCATCGGCGTCATCACAGCATCCGGCAAGCCCATAGCCTTTCAGCGCAGCAAGGCTCTGGTGGCGCTGAAGAATGGCGAGAGTATTTCCTATGAGAATATTCGCCTGCAGCTTGCGGCGGGCGGTATCAAGGCTGTGGGATCAGATGGATCTGATCTGGGTAGCCATCAGGCTTTCTGGTTCGCCTGGTCTCAGTTCCATCCAAAAACGGCCCTCTGGCCGGGTTAATCGGCCTTGACCCTGTCCCCTGTACATCGGTGCAGGGGACCGTTTGCCAGAGGAAAGTCCCAGCGGAGAGTCAGTTCTTTACCGGACAGATCCATACCGAGAAAATAGCCGCGGACAGAATCCTCCCCGCACTGCACATGCGCACCGGTAAATAACCCGTCTCCACGTGCCTCAACCGGCCCCCATCTGAGACTGCACCACAGCGTGCCCTGTCGCAGCCAGAGCGGATCAATCCTGAATGGTTCTGACAATACTGTTCCACCGGGCTTGATAGGTGCCCGCGCGCATTGCTTCTCCGTGCCCCATGTTCCGTAAAACGCCGCCCGCTCATCCGCAAGAGCGGGTGATGTGAGCAGAACAAGCAGAAGACCGGTACGAAGAGAGCGCATGGAGCTCTTTTAAAGAGTCACATGGAAGGTGTGCCAATCAATTCACTTTGAATTGCCCTGTCTTACGTCAGAGGCATCCTGTTCATTACAGTGAAATAGCCGTCGAAATATACGGACATGACTGGCTTGATCCGTTTTTCTTGTTACTCTGCAAAAAGCCTGAATCAGGCTGACGTTACTGCAATTGAAGAGTTTCAGATATGGATAAGATAACGCGACCTATTGTTACCCAGATTGAGGATGCGGTGGAATCCATCCCGGGCTGGTCGCCAATTGATCAGCTGTCCATGTTGTTTGCTCTGACCCTCAGCAGTAGCCACCTCGAGGGAGATATTCTGGAGATGGGCTCCTGGTGCGGACGGTCCGCTGTGGCAATTGGGATGGCGGCCCGACTTTCTCCCAATACGCGAGTGTTCTGTGTTGACCTGTTTCCGGAACGCAATGACTGGTTTGCGAATGACGATGGATCTCATTCTTTCAGCGTAGTGCTGGATGGTGTGAAATATGACGCACACCATGAGCAGACTGTCTGGGATGAACCTTTCCAGCGCGACATTGTTCCAGTCTATGATCGCTTTGGCAGCACCTTGAATGCTTTTACAAGTGCGATTGAGGCCAATAATCTGCAGGATGTTGTGCTGCCTTGCCGCGGAACAATGAAGACATTCTCGAAAACTGTGCGGGATGATTTTAAAGTGCGTCTGGCATTCGTTGATGGTGATCACAGCTTTGATGCTGTCAGCCAGGATATCAGAATCATCAATAGTTTCCTCGTGCCCGGTGGCTGGATCTGCTTTGATGATGCCTTCTCATCTTATGAAGGCGTCAATGACGCCATCAAGACCCATATCATCGATAATCCGAACTATGATTGCTGCCAGCAGCTGACACGGAAATTCTTCGTTGCCCGCAAGACCCGTTGATTTTATCCCACCCGTTCCACACAGACCCGGGCAATGCCTGCATTTTTGAAACCGAGTTTGTAGGCTGCGGCACGGGTTACGTCGATGATGCGGTTTTTGACAAAAGGCCCGCGATCATTGATGCGCAGGGTGATGCTGCGGCCGTTTTTCTGATTGGTCACAACCACGCGGCTGCCAAAGGGCAGGGAAGGGTGTGCAGCGGTCAGCCGGTTCGGGTTGGCCATTTCGCCTGATGCGGTTTTGGATGTGAGCTCATACCACGACGCTTTGCCGCATTGCTGTTTAGCGGTTGCAGGCTGGGCCAATGCCAGTGCTGCAACAGCGGCCAGAGGAATGAGTTTGAGTGTTGTGCAAGACAGACCAGTCATAAGAATTCGCCCCTGATTGCGCATTGGTCTGTTTCCCGACTCAATGCCTGATCCTCCCGCGCGTCTCATACAGGGACTTTGCGGCAGAAATCAGGCATCTGTCTCACGTTATGTCCGATTGGTCTTATAGGTTCTCGTTCCGGGTTTGCCACCTGTGCTGCGTCCGCGCTTTTTGGGTGCGGAGCCGCCTTTGGGGATGGCTCGCTCGCTGCCAGGCCCCATCTTGCCAAGTTCGGGCTTGGCTGCCTTTGAGGATTTTGGCAAGTTGCCTGCCTTGCCGTATTTCTGCTGTCCGGCAAAGCTTCCCGCTTTGTCCTCAATGGCTGCCTGCCTGGCCAGTGGATCATCGGCAATGGCCAGTTCTGTGTCCTGCAGACGCTTGAGCTCGTCACGCAGACGGGCCGCTTCCTCGAATTCCAGATTGGCAGCGGCATCCTTCATGCGCTTCTCAAGATCCGCCATGTGGGCCTTGAGATTGTGCCCGGCAACCGCTTTGCTTTCTTCGGCAAGTCCGCGATCAACTGTGACGTGATCCTGCTCATAGACGCTTTCAAGGATGTCGCCGATGTTTTTCCTGACTGAGGCGGGAGTGATGTTGTGGGCGACGTTATAAGCCTGCTGTTTCTCCCGACGGCGGTTGGTTTCCGCAATGGCGCGTTCCATGCTGCCGGTCATGTTGTCAGCATAGAGGATGACCCGGCCATCCACGTTACGGGCGGCGCGGCCGATGGTCTGGACAAGAGAGGTTTCCGAACGCAGGAAGCCTTCCTTGTCCGCGTCCAGAATGGCAACCAGAGAACACTCCGGAATGTCGAGCCCCTCGCGCAGCAGGTTGATGCCCACCAGCACGTCAAAGGTTCCAAGTCGCAGGTCGCGGATGATCTCAATCCGTTCGAGAGTATCAATATCGGAATGCATATAGCGCACACGGACACCATGCTCGTGCAGATATTCGGTCAGGTCTTCGGCCATGCGCTTGGTGAGCGTGGTCACCAGAACCCGATTGCCTTTCTGGGCTACTTCGCGGACTTCGCCCAGAAGGTCTTCGACCTGGCTGGAAGCGGGCCGGATATCGATATCCGGATCAGTCAGGCCGGTTGGCCGGATGACCTGTTCGGCGAAGACGCCACCGGTTTCTTCCAGCTCCCAGCCGCCGGGGGTCGCGGATACGAAAACCGATTGGGGGCGCATGGCGTCCCATTCCTCAAACCGCAAAGGCCTGTTGTCCATGCAGGACGGCAGGCGGAAGCCGTACTCCGCCAGCGTCGCCTTCCGCCGGAAGTCGCCTCGATACATGCCACCCAGCTGACCGATGGTCACATGGCTCTCATCGACAAAGACCAGAGCATCGTCTGGAAGATATTCGAACAGAGTGGGGGGCGGTTCGCCCGGCTTGCGGCCTGTGAGGTAGCGGGAATAGTTCTCAATGCCAGCGCAGGCACCGGTCGCTTCCATCATTTCCAGATCAAAACGGCAACGCTGTTCCAGCCGCTGGGCTTCCAGAAGGCGGCCATGAGCATAGAGCTCTTCAAGACGGATAGAGAGCTCAGCCTTGATTGATTTGATAGCCTGCTGCAGGGTCGGCTTTGGCGTTACGTAGTGCGAATTGGCGTAAATCTTCACCAATTGCATCTCGCCGCTTTTCTTGCCCGTAAGCGGATCGAACTCGGTGATATCCTCCACTTCATCGCCGAACAGGGATACACGCCAGGCCCGATCTTCATAGTGGGCCGGGAAAATCTCAATCGTATCCCCACGCACCCGGAATGTGCCGCGCTGGAAGGCCGCATCAGAGCGTTTGTATTGCAGGGCCACCAGGTCGGCAATCAACTGCCGCTGGTCGAGCTGCTCGCCGACCTCAATGGAAAAGGTCATGGCGGTGTAGGTTTCGACCGATCCGATACCATAGATGCAGGATACTGACGCGACGATGATTACATCGTCCCGCTCGAGAAGAGCACGGGTGGCCGAGTGGCGCATACGGTCAATCTGCTCATTAACCGTTGCCTCTTTTTCGATGAATGTATCAGAGCGGGGCACATAGGCCTCCGGCTGATAATAGTCGTAATAGGAGACAAAATATTCAACGGCATTGTCCGGGAAAAAGGACTTGAACTCTCCATAGAGCTGCGCGGCCAGAGTCTTGTTTGGGGCGAGAATGAGCGCCGGACGCTGGGTGTGATTGATCACCTGCGCCATGGTGAAGGTCTTGCCCGACCCGGTAACGCCAAGAAGAACCTGGGAGGCTTCGCCATTGTTCACGCCTTCCACCAGTTCTTCGATGGCTTGTGGCTGGTCGCCTCTCGGATCAAACTCCGATGCCAGCTTGAACTGGACGCCACCTTCGGATTTCTCGGGGCGTGGCGGGCGATGCGGGACCCAGGGCTGGTCATCTGCAAAGAGAGGCCTGCCGCGTTCAATCAGCGTTTCGAGGGCGGAAACCGTTGCGGTCACGCCAGCACGTGGCGCGGCACCCTGCATCGCATCTTCATAAGAGATGTCGAGCCCGGCAACCGGGTTCAGACCTGTTGCGACGCGTTCCTTGGCGGCTGACTTTTTCCGTGTCTTTGTCTTTTCCTGTGCCTTGGGTGCAGGCCTGGCTGCTTCCTCTGAGATCTCGTTCGCCCAGTCGGCAATCGAGCCCGAGAGTGGAGCGCTGTCGACGACAAAACCGGCCTGTGGAGTTTCACCGAAACCGCCAGCCTGACTTTCGTCCTGTTGCTCTGTCTTGCGCTTCTTGCTCATCTGCTGTTCCGGCGGATCTTAATGACTCAGTGCGACTTTTAACGATTCTGGTTTCAGAAACGGCTTCAGCTTATCCTGTTTGGCAGGTTTGAGGTAGATTGGTTTCGGTTAATTGCAAGGCTGTTTGCACAAAAGGGCTGGATGCCTGTTAACGTCTGATCCTGATTGGTTGTAATGCTAATGCGCAGTTTTTCGGGCTTGTTTCGACTGTTGTCTGCGACGTGTGTTGTATTTGAGTATTTCATCAACTTCTAATGTTAAATTCTGATTTAGACTCCATTTACCAAGAAAGATGAGTGAGGCATTTTGTTACCTCTTTTCTGTAACGTTTAACGTTTTGGTCTGCTTTCAAGCCTAATGTTTCGAGCAGGTTAGGCAGGAGTTGCACATGTCGGCGCGATCTCGCATCGGTCAGAAGGATAGCAGCAACGTTGTCTCTCTTCCCGGGTCTGAGAATGGCGCGCGAGAGAGACAAGCCCTTTCTGCTCGCTTGCGTCTGCTTGAAGATTCCGTCATCCCTGTCTGGGTCTTCGATATTGATAAAGGCCATGTCTGCTGGACAAATGACAAGGCCCTCACTTTATGGAATGCGGAAACCAGAGAAGATCTGCTTGCCCGGGATATGGGCAGCGAGATGTCTCCAACGGTGTCCCGTCGCCTGAAGCAATATCAGCAGGATTTCCATGATGGGGCGACGTTCAGCGAGTTGTGGACCCTGTATCCTGGTGGCGAGCCGGTAACTGTCCGCTGCATGTTCCGTGGAGTTCTGCTGGATGATGGTCGCATGGCCATGTTGTGTGAGGCTATTGCCGAGGACAGCCAGACACCAGATGTTCTGCGCAGCGCCCAGGCGCTTCTGCATACCCGGGCCATGATTTCGCTCTTTGATGAGCATGGAGAGCTTCTCTACGAGAACCCGGCTGCACGCCAGTCCAGAGCTGACAACACCAAGACACTTACCAGCAGACTGATCAGGTCGTCCGACAAACGCGGGCTGACCAGCGCGCTGAAGCGACGGGGAGAGCGATGCTTCTCCGCGCGTGTCCAGACAACAGATGGTGTCCGGACGCACGAAATTGACGCTCGAATGAGCCGCGATTCCGTAACGGGTGAGCCGGCCATTCTGGTAACGGAAGTGGATGTGACCGAGCGTGAAGCTGCAGAGCAGAAGATCGCCTATCTGGCTCATCATGACATTCTTACCGGCCTTTATAACAGGACATATCTGACCCAGGAAATGAACGCCATTCTTGACCGGGCAGATGAGGATCAGAAGAAGGTTGCGCTTCTTTTCATCGATCTGGATCGCTTCAAGCACATCAACGATTCTCTGGGGCATGCGGTTGGCGATGAACTGCTGGTGATGGTCTCCCGTCGCCTGAGATCCTGTGTCCGGAAGACCGATGTTCTGGCACGTCTCGGTGGCGATGAGTTTGTTGTCCTGCTGACAGATATTGATGAGCACAGCAATGCGTCCCAGGTCGCGAACAGTATTCTTGCTGCATTGGCGCGTCCAATGACCATCGGAGAACGAGACCTTCAGGTGACGCCCAGCATTGGTATCAGCCTTTACCCCAATGACGGCGAAAATATTGATGAAATGCTGAAGAATGCTGACCTGGCCATGTATGAATCCAAGGATGGCGGCCGGAACCAGTACAGCTTCTTCGCGCCTTATATGAATGAACAGGCCGAGAGCCGGCTTGAGCTTGAATCATCGCTGCGCAAGGCCGTCGATAATGGTGAATTTGAGCTGTTCTATCAGCCGCGTGTCTCTGTCGCCGAAAACAAGATTGTTGGTGCCGAAGCGCTGATCCGCTGGCGTCATCCGGAGCTGGGAATCCGGCAGCCGGGAGAGTTTATTGCCGTTGCCGAGGAAACCGGCCTGATTGAGCCGATCGGTGAGTGGGTGATGGAGAATGCAGCGATACAGCAGCGGATCTGGCATGCGCTGGGGCATGATATCACCGTATCCGTCAACCTGTCGCCGCGGCAGTTTCACAGCAAGGAGCTTATTCCGGCCATCCGCCGTCTTGCGAACATGACGGATTGTGATCCTTCAAGGTTTGAGCTTGAAATCACGGAATCCATGCTGATGGGTGACAATGAGCAGCTGATCAAGGAACTGAAGCACATTGAGGCAATGGGTTTCCAGCTTGCCATTGATGACTTTGGCACCGGTTATTCCAATCTGGGATATCTGCAGCGCTATCCGATCAGCTGCCTGAAGATTGACCGCTCATTTATGCAGGATCCCGATCTGGAAGCGATTGCCGGTGTTATTATCAACATGTGCCAGCTGCTTGATGTTAAGATCGTGGCTGAAGGTGTTGAACGTGAAAGTCAGCTTCAATGGCTGGCGGAGCGGGGCTGTCATGAATATCAGGGCTATCTGTTCAGCCCGCCACTCCCCGTTCAGGAGTTTGAGAAACGGATGGTGGTCCAGCCGGTACCTGGCGGCACTTTCCTGATCAGCTAACGCGAGTGACGGGTATTATGAGGCCTCACGGAATTTGGACTGCCTCGGGATAGAACAAACGAGCTTCCGGTTTTATTCATTCAAACCTATGCCAGAATATGTGTTGAACGTTTGAAGCTCTTTTCCGGAAAACTTCCGTATAATCCTCGTCAAGTTCATTTGGAGGATATGTTATGAAAACTGCCTTGTTGAGATCTGCCGTTATTGCCGGAATGGCAGTGACATTCATGCCTTACTCGATTGTCTCTGCAAATGCTGCGGGTGAAAGCACGTTTGTTCAGCCGAAGCCGAAAGCGACAAAAGCAAAGAAGAAGTCCTGTAAACGGGGACATGTTTATTCCAAACGCCTGAAAAAATGTGTGCGCAAGACATCCAGTGTCATTCAGGATGAAGACAAGTACTGGACCGGCGCGCGCCTGGCCAAGAACGGCGATTATCGCGAAGCGATTGCTGTTCTGCAGACCGTGTCTAACCAGGATGACCCGCGGGTCCTGAACTATATGGGCTATGCAAACCGGAAGCTTGGTCGTTTTGATGTTGGGCTGAGCTACTACCACAAAGCGCTTTCCATTGATCCGAACTATACGCTGACACGGGCCTATCTTGGTGAGGCTTATGTACATCTCGGGAAGATGGATCTTGCTAAGGAGCAGCTCCGTGAGATTGAGAAGCGTGTTGGTTCCGATACCTACGAATATCGTGAGCTTGACCGGTTCATCCGCAACGCTGCATAAGTTGCCTTTGGCGCAAAGCCACGGATTGGATTTGAGAAAGCCCCGACAATTTGTCGGGGCTTTTCTCTTTTTTCGGCCTTAGGGTTCTGAACCCTAGCGCTTGGGGCTCAGGCGGATAATTGCGCCATCATCGTCATCTATCAGAAGGTAGACCAGTCCGTCGGGCCCCTGTCGCACATCCCGAATGCGGCCAAAGCGACGTTTCAGGATGCGCTCTTCATGGACGACGCGTGATCCGTTCAGCTTCAGCCTTACCAGCATCCGGTCCTTGAGGGCGCCGACGAGAATGTTGCCCTGCCATTTCTTGAAAGCCGTGCCATCATAATAGGCGAGGCCGGATGGGGCGATGGATGGATCCCAGTAATAGAGAGGTTGCTCCAGCCCGGATTTCCGCTTTCCTTCTCCGATTGGAAGACCGGAATAGTGTCTGCCATAGGAAATCACGGGCCATCCATAGTTGAGACCCTTTCTCGGCCTGTTGATTTCATCCCCGCCGCGCGCGCCATGCTCAACGGTCCAGAGGGCGTTTTCTCCCTTGTGCCATGTGGCACCTTGTGGATTGCGATGACCGATTGACCAGATTTCAGGCGCGCCATCTCTGCCATCTGCAAAAGGGTTGTCTTTGGGAACTGATCCGTCCCGGTTCAGCCGAATAACAGATCCTGCATGATCGCGTGGGTCCTGGGCACGTGGTCTGTCTCCTCTGTCGCCGATTGTGAGGAACAGGGTTCCGTCCGGCGCGAAGACGATCCGGGAACCGAAATGCCGTCTGGTCCGTGTTTTCCTGTTCTGGGAAAACAGCACTGTGGCTTCGGTCAGATGAGGTGTGGGTGACAGGTTCAGTCTGGCTCGCCCCAGGGCCGTGCCGAAGGAGCGTCTGTCCTTTGAAGGCTCCGAAAAGGTGAAATAGATGTGACGTGTCTGATTGAAATCGGGCGCGACGGCGACATCCAGCAATCCGCCTTGACCGCCATCCGCTATCCTTGGCAAGCCTTTGAGAGGCGCTGACACCACGCCGTTCTTTACATGGCGCAGACGGCCACGGCGTTCTGTAACCAGCATGGATTGATCCGGCAAAAACGCCAGACCCCAGGGGTGGTCAAGGTTGTCGGCAATCTTGTCTGCGATCAGTGTGTAGTCTTCCGTTTTGATTTCAACACCGGCGGCCCGCGCTGGAAGAGCTGTGAACAATGTCGACAGAACCGACGTCGACAGGGCCAATGCCGTGACCGCTGCGTATCTGGCTATCATGACCGTATTTCCTCCTTCGGAAAGCGCTTTTGTGCCCCAGTAGAGGGTGTTCCCAGTTTGTGGTGATCGCAAGTCACAATCATTTTGATTGGTATGCCGAATGCCTGTGGTTGTATGCCCCTCTTTGTCGAATCGCGAAAAAGGGAGTAGTCTTTCATCCATGGCGCTGTCATTTGGCGAAACTCTGGACGGTTTGGATCGCGGCGAAGAAAGCGGCTTCGAGACGTTTTCCGCCCACTGGTCTCTTTTTGTGCCATCCGTCCTGATCGTGACGGCCTATCTCCTCTTATGGTTCGTTCTGGACGACAAGACCAACAATCATGGACTGGCGCGTCTGGCACTTGTCGTGGTGTTGATTGGCGGTCCTTTTCTGTTTCTTCATGCATTTTTGCGCTATCAGACCAACCGGGTTGCTCTGGGGGAAGACAGCTGTGTTATCCGACGGATACTGGATGGTATTGACGGTATCACCATTCCCTATACGGATATCGAGGATGTTCGGTTTGCGCATGGATTTGTGGCGCTGCCGAAAGATGCAGGCGCTGTGGTCATCACGCTTCGGTCTGGCTTGCGCTATGTGGTGTCGGATATCCGGCAGGGCGCGCAGGTCTGTGAGCGACTGAGACTGGAAGTCGCCAGGCGCTGAAAAAGAAAGGGAGGCAAATCGCCTCCCTCGTTCATTCTTCTGAATTCTGATCAGGGCAGTTTAGGCTGCTTTCAGCAGATCCTGCATGATTTCAGGCATAGAGATATAGTTTGGCGTCTCTGCAACGCGTGCCATCCAGGCCTGAATGTGCGGATACTGATCCATGTCGAACTCGCCTTCATGTGCGACATGTGTGTATCCATAGAGCGAGATATCAGCGATTGAGTATTTCTCGCCAGCCAGCCAATCGTGCTTTGCCAGATAATTGTTCATGATGCCGAGGGCCTTGTTGCCCTTCTGCTGCCATTCCGCAATACGGTCTTTGTTTGCTTCGCGCAGCTCGGGAAGAATAGCGATCATGAAACGGGCCGGACTGATATTCGGCTCGTGGCTTGACTGTTCCCAGAGCATCCATTCGAACATCTTGATGCGGTCGAAATGACTTTCCGGCGTCAGATGCGTCCCATGGGCCAGATGCTGCAGCATGGCGTTCGACTCGCCGATGGTCTCACCATTTTCCAGCGACAGGAAGGGCACCTTGCCATTCGGATTGATAGCCAGATAGGCCTCTGATTTGGTCTCACCCTTCAGGACGTCAATATTTTTGACGGTAAAGGGAATGCCGATCTGGTGCATCAAGAGCTGTACTTTGTAGCAATTTCCAGATCCGTATGTCGCGTAAAGCTTATGCATTGATTGCCCCCAATCTATTGTCTTGCTTATTCGCTGTCAGCCATTTGTCTTTCTCTTGTATTTATATCTCAGAAAAACTAATATAATGTTTCTTCTATTTTGAGTGTTTTGCTCGTAATTCTTGTATCGTTGTTTAATATTATTTTTACTATGATTTTTATTTGGTGGCTTGGGTTTTGGCTGGAGTGACACAGGGTGAAATTTTGTGCCAGCTGAGCTGCAGGGATTATAAATCCGACCAATGTCTCAGCATAGACCTTGCATTCTCGGCTGCCGAGGCCTAGGTTCGCGCCGCGTTTTTCCTCGCTACACAAAAGATCGCAGGAGATAACCCATGGGGTTTATTGCCGACTCTCTGTCCAGAGTTAAACCGTCCGCTACCATTGCAGTATCCAACAAGGCGCGTGAGCTGAAAGCCAGCGGCCGCGACGTTATTGGCCTTGGTGCTGGTGAGCCTGATTTCGATACGCCGGATAATATCAAGAAGGCCGCTATTGAAGCGATCGAGCGCGGTGAGACCAAGTATACTGCGGTCGATGGTATTCCAGAACTGAAACAGGCGATCGCTGACAAGTTCAAGCGTGAGAACGGTCTCGATTACGATCCGGCTCAGTGCTTTGTGGCGCCTGGTGGCAAGCCGATCATCTACAATGCTTTTGCAGCGACGCTTAATCCGGGTGATGAGGTTCTCATCCCGGCACCTTACTGGGTATCCTATCCGGATATGGCGCTTCTCTGTGGTGGCGAGCCTGTTTTTGTTGGTGCGACCATGGACGATGGTTTCAAACTGCGTCCGGAAGCGCTTGATGCTGCGATTACGGAAAAGACCAAGTGGTTTGTGTTCAACTCGCCATCCAACCCGAGTGGTGCTGCCTATTCCCGCGATGAGCTGAAGGCACTCACGGATGTTCTGATGAAGCATCCGCATGTCTGGATCCTGTCTGACGATATGTATGAGCACCTTGTCTACGATGATTTCGAGTTTGTGACACCTGCCCAGGTTGAGCCAGGCCTCAAGGACCGGACACTGACCATGAATGGTGTGTCCAAGGCCTACGCGATGACCGGCTGGCGCATCGGCTATGCGGCCGGGCCTGTAGAGCTGATCAATGCGATGCGTAAGGTTCAGTCTCAGACCACGTCCAACCCGACATCCATAGCCCAGTGGGCTGCTGTTGAAGCGCTGAATGGCACGCAGGACTTCATTTCTGAGCGGGCTGCCGTCTTCAAGGAACGCCGTGATCTGGTCGTTTCCATGCTCAACCAGGCCACAGGTCTCGTATGTCCGACCCCTGAAGGGGCGTTCTACGTGTTCCCATCCTGTGCTGGCTGTATGGGCAAGACCACACCGTCCGGCAAGGTGCTTGAGACTGACGAAGACTTCGTTACGGAATTGCTGGAAGCGGAAGGTGTTGCTGTTGTTCAGGGCTCTGCCTTTGGTCTTGGACCAAACTTCCGGATCTCCTATGCGACTTCAACGGAAGCACTGGAAGAATCCTGCGAACGCATCCAGCGGTTCTGTGCCAGCCTGACATAAGCGATATCGTTTGCATTGCTGACTTTATGAGCCGTCGCAGAGTCTGCGGCGGCTTTTTTATGTCACGAGGCTTTCACGCAGTGATGATGAGAGCTGATTGGCACGTGTGATCAAGGCCCCACATATCCAGTTTACGTAAACGGGAGCACTTTGCTTCTGTTGGCCAGTCTGGAGAAAGATCATGAAAAAGATTCTTGGAACTGCACTTGTCGCGGCCTCTCTGATGTCCGGTGTTGCTCCGGCAACTGCCGCGAGCCCGGTTGAAATCGGCAACCTCAGCTGTTCTGCATCTGAAAGCTCAGGCATTATCGTGATCAGCAGCCGGTCTCTGAACTGCACATTCCAGTCGATTGATGGCACGGTTGAGCATTATTCCGGGTCGCTCGACAAATATGGTCTGGACCTGAGCTCGGGCGCGACCGGTGAGCTGGCCTGGATTGTTCTCGCACCAACGGTTGCGTCAAATGGTGGAGCTCTTGAAGGGCGTTATCTGGGAGCCGCTGCAGAAGTGACTGCTGGTGTCGGAGCCGGAGCCAATGTGTTTGTCGGCGGATTTGACCAGTCCGTTACGTTGCAGCCCGTCAGTGTACAGGTGCAGACCGGTCTTAGCCTTGCTGCCGGTGCAGCCGAGCTCAACCTGAGACATAGCGGGCGCTAATGACCGGTGTCGAACAGAACATAAAGGGCACGTCCGTGGGGCGTGCCTTTTGCTTTGATGGTGCGACAATCCGCCGGTTCAGAAACGTCTGATCTATTGCGTTGCAACACGTGTTTTCCTTGCATCACCCTTCTGAAAGCAGTCTCATGTTTGAGACGGGTTTGCTGAAAGCTCAGATCCCCCGCCGTGTTTACGGTTGTGACCGTTGGAACATATCAGGAACAGGAGGCAAAGATGGAAAACCACCATGGCAGAGTATCCGGGCCCCGCGCGATTGCGATTATGGGGCCGTTCGGCAGTGGAAAGACAACGCTCCTGGAGGCCATCCTGGAGCGTTGTGGCGTTTTGGAGCGTATGGGCAGTGTGGATGCGGGCTCCAGCGTTGGCGATGGCTCGCCTGAGGCGCGGGCACACAATATGAGCGTCGAGACCAATATTGCCCAGGCGACGTTTATGGGGGATCGCTATACCTTCCTGGATTGTCCGGGCTCAGTTGAGTTTGCCGGAGAAGCCGCTGGTATTTCTGGTGCGGTCGACCTCGCCATTGTCTGTTGTGAGGCGGATGAGCGAAAGGTGCCTGCACTTCAGCTTATTCTGAAGTCCCTTGAAGATAGGGCAATTCCCCATATGCTGTTTCTGAACAAGACGGACAAGGTCGCTATGCCGGTCCGTGATGTTCTGTCCCTGCTGCAGCCTGCCAGTGCGCGGCCCTTTGTTCTGCGGCAGATTCCCATCTGGCAGAATGATGTGATCACCGGATTTATCGACCTTGCTCTGGAACGGGCCCATGTGTTCCGGGAGCACGCGCCAAGTGAAGTCATTGATATGTCGGACGCGGACAAGGTCCGTGAAGCTGAGGCCCGGTTCTCGATGCTTGAGACCCTGGCGGATTATGATGACACCCTGATGGAGACCCTGCTTGAGGATGAAGAGCCTGACCTGGCCACGGTGTTTGGCGACCTGACAGACGAAATGCAAAGCGGCCAGATTTGCCCGGTCTTCATGGGTTCTGCCAGCCATGGCAATGGTATTCTGCGTCTGCTGAAGTCTCTGCGCCATGAAGCTCCCGCTGTCGAAAGTCTTGTCACCCGGTTGGGTGGGGAAGCCAGTGGAACCAGTGTTCAGATCCTCAAGAGTATTCACACCTCGCATGGCGGCAAGATTTCTGTTGCCCGTGTTCTCGCTGGTGAGGTGAGTGACGGGACAGAGCTTTTGACATCAGATGGAGATGGCGGTCGGGTTTCCGGCATCTTTGATATCCAGGGGCAGAAAGCGACAAAGCGCGGAGTGGCCCAGGCTGGTGAGGTCATCGGACTTGGAAAGCTTGATGTTGGAGGGGCCGGTGCGACCCTGTCTTCAGAAAAGGCCGGTGGTGTGCAGCTTGGGACACTTGATATTCCCAAACCCGTGCTGTCGCTTGCGGTGGCTCCTGTTGAACGCAAGGACGAGGTCAAGCTGTCCAGTGTTCTTCAGAAGATTGTTGAGGAAGATATCTCTCTGTCTGTCTGTCAGGTGCAGGAAACCGGTGAAACTCTTCTTGAAGGGCAGGGTGAAATGCATCTGCGTGTTGCCGTTGAACGGTTGACAGGCAAATACGGGATTGATGTAACCTCGCATGCCCCGAGCGTGCCTTACAGGGAAACCATCCGCAAATCGATCAGCCAGCGCGGCAAGCACAAGAAGCAGTCCGGTGGTCATGGGCAGTTTGGCGACGTGTTGCTGGATATCCGTCCGCAGCCGCGTGGAACGGGATTTGAGTTTACCCAGAACATTACTGGTGGTGCGGTTCCCAAACAGTATTTCTCGGCTGTTGAAAACGGGGTCGAGGAAAGTCTGAAGAAAGGTCCGCTTGGCTTCCAGGTTGTTGACGTGGCGGTCAATCTCTCTGACGGGTCCTATCATTCGGTGGATTCATCGGACCAGGCTTTCAAAATGGCAGCGCAGCTGGCCATCCGGGAAGGTCTGGCGGAGTGTTCGCCTGTTCTCCTGGAACCGATGGTGCATGTTGATATCTCTTGTCCGAACAGTGACACGCCGAAAATCAATGCGATCGTGTCCTCACACCGTGGTCAGCTACTGGGCTTTGACGGCAAAGATGGCTGGGCCGGTTGGGATGTGGTTGAAGCAATCATGCCGGAGAATGAGGTTCGGAACCTGATTGTTGAGATCCGGTCTGCCACGGCAGGGGCGGGGTCTTTCACCACCCGTTTTGATCATCTTGCTGAATTGACCGGCAAGGCGGCTGATGCGGTGCTGGCCCAGCGGGACAGTGAGGCAGCCTGATGAGACACCACATCCAGGGCACGTTGTCTCCTGGATGTGTTGTCATGGCCGGATCGTGTCAGCCCTGATACGGTCCGGTCATGAGCTTAGCCATGACGGAGACGTGATTTGAACGCGATCGGGCCGCTCCGTAGGTTGAGCCAAACTGTGCGGAGAATTGAATATGTTTGTCAAACGTCAGCGGGGGTGGGAATTGCCGGAGCATGCGGCAACGTCCGAGGCGGCCTTTCTGAATAGAAGACAATTGCTTGCTGCAGCCGGAGGGGGGCTCCTTCTGGGTGCTGGAGGCTTGCGTGCGAAAGCGGAGGAAGCGGTTGACCCGACCGCGGATCTCTATCCTGCCAAGCGCAACGAGCTTTATACGATTGAGCGTCCGGTTACGCCGGAGGCGATCAATTCGACCTATAACAATTTCTATGAGTTCGGCTCTCACAAGCGGATCTATCAGCGGGCCCAGGCACTCAATATCCGCCCCTGGGAAGTCCGTATTGATGGCGAGGTGGAAAATCCTTTCACCATCGAATTTGATGACCTGATCCGCAAGGTCTCGGTTGAAGAGCGGCTCTATCGTCACCGCTGTGTGGAAGCATGGTCGATGACGGTGCCCTGGTCGGGTTTTCCATTGAAGGACCTTGTGGCATTGGCCAAACCGTTGTCGAAGGCCAAATATCTCCGTATGGAAACCTTCCATAATCCTGATGTGGCAACCGGCCAGAAGCAGAGCTGGTACCCTTGGCCTTATGTGGAAGGGGTGACCATTGAAGAAGCGACAAATGACCTGGCATTTCTTGTTACCGGAGCTTACGGCAAGCCGCTTCACAAGCAATTCGGCGCGCCGCTGAGGCTCGCTTTGCCTTGGAAATACGGTTTCAAGTCTATCAAGTCGATTGTCCGGTTCTCCTTCACCGAAGAGCGCCCCGTGAGTTTCTGGGAGCAGATCCAGAAGAATGAGTACGGGTTCTGGGCCAATGTGAACCCGGAGGTCTCCCATCCGCGCTGGAGTCAGGCCCGGGAAACTGTGCTTGAAAGTGGCGAGAAAATTCCGACCCAGCTCTTCAACGGCTATGGTGAGTATGTGGCTCATCTCTATGACGGCCTTGAAGATAAGGAACCGCTCTATATGTAAGCGCCCGTCGCAGGACATAGACTAGGAACAGAGGCTCGCTCCGGCGGGCCTTTTTCGTTGCCCGCATAAAGTGCCAGACCTTGAACCTGAATCAGCGGCGGTGCTTCAGAGCGTGTTGCGCCAAAGTGGGAACCGGTTTGGCGACAAACAACTCGCGGACATAGAGCATGCGTATGAATCCTGTTCATCGCAAAATGCTCTAAGAGTTTGTTTCTGAGCGAGCTTTTATCTGAAAAATCTATCAACTTTGCAGAAGCGCGCTGTAGAAAAGAAAAAGCCGGGCTTCTGGAGAAGCCCGGCAAGTACTAGCTGCACAGGAGGATATGCAGCATAATCACCTTCAAAAGGGAGGTTGGAAACAGCCACCTTTGGGAGGAGGATAAAGTGTGACCGCTTCAACAACTTGGCGAGCTTATGCCACGCAGGCGGTTCCCGGAGCAAGTGAGACTTCCGCATGTCAGCTATGCAGTTTGCGCAGGGCTGTGTGAGGCACCGGTTTATCCTCCGAAGACCATCGCATACATCAACCTTCCGGGCACCAGAGTGAACAGGCCGGCCAGCATCAGTCCCCCGAAGACAAGGCTCTTCATAATGCGGGCATGTCGCCTGACATTGCCACGACGCGCCATCGTCCAGCCGCCGATGAGCCCGGCCAGTGTGATGACAGACAGAATATGGATCGGGCTGAAGGGTCCCAGCAGTCTTATCTCGAAGATGAGAAACGAGCTGAGTGCAACAATGGCCATCAGCGCTATCCAGAGGCGACCAAGCCAGCGATGAACCTCGGTCCCTTTGCGGCCGCTCAACAGGATGATTGTCAGCAGAAGCGCCGCGACGGCTGACAAAAGATGGATTTGAACCGGCAGACTTGCTGTTAAAAGAGGCGCTATTGTCATCATCTCGCTGTCTTACTAGTTTGATAGAGTGCTTGAAGCCTGAATCGGACGGGTCATCAAGCCGGGTTACGCAAACAGCCGGATCGGGTTCGTGAAATTCATTCGATTGCCATTGACGCTACGCGAACGACTGATTGAATCGCAATGGTTCTGGTCGTTCTGCATTCTTATGGGGGCTGTTACTTTTGCGTCTGTGATTGGTCCTTTCGGAACCTATATTCGTCTGGACTGGCCTCTGCGTATTGCTTACTGGGTCGTCCTTCTGGGGCCGGTCTGGCTGTTCGGACATTGGATGTTTCGCTCTGACTGGATTGCCGGACGCTGTGCCGCTTTGCCTGTTCCGAGAAGTCTGCTTCTGGCATTGCTTGTTTCCGTGCCGATCGCCGTCTGGGTGTCTTTGGTGAACAGGCTCTTTTTCCCTGAGGCGAATGAACTGCCTGGGTTGGTCTATCTTGTCGCGGTTGGTTTCGGGATTGCGCTGTTATGGAACTTCATCACAGATGCCTTCCTCGGGCAGATGCTGCCGTCCGGTGGCGAAATCAGAGAGGGCGATTCGGGTCCTGAGGATGATCCGGCCACTTTGGATGATGCGGAACCGGTGTTTTTTCGCCGCCTCAAGACGATCCGATTTGAGCAACTGACTCACCTGACAATGCGTGATCACTATGTGGAAGCCTGTGCTGCAGATGGGTCCGAGCTTGTTCTGATGCGGTTTTCGGACGCGATTTCGGAACTTGAAAACCTGCAGGGCGCTCGTGTGCACCGCTCGCACTGGGTCGTGCGGGCCGCAGTTCGCTCTGTCCTGCGCGAAAATGGTCGCTACAGCCTTGAGCTTCTCTCCGGTCATGTGGTGCCGATCAGCCGTTCTTATGTGAAAGAGCTGAAAGCGGAGGGATGGCTGGACTGATCATCCCCGAGAATGACGGTCATCCGTGGGGAAAGTTATCGAAAACGTAAAGAAAATGCGTTTCCCCTATGGTGCTTCCGATCATCTTGCGTTAAACACCGTCCAATCCCATTCAGGCTGACATTCAGCGGCGGGGCTCTGGTGCCCTGCGCCTATTTGCGAGCGCGATGCATGCCAAAACGTACCGACCTCAAATCCATCCTTATCATTGGTGCCGGACCTATTGTTATTGGTCAGGCATGTGAGTTCGATTATTCCGGAACCCAGGCCTGTAAGGCACTGCGTGAGGAAGGCTACCGGATCATTCTGGTGAACTCCAATCCGGCGACAATCATGACAGACCCGGATCTGGCGGATGTTACCTATGTGGAGCCGATCACGCCGGATGTGGTGGCCAAGATCATCGAGAAGGAACGTCCGGATGCGCTTCTGCCGACCATGGGCGGCCAGACAGCTCTGAACTGTGCCCTCTCACTGAAGAGCATGGGTGTTCTGGAGCGCTTCAATGTTGAGATGATCGGTGCCAATGCCGAGGCTATCGATATGGCTGAAGACCGTAAGCTCTTCAGGGAAGCCATGCACCGGATTGGCCTTGAGACCCCGAAATCCCGCCTGGCCAATGCGACAGATCTGAAGGCGGAAGACAAGCACCTGCGGGACGAGGCGCTGTTTGAGATCAGCAATGCGGATCTTGATGAAGCGACGCGCTCCGAGCGGCTTGAGAAATTCGAGTCCGAATGGGCTGGCGGGGAATATGAGCGGAAGGAACGCTACAAGACCCGTGCGCTTGCACTTGCGGCTGACGCGCTTGATTTTGTTGGTCTTCCGGCCATCATTCGTCCGTCCTTTACGCTGGGCGGAACCGGTGGCGGCATTGCCTATAACCGGGAAGAATATTTCCAGATCATCGAAAGCGGCCTTGATGCTTCTCCGACCACCGAAGTTCTGATTGAAGAATCCGTACTTGGCTGGAAAGAGTATGAGATGGAAGTTGTCCGCGACCGGGACGACAATTGCATCATCATCTGTTCCATCGAGAATATCGACCCGATGGGTGTCCATACCGGTGACTCGATCACGGTGGCTCCGGCGCTGACGCTGACGGACAAGGAATACCAGATCATGCGGAATGCCTCAGTGGCGGTTCTGCGTGAGATCGGCGTTGAGACGGGCGGGTCGAACGTTCAGTTCGCCGTCAATCCGGAGAATGGCCGTCTGATTGTCATTGAGATGAACCCGCGTGTTTCGCGGTCTTCCGCTCTTGCATCCAAGGCGACCGGTTTCCCGATTGCCAAAGTGGCGGCGAAACTGGCTGTCGGCTATACGCTGGATGAGCTTGAAAATGACATCACTGGCGGCGCAACACCTGCCTCCTTCGAACCAAGCATTGACTATGTGGTCACCAAGATCCCGCGCTTTGCGTTCGAAAAATTCCCGGGCTCTGACTCCAACCTGACCACGGCGATGAAGTCAGTTGGTGAAGTGATGGCTATCGGCCGGACTTTTGCCGAATCGTTCCAGAAAGCGCTGCGCGGCCTTGAAACGGGCCTTCAGGGTCTGGATGAAGTTGTTATTGCTGGTCTCGGTGAAGGGGACGACAAGAACGCGATCCGTGCAGCTCTCGGTACACCACGCCCGGATCGTCTGCTGAAAGTGGCCCAGGCCCTGCGGTTGGGCGTCAGTCATGACCAGATCTACAGCAGCTGCAAGATCGATCCATGGTTCATTGAGCAGTTCCAGGCCATTATTGATCTGGAAAATCTGGTGCGCGAACATGGTCTGCCAAACACGGTCTCCGGTATGCGCCGCCTGAAAGCCGCCGGTTTCTCAGACGCGCGTCTGGCCGTGCTGGCTTCGAGCACGGAAGCGGATGTGCGCAAGCAGCGCGCTGCTCTTGATGTGCACCCGGTCTATAAGCGCATCGACACATGTGCTGCCGAGTTTGCCTCACCGACCGCCTATATGTACTCGACATACGAGACCAGTCTTGCCGGTCTTGATGGCAGTGAAGCCCGCCCGACTGACGCGAAAAAAGTCGTTATTCTCGGTGGTGGTCCGAACCGGATCGGTCAGGGTATCGAGTTTGATTACTGCTGTTGTCATGCTGCATTCGCTCTTTCGGATGCCGGTTATGAAACCATCATGATCAACTGTAACCCTGAAACGGTTTCAACAGACTATGACACATCTGATCGCCTGTATTTCGAGCCGCTCACGGCAGAAGATGTGCTTGAAATCCTGCGGGTTGAGCAGAGCAATGGCACCCTGCATGGCGTGATTGTGCAGTTTGGTGGCCAGACACCGCTGAAACTGGCGCAGGCACTTCAGGATGCAGGTATTCCAATTCTTGGAACGTCTCCGGATGCGATTGACCTGGCTGAAGACCGCGACCGCTTCCAGAAGCTGCTGCATCAGCTTGAATTGAAGCAGCCGGTGAACGGTATCGCCCAGTCTGCAGAGGAAGCGCGCGAGATCATTTCCAGGATCGGTTATCCGGTTGTCATTCGTCCGTCCTATGTTCTGGGTGGCCGGGCCATGGAAATTGTCCGCGATGACAGCCAGTTTGAGCGCTATATCACTGAGGCCGTTGTGGTTTCTGGTGATAGCCCGGTTCTGATTGACACCTATTTGTCCGGTGCCATCGAGGTTGACGTTGATGCCTTGTGTGACGGCAAGGATGTGTTCGTCTGCGGCATCATGGAGCATATCGAGGAAGCTGGTATTCACTCCGGCGATTCCGCCTGTTCCCTGCCGCCTTATTCCCTCAGCCAGGACATTCTGGACGAGCTGGAACGACAGACAAAGGCTCTGGCGCTCGGCCTCAATGTTGGCGGCCTGATGAACGTTCAGTACGCTATCAAGAATGGTGAGATCTTCGTTCTTGAAGTGAACCCGCGCGCATCGCGCACGGTTCCGTTCGTTGCCAAGACCATTGGCTATCCGATTGCCAAGATCGCATCCCGGGTCATGGCCGGGGAAACGCTGGCGTCCTTCGACCTGAAGGCCAAGCAGCTGGATCACATTGCGGTCAAGGAAGCGGTCTTCCCGTTTGCTCGTTTCCCTGGTGTTGATACGGTTCTCGGCCCGGAAATGCGGTCAACCGGTGAGGTCATCGGTCTGGACCGTGACTTTGCCATTGCCTTTGCCAAGTCCCAGCTTGGTGCGGGCTCCAACAGCAGCGTTCCGAAAAAGGGAACCGTGTTTGTTTCCATGCGCGACCAGGACAAGGAACAGGCCGTCGATATGATGCGGCGTCTGGAAGCAAACGGTTTCCGGATTGTTGCAACAAGCGGAACGCAGCGTTTCCTGGCATCTCATGGTATTACCTGCTCAAAGATCAACAAGGTACTTGAAGGTCGGCCGCATATTGTTGATGCTATCAAGAACGGCGAGATACAGCTTGTGTTTAACACAACAGAAGGTATACAAGCTCTCGCTGACAGCCGGTCGCTGCGTCAGGCAGCCTTGATGAACAAGGTGCCCTATTACACGACGCTGTCCGGCGCGATTGCTGCGGCCAAGGGCATTGAAGCCTATCGGAGCGGTAATCTGGAAGTCAGGCCGTTGCAGGATTATTTCTGATCGGCATGCTTATTCGATCTCGGAAACGGTAAAGTCCACCACGGATTTTACCGGGTCCGGGCTATTATTGTCTCCGGCATTATGACGTCGGAAGCGGAGGATCGCTGAATATGGAAAAGATCCCAATGACGATTGAGGGCCAGATTGCCCTCCAGGCAGAATTGAAACAGCGCACGTCTGAAGAGCGTCCGCGCATCATCCAGGCTATTGCCGAAGCGCGCGCGCATGGTGATCTTTCCGAAAATGCGGAATACCACGCTGCCAAAGAAGCCCAGAGCCTGAATGAAGGCCGCATTTCCGAGCTGGAAGACAAATTGTCTCGTGCGGAAGTGATTGATGTGACCAAGCTGTCTGGCGACACCGTGAAATTCGGTGCAACTGTCACACTGGTCGATGAAGACACGGAAGAAGAGAAAACCTACAAGATCGTCGGTGATATGGAAGCTGATGTGAAGTCAGGCAAGATCTCGATCTCGTCTCCGATCGCACGCGCTCTGATCGGCAAGGCTGTGGATGATTCTGTGGAAGTGGCTGCACCGGGTGGTGCCCGTTCCTACGAGATCATTGAAGTCAAGTTCATCTGATCCTGTAAGACAGGCGATGTTTTGGAAAGCGACGGCTCTGGCTGTCGTTTTTTACGTTTCATCCAGTGGAACTGTCGGCTCGTCCTTGATCGCTCGCAGGGTGAGGGAGGTCCGGACACTGTCCACATTGTCTGCGGCGGTCAGTTCCTTGATGATGAAGTTCTGGAACATGTCCAGATCCGGGGCGACGCATTTGAGCAGGAAGTCGACCTCTCCGGACAGCATGTAGCATTCCCTGACCAGTGGCCAGTTTCTGATCTTGTCTTCAAAAGCGGCCAGATCCTGTTCAGCTTGACTGGTCAGGCCGACCATGGCAAAGGCCATAATCGGGTAGTTGGTCTGTTTCTCGTCCAGCAGCGCCCGATAACCGCGAATGATGCCGCCTTCTTCCAGTGCTCTGACCCGGCGCAGGCAAGGTGGTGCCGAAATGCCGACCCGCCGGGCAAGTTCCACATTCGTCATGCGGCCATCCTGCTGCAGCTCATAGAGTATTTTCCAGTCGGTCTCGTCGAGTCTGACTTTCACGGTGCGCCCGCCTGTTGTAGTAATGATCCTGCTTTGGATCCGGGGGCAGAATTTTGCGCATGAATTATATCATGTTGCGCAATCATGCTTCGAATCCGGGTAATTGTATAACTCAACTGCGATCATATCGGAACCGCTTTCGTGACAGAGACCAGGAATGACCAGTGTCTTGAAGGGCGACGTGCCTGGGTTCTGACAGATGGCAAGATGGGCGACCGGGCGCAATGCCTGGGCCTGGCCGAGCGTCTGGGGCTGGATATAGAGGAGCGGGTTGTGGCACCGGGCAGGCCATGGCACTGGTTTCTGCCGCGCGGGCCGATTCCTCCCGGAGACAGGCCGGATCAGCCGGGCAGCCCTGTTCATCCGCCATTTCCGGATCTGGTTATCGCATCCGGTCGACGGGCTGCAGCTTACCTTCCGGTTATCAAGAAGGCGTCTGCCGGGCGGGTTTTTACGGTTTTCCTGAAAGATCCGCGCATCGGTACAGGCTTTGCTGATTTTATCTGGGTACCAGCACATGACCGTCTGCGGGGCGGAAATGTGATGGTGACGGATACGGCTCCTCATCGGATCAGCCCTGATGTGCTGGAGAGTGCGCGCGCTGTCGTTCCGGAAGACTGGGTGCAGCTTCCGCGCCCCTGGCTGGGACTGGTTGTCGGCGATCCGACCGGAGGACGAGGTGATCAGGATCAGACTGGTTCAGCGGTGCTTGGTCAGCTTGAACCTCTGGTCCGGCAGGCGGGTTCTATTCTGGTGACGCCATCTCGCCGGACGCCAGCAGCTTTCCTGGAGGCTTTGTCTCAACATCTTGCAGAGAAACCGTTCTGGATCTGGTCCGGTGAAGGGGATAACCCCTATCGTCAGATACTGGCGCAATCGGACCTGCTGGCGGTAACTGGTGACTCTCATAATATGGTGAGTGAAGTGCTCGCAGCCGGTTGTCCGGTGTCGGTTCTCAGGCCACCGCAACTGAACCCGAAGCTGGCGCGATTTCTGGATAAACTGCCTCAACAGGGTGCAGTAGGGGATCAAAAGGCGTCCTGTGCAGCTGGCTATCCCCAGATTGACGCGACGCCGGCAATTGCTCAGGCTCTGGCACAGGCATTTTCTGATTTTCAGCAGTTGGTTACCAGTGAGAGCTGACCTATATGTCGGGAGATATGGTCGACTGTGTCACGGGAATCAGCCATATCTCTTGCTAACGTCCGCTTGGGATTGTTAGGTCGGACGTAGAACATATAAGGTTGAGCTTACCATGGCGCATTATCATTCGAAGACCATTATCATCGGATCAGGACCAGCTGGATACACCGCAGCCATCTATTCGGCGCGGGCCATGATGGAACCTATTCTGATTGCCGGTTTGCAGAAGGGTGGTCAGCTCACCATCACCACGGATGTGGAGAATTACCCTGGGTTTGCAGATACAATTCAGGGCCCCTGGTTGATGGAGCAGATGGAAAAACAGGCCGAGCATGTGGGAACGCGGCTTGTTCAGGACCATATTGCCTCAGTCGACCTGTCGGTTCGCCCTTTCCAGCTTGTTGCAGAAAGCGGTGACACCTATTCCGCTGATACACTGGTTCTGGCCACAGGTGCTCAGGCCAAATGGCTCGGGTTGCCGTCCGAGAAAAAATTCCAGGGCTTTGGTGTTTCGGCCTGTGCCACTTGTGACGGCTTTTTCTATCGCGGCAAGGAAGTGGTTGTTGTCGGTGGTGGTAACACGGCTGTTGAGGAAGCGCTCTATCTGACCAACCATGCCTCAAAGGTTTATCTGGTACACCGTCGTGATGAGCTGCGCTCCGAACGGATTCTCCAGGAGCGGCTGTTCCGTAACGAAAAAATTGAAATGATCTGGAACAGCGAGCTGGATGAGGTTCTGGGCAAGGATGGTTTCCCGCCAGCGGTTACCGGTGTCCGTCTGAAGAATACCCAGACAGGTGAGCTGACAGAAATGCCTATAGATGGCATTTTCATCGCTATTGGTCATGCTCCTGAGACAAGTCTTGTGAAGGATCAGCTGAAGCTGAAGGATTCGGGGTATATCTGGACGGCACCGGATTCAACTGAGACAAGTATTCCGGGGGTTTTCGCTGCCGGTGATGTGACGGATGATATTTTCCGCCAGGCTGTGACTGCAGCCGGAATGGGCTGCATGGCTGCACTTGAAGCTGAACGTTATATTGCAGAACATGAGGCTGCCAGCGAAGCTGCGGAATAAAGAATTTCGGGCCTGAAAGGGAGGAAACAGGCCATGGATTGGGACAAGCTCCGCATATTTCATGCGGCTGCTCAGGCGGGGAGCTTTACCCATGCGGGTGACAAGCTCCATATGAGCCAGTCGGCTATCAGTCGGCAGGTGAGTGCGCTTGAGCATGAGGTAGGCGTGCCGTTGTTTCATCGGCACGCGCGCGGACTTATTTTGACCGAGCAGGGCGAAACGCTTTATCGCACCGCGCATGAAGTGCTGGTGAAGCTTGAGTCTGTTCAGGCGCATCTCACCGATTCCCGTAACAAACCGACAGGCACCCTGCGGGTAACCACCACCATCGGCCTTGGCTCAACCTGGCTTGCGGCGCGCCTCAACGAGTTCATCGAACTCTATCCTGATCTGCAGATTGATCTGATGCTGGAAGATCAGGAACTTGATCTGGCTATGCGGGAGGCGGACGTGGCGATCCGCCTTAGAAAACCGACCCAGCCGGACCTGATCCAGCGGCGTCTGTTCACCGTTCATTTCCATCTGTTTGCGTCTCCAGCCTACATCAACCAGTTCGGCCATCCCGATAAGGTGTCTGATCTGGACGATCACCGGATTATCACCTTTGGCGAACGGGCTCCTGGCTATCTGAAGGAAATAAACTGGCTTGAGACAGCAGGTCGTTCTGCCAGTAACCCGCGATTGTCTACGCTGAAGATCAGCAATATTCTGGCCATCAAACGGGCTGCTTTGAAGGGAATAGGTGTTGCTATCCTGCCGGATTATCTGATCGACTCCGATTCCGGGCTTGTGCAGATTGATCTGGATGCCAATCTGCCGTCATTCGATACTTATTTTGTTTATCCGGAAGAGTTGAAGAAGTCAGCGCGCGTATCGGTCTTCCGTGATTTTCTGATTTCAAAGGCCAAGACCTGGCGTTTCTGATCTGCCCGGAATGTCCTGCTTCTCTCAATCCTGAGTGATCTGATCCTCAGATACGTGGGTCACGTGCTTGCCGTCAAAGTCATCGATGCCGTTTGTAATCGCGTAGCAGGCCAGACGTACGGCTTTGGGAATGCTGACGGGAACTCCGTTGCGTTCACCTTTCTCGTAATACTGAACCATACGCTTCTTGAGACCCAGACGGTCGGCTGCGTCCTTCTGCTTTAGCCCCATCTGTTTGCGCCAGGCCCTGAAGCCTTCAGGTGACATGATACCGCTCCCTCTATTCTGCGATGCAGAGTAGTAATGGTGCACTCAGTGCGCAATTGAAAAATTCTGTTTTTCGCAATTTTGAACCTCAAGACATCAAGCTCTGTTCCTGCTAGAGCTGGTGAGGGGGAGTGAACGTTGGAGCAGTGACATGCGCTGGAGAGGCCGTCGGCAGAGTTCAAATATTGAAGATAGGCGTGGAGCGCGGGGCCGTGGCTTTGGTCGCCGGTTGAGTGGTCGCCGGTTGCGATTACCAATGGGTCGCGGCGGTCGTCGGCGTGGCGGGAAACTCAGTATCGGCTTTCTGGTGGTCGCGGGTCTTGTGATCTGGCTGATGGGCGGCAATCCACTTCAGGTGCTGTCTCTGATGTTGGGAGGCGAGATTCCTTTGACACAGTCGTCGGGCAATTCTGGAAATAGCTCTGGCTCATATGAAGCGCAAACAGTTGGTCGGCAGGATGAAATGCGCCAGTTTGTTGCGACCGTTCTGGCGGATACCGAAGACAGCTGGCACAAGATCTTCAACGCCCAGGGGCAGACTTATCGTGAGCCAAAGCTGGTGTTGTTTACAGGACAGGTCCAGTCCGCCTGTGGCTTTGCCAGTTCTGCAAGTGGCCCGTTCTATTGCCCGGGTGACAGCAAGGTCTATATCGATCTGTCATTCTACAACGAACTTCGAAAGAAGTTCGAGGCGCCGGGAGACTTTGCTCAAGCCTATGTGCTTGCTCATGAAGTGGGACATCATGTCCAAAACCTGATTGGTGTTCTGCCGGAGTTCAATCGGATCCGCCGGTCTTTATCGAAGGCTCAGGAGAATGCCATGTCGATCCGAGTAGAGCTGCAGGCTGACTGTTTCGCCGGTGTCTGGGGCTTTCACTCCGAGCAGCAAGGACTTCTGGAAGAAGGTGATCTTGAAGAAGCGTTGAATGCTGCCACCCAGATCGGGGATGATGCAATCCAGAAACGTCTGCAAGGCTATGTGGTGCCCGAGAGCTTCAATCATGGGACATCAGAACAGCGGAAACGCTGGTTTCTCGAAGGCTTCCGCAGCGGCGAGATGCAGGCCTGCGATACCTTCGCAAAGGATGTGCGACTTTAGAGCACCAGACCTCTAGCTTGAGATCATGGAAGGTGCTTTAAGCTGCCGTTTCCTGAACGAGTTCGTCACCCTTGAGCTGGCGAATGTGGTTGATGAACCGCTTGAACAGATAATGGCTGTCCTGTGGGCCGGGATTGGCTTCCGGATGGTATTGTACGGAAAAGACCGGTTTGCCGCTGAGAGCCAGGCCGCAGTTTGAACCGTCAAACAGGGAAATATGGGTTTCTTCAACGCCATCCGGCAGGCTATCTGTGTCTACAGCGAAGCCGTGGTTCATCGAGGTGATTTCCACCTTGGATGTGGTGTGGTCTTTTACCGGATGGTTGGCGCCATGGTGCCCCTGGTGCATCTTCATGGTGGTTGCACCCAAAGCCAGGGCGAGGATCTGATGGCCAAGGCAGATGCCAAAGACCGGGATATCCTTCGCGACGATCTCTTTTACCATCGGCACGGCATACTCGCCGGTGGCTGCCGGGTCGCCGGGGCCGTTTGACAGGAAGACACCGTCCGGATTGTGCGCAAGAATGTCTTCGGCTGTTGCCGTTGCAGGAACAACAGTGACCTTGCAGTTCTCATTTGCCAGCAGGCGGAGGATGTTGCGTTTTACGCCGAAGTCCACAGCGACGATGTGGTAGGCCTCAGCCTGGCGCTCACCGAAACCTTCCGGCCAGGTCCAGGGTGTTTCGGACCATGTGTAGGTCTGTGGGCAGGTGACTTCCTTCGCCAGATCCATTCCTTCAAGGCCCGGCCATGCAGCAGCTTCTGCTTTCAGCGCGTCAATGTCGAATTCGCCGGTTTCGGAATGAGCAATCACCGCGTTCGGCATGCCTTTTTCGCGAATGAGTGCTGTCAGGGCACGGGTGTCGATACCGCTGATGCCGATAATGCCACGAGCTTTCAGCCAGGCATCAAAATGGCGTCCGGAGCGGTAGTTTGACGGGTCTGTGATATCGGTCTTCAGCACACATCCGCGAACACCGGAAGATGATGCCATGTTGACGGTCTCGATATCTTCGTCATTCGTGCCCACATTACCGATATGCGGGAAGGTGAAGGTGATGATCTGACCGGCGTAAGACGGATCGGTCAGGATTTCCTGATATCCGGTAATGGCGGTGTTGAAGCAGACTTCACCGACAGCGTGGCCAACGGCGCCGAGGCCCTGTCCCTCTATGACTGTCCCATCTGCCAAGACAAGGAGAGCGGTTGGCTTCGGATCTTCCCAGACATTCGTGACCATGGCTTGCGTCCTGCAGATGTTCGTATAGTGTAGCGCACTCTTGATCGTCGCGCGTGACTGTGCGTCCGCTTCTCATGCGGGTGCGGCAAACAGGGACCGGCGGCTGTCGAGAGTTGGCTGAAATTAGGCGAAAGCGGTCAGCCCGTCAAGCACGAAGATGGAAGTTTTTTCTTTGTAAAAACAATAGCTTGATGTATTTCCTCGTGAATCATACTCATTGAATGAGCCCGATAGAAGAACAAAGCGGAGTGACTTGCTGATGCGTGAGAAGCTGAATGACAGTCTGAAGCAGGCAATCAAGGCCAAAAATCAACGGCGGGTGAGTACTCTCAGGCTCATTCTGGCTGCTATCAAAGATCGGGATATCGCCAATCGCTCCGATAACAAGGACCCTGTAACGGATTCTGATATCCAGCAGATTCTCGGCAAGATGATCAAGCAGCGCAATGATTCCATCAAGGCCTATGAAGAGGCGGGTCGTCTTGAGCTGGCAGAGCAGGAAAAGGCCGAGATCGACATTATCCGCGACTTCCTGCCAAAACAGATGTCTGAGGACGAGGTGCGCGCTGTCTGCTCATCGGCTATCGAGACTTCAGGTGCCCAGGGCCTGCGCGATATGGGCAAGTGCATGGCTGTTCTGAAAGAGAAATATCCCGGCCAGATGGATTTCAGCAAGGCCAGTGCGATTGTTAAGGAGCTGTTGAAATAGGCGGGTTTCAAAAGTCCGCTTGGCATCCTTGTGACGAAAATCGTAAACTGAAAGCGACACGCTTTTCATCGGGGCTACATAATGCGCTTCACCCCTGACATTCTGGACGAGATCCGGGCGCGACTTCCTGTTTCGGAAGTGGTTGGCCGACGGGTCAAGCTGCGCCGTCAGGGGCGTGAATTTGCGGGTCTCAGCCCGTTCACCAATGAAAAGACACCGTCCTTTACGGTGAATGACCAAAAGGGCTTTTATCACTGTTTCTCATCCGGTCAGCATGGGGATATCTTCACCTTTCTGATGGAGACCGAGGGCCTGTCTTTTCCAGAAGCGGTGGAGCGGCTTGCGGATGAAACCGGCGTTAGGCTTCCGAAGGTAGACCCGCATGCAGAGCGCCGTGAGAAGCAGAAAGCCAGCCTGATCGACATTGCCGAGATGGCTTGCACTTTCTTTCAGGCCCAGTTGCGTGCGCCCAGTGCCGCCCCTATCCGCTCTTATGTGCAGCAGCGTAAGTTGACCTCTGAAACTGTTGCGGAGTTCCGTATCGGTTATGCGCCTGATGGGCGGACTGCACTCAAGGAACATCTGGCAGGGCAGGGGGTCAGTGAAGCCGATATGATTGCGGTTGGACTGATTATCCAGCCAGATGATGGCAGACCCACTTATGACAGGTTCCGCAATCGCCTGATTATTCCTATCCAGGATGAAAAAGGCCGGGTCGTGGCCTTTGGTGGCCGGACGCTCGATCCGGATGGCAAACCGAAATATCTGAACTCGCCCGAGACCAGTCTGTTTCACAAGGGCTATCTGCTGTTCAACGCCCACCGGGCCCGCCAGGCGGCCTATGAGGGCGGTTCTGTGGTTGTCACAGAAGGCTATATGGATGCGATCGCTGTCTATCAGGCTGGTATCAAGGCTGTGGTGGCTACGCTCGGGACGGCCTTTACGGAAAGTCAGATCGGCAGGCTCTGGCGACTGTCTGCGGAGCCGGTCATTTGTTTCGATGGCGACCGCGCGGGACTGGGGGCCGCCCACCGGGCTGTTGATCGTATCCTGCCGGAGTTGAAGGCCGGGAAGTCGTTCAATTTTGCGCTTCTGCCAGAAGGACAGGATCCGGATGACCTGATCCAGAATGGCGGGCTTGAGGCGTTTCGGAATCAGCTGGAGCGATCGATCCCCCTCTCGGATATTCTCTGGCGGCGGGAAATCAGTGTTACGCCGATTGATACGCCGGAGCGGAAAGCGGCTCTTGAAAACCGGCTCAACCAGCTTGTGAACCAGATCAAGGACGCGCTTGTTCAGCGGCAGTACCGGATGAAATACCGGATTGAACTGTCCAATCTGTTCTGGACCACAGACCGCAAGGCGTCTGCGCCCGCAGTCCAGGAGGCCGCCTATAGTCTGCCGGTACCTGAAAAGGACAAGGCCATTGATATTGAACGTATTGTTCTCGGCCTTTGTGTGCATTACCCGAATATCTATTCGGACAAGATCGAAGACATCACACTCTATGAGTTCAAGCTGGATGTGCACAATGCCTTTGCGAAAGGGCTCTATACACTGCTGATAGCCTGTGATGAGCTTTCAACCGCGGAGATCTATCAGAAGCTCGACCCGCGTTTCTATGCGGCCCTTGGAACTCTGCATGGTCCGCGCAAGGTTGATGATGACGGCAATGTCGAGGTTTCCGGCGTCATGATTCTGAGGCGTTTTCCCATTCTCAAATTCCATCCGGCCCAGGACTTTATCGTGCGGAGTATGGACTATTTCCTGTCCTACCTCTGTGTCCGGGATATGGAGGGAGATGTGGAGCGGGTGCTGGATGAATGCGCCAAGCGTGAGCCGACACCGGATGATGAGCAGCTTCTGATTTCCCTGACCAGAGATATTCGCCGGCTTCGCGAGGAGCTTGCCCGTGACGAACAGGAACTGGTTGAAGAATCCGGCCTGATCCGCAAGAACTACAAGGGGCAACCGGATACATCGAACCTGATGGCTCTGGCGGCAAATTGACCGGTCGAATCACTTTCCGAATCAGTGCGTCAAGTTCAGGCATAGATCGCTCCAGATAACCGATTCAGATCATTCAGCTTTCACATTTGCGGATTTTCGCCGCGAATCACCGGTTTATTCCGCCGCCGAATCGATTCGGCGCTTGAAGATTTCCACAGGAACGCTAAATAGATTTATTCATGTGGCAAACTGGCGCTGTAGGGAACTGACCCGGCGAATGATAAAACCAGCCGCACAATCCCGGAAGATTTTAACCCGGTTGCTGACCAATCAGCAGGCCGGACGGTAATTATGGGCAACGTTGGATGGCAGGGTTAATCCCCATTTAACGGAGAGAGCGTATCTCTTGCCTGATTGGAACACTTGGATCAGTGCGTCTGGCCTGGTCCTGACGACCCGCTCCTGGCGAGCGTGAGGAGAGATTATGGTGGCGAAGGCGACAGAAAAGGCAGATGCAGGCGCTAATCCGGAATCCCAGGATAGCCCGCTTCTCGACCTTTCCGATGCCGCGGTCAAGAAGATGATCAAGACCGCCAAGAAACGTGGTTATGTAACCTATGAAGAGCTGAACGCTGTTCTGCCGTCTGAAGAGGTTACCTCCGAGCAGATTGAAGACACGATGTCCATGCTGAGTGACATGGGGATCAACGTGGTCGAATCTGACGAGGAAGCGGAAGAGGAAGCTGCGGCTGAGGGCGGCGATCTGGTTGCTGCCAGCTCAACCGCTGTAGCCAAGACGACAACCCGCGAGCCGACTGACAGAACGGATGACCCGGTCCGTATGTATCTGCGCGAGATGGGATCTGTCGAGCTTCTGTCCCGTGAAGGCGAGATTGCCATCGCCAAGCGGATCGAAGCTGGCCGCGAAGCCATGATTGCCGGCCTCTGCGAGAGCCCGCTGACATTCCAGGCGATTATCATCTGGCGTGATGAGCTGAATGAAGGCCGCATTCTGCTGCGTGACATTATCGACCTGGAAGCCACCTATTCCGACCCTCTGGCCCGCGCGGCCGAAGATGAGGATGAAGATGGTGACGGTGAAGAAGGCGAGGCGGCCTCAGGTGAAGCCGCTGCTGCAAGCGGACCACGGATTGTGTCCTCGCAGCCTCAGGACACCAAGGCACAGGCTGCCCCGGCTGGTGACGGCGAAGCGCAGACTGATGGCGAAGGTGGTGAAGGCGAAGACGATGATGATGACATGGAGAGCAATGTCTCCCTGTCTGCCATGGAAGCCGAATTGAAGCCGAAGGTTCTCGAAATCTTTGACCAGATCGCGGACGACTACAAAAAGCTGCGCCGTCTTCAGGATCAGCTGGTGGAAAACCGCCTGCAGAACAAGACCCTGTCTCCGTCTCAGGAGCGTCGTTACAAGAAGCTGAAAGAGGACATCATTGTTGAAGTGAAGTCCCTGTCGCTGAACCAGAACCGTATCGAGGCTCTGGTGGAACAGCTTTATGATATCAACAAGAGCCTGATCGGTTATGAGGGTCGTCTGCTGCGTCTTGCAGAATCCTTCGGTGTCCGTCGTGATGACTTCCTGAAGCAGTATCAGGGCTCTGAGCTTGATCCGAACTGGATTCGTCGCGTGGCCAATCTGGGATCTCGCGGCTGGAAAGAACTGGTTGCCCGGGAGAAGGAACTTCTGAAGGACCTGCGTCGGGAAATCCAGAACCTTGCGACTGAGACCGGTCTCGAAATTTCGGAATTCCGCCGTATCGTTCACATGGTGCAGAAGGGCGAACGTGAAGCCCGGATCGCCAAGAAGGAAATGGTGGAAGCCAACCTGCGTCTGGTGATTTCCATCGCCAAGAAATACACCAATCGCGGTCTGCAGTTCCTTGACCTGATTCAGGAAGGCAATATCGGCCTGATGAAGGCGGTGGACAAGTTCGAGTATCGTCGCGGATACAAGTTCTCTACCTATGCGACCTGGTGGATCAGGCAGGCGATCACCCGGTCTATTGCCGATCAGGCCCGGACCATCCGTATCCCGGTGCATATGATCGAGACAATCAACAAGATTGTCCGGACCTCCCGGCAGATGCTGCATGAGATTGGTCGCGAGCCGACACCGGAAGAGCTGGCTGAGAAACTGCAGATGCCACTGGAGAAGGTGCGCAAGGTTCTCAAGATTGCCAAGGAGCCGATCTCCCTTGAAACGCCAATCGGTGATGAGGAAGATTCCCATCTGGGTGATTTCATTGAGGACAAGAATGCCATTCTGCCGATTGATGCGGCTATTCAGTCCAATCTGCGTGAGACGACAACCCGTGTTCTTGCCTCGCTCACCCCGCGTGAGGAACGTGTGCTGCGCATGCGCTTCGGCATTGGTATGAACACAGACCACACTCTGGAAGAGGTTGGTCAGCAGTTCTCGGTGACCCGTGAACGTATTCGTCAGATTGAGGCGAAGGCGCTGCGGAAGCTCAAACATCCGAGCCGTTCACGCAAGCTGCGTAGCTTCCTTGACAGCTAACATCGGGACGCTGGACGTTTGACGATCCTATCGTGAAAAGGCCGGGTTTAGACCCGGCCTTTTTCGGTTCTACTGCTCAAGTTGCCAGGTGATGGTGACTGTCGCATTGAGGCTCTGTTCGCCTGCTGCAACGGGAACGGAATCCGCAGCGCGCAATGCAGCGACCTCTGCCTTGAAGTGTGGCGTATGCGGTGGGCGTATGTGACCTTCCGAGATGGATAGAATGTGCCCCAGTCTGACGCCTGCGGTCTCCGCATAGAGTTCGGCTCTCTCCCGGGCCTTCTGAACAGCCTTGCGCCGTGCCTCGTTTTGAAGCGGGTCCGGCTCTGCAATAGAGAAGCTGAGATTACCGGCATTATTGGCACCTGCCGAGATGACGGCATCAAGCAGCGAGCCGACCTTGTCGAGATCCTTGACTGTGACGGTCACCTGATTGGACACTATATAGCCAACCAGTTTGGGTGGTTTTGACTGGCCATTGCTGTCGCGCGGATAGATATATTGCGGCTGAATGCTGAAATTGCTTGTCTGGATGTTCTTGCGCTCAACACCTGCTGCGGTAATGGTTGCAAGCGCCTTTTCCATGGCAGCTGAATTCTCTCGAAGCGCTTCTTTGGCGGTTTTGCCTCTGGTCTGAACGCCGGTGGTGAGCACGGCCATGTCAGGCTCTGCCTTGACGGTACCCGTGGCAGTTATGGTCAGGTATGCCGGGTTCTGTTCTTCTGCATGGGAGATTGATGCAGGCGTCAGCAAGGCGCAGACAACAACAAAGCTGCTCAATAAGGATTTCATCTGAAATGCTCCGGTTGTGAATTATGGGTCAACTGTGAGTTTTTTTGAAAGTCAAATCAATGATCTATAGGGGTGTCACAAAAAAATACGACCGCATTGCGACGAACAGGCTTGCCGCCTGAATTGAAGCTTGTATAACCGTTTAATCCCATGGGGGCCTGTAGCTCAGTTGGTTAGAGCCGACCGCTCATAACGGTCTGGTCGTAGGTTCGAGTCCTACCGGGCCCACCATTTCTTATCTCACAACAATTCGCTTTACTCATGATCTCTGACGGGGCGCGCTAACAGCGCGGCGTGCGTTTGCACCTGCGAACCCGCCTTCTCTCATGGGGTGGGCGGCTTATTGCTGATGTCATAAGCTGGTGAGAAACCAAAGATCTGGATGCAACGGGTGAGAAGAGTGATTAAGCTCTCTGGTGAATGCCCTGATCTTGTGCCGAATGGGAAGCTGATATCATGCCTCTGCGCTTTACATTTCGACAGCTTGAATATTTTGTCGCTGTTGGCGAGTACGGCAGCATTTCCATAGCCAGTGAGAAGCTGAACATCTCTTCTCCGTCTATTTCCACGGCAGTTTCACAGCTGGAAAAGGAGTTTGGGCTTGATCTGTTTGTGCGCAAACATGCGCAAGGCCTGCTGCTGACGCAATCCGGTCAGCGTTTGCTGGAACAGGCGCGGGTTATTCTGAAGGAAGCGGACTATTTCAACAATCTGGCTGGCGAAATTTCCGGTCAGGTTCGTGGCCCCTTGTCTGTAGGGTGCCTGCTGACCTTCGCACAGATCATCCTGCCGCGTCTGAGGCGAGACTTCGAGGGCCGTTATCCGGATGTGAGGTTCCGCCAGCATGAACTTAACCAGCATGAGATCTTCAGTGGAGTAAGACAGGCAAAGCTGGATCTGGCTGTGACCTACGAGATTGATATTCCTAATGACCTGGATTTTGTTCCGCTGCTTGAGCTGAAGCCTTATGTGCTTCTGGGAGAAGAGCATCCGCTTGCGGGGCAGGAGGCCCTGACGATTGCTGAGCTGCAGACCTACCCGATGGTGCTTCTGGATCTGCCCCACAGCAGCGAGTATTTCCTGTCATTTTTCGCGGGTACGGGTATCAAGCCGCAGATTGCTGAGCGGACAAAAGACATTGCGGTTATGCGCAGTCTGGTTGCCAACAACTATGGCTATTCGATTGTCAATATCAGGCCTCTCAATGACCGCTCGCCGGATGGGGGGAAACTGGTTTTTATCCCTCTCGCTGGTGATGTCAGACCGGTGCGCATGGGACTTGTTATGACACCGGGGGCCGGTGCCACTGGAACAGTTCAGGCCTTTGTCGAGCATTGTCGTGACATGATCCGCAATAATCGGTTGCCGGCACTTCAGTCAGATGTTGCGGGCAGGCCGGATCTCGCCTGATTTTCGAGATTGGGATACCAGGCTTTTCAGCTGCGTATCTCACTTCAAATCTCTCAGCCTGATGATGGACTCTGATTGAATTGGGCTCTGAATACTGTATTAATGCCCCACATTCGGGGTAGAGGTTGACAGTCGATACAGTTGCAATGGTCGCGTTATAAAGGCCAGCTCTCATCGGGTGGTGCTGCTTCCTGCCACATGTGCGATAAAAAGATTGCCTAACAGGCTTTTACGAGGAAGGCGGAGCACACGTGCTCAAGGTAGAAAAGCTCAGCAAGAACTTTGGTGGGGTTCATGCAGTTAATGAGTGCTCATTTGAAATCAGCAAGGGGTCCATTACGGGGCTGATTGGACCGAACGGGGCTGGTAAGACCACTACATTCAACATGATTGCCGGAGAACTCGCGCCGTCATCCGGGCGCATCATCTTTGAGGGAGAAGACATTACCGGTCTTCCCACCTATCAGATGTTCCATCGCGGTATCGTCCGGACATTCCAGATTCCTCATGAGTTTGCCAAGATGACTGTGCTGGAGAACCTGATGCTGGTTCCACCGCAGCAGCCGGGCGAGCGCATTTTCAATAACTGGCTTTCTTCGAAGTCCGTCAAACGTCGGGAAGATGAAGTCCGGGCTCTTGCAGAGGATGCCCTTGAGTTTCTGTCGATCTCTCATCTGAGGGATGAAAGAGCAGGCAACCTGTCCGGCGGGCAGAAGAAGCTTCTGGAACTCGGCCGCACGATGATGACGGATGCCAAGCTCGTGTTGCTGGATGAGCCAGGCGCCGGGGTGAATCCGACGCTGCTGCTCAAGATCCGCGATATGATTGTGCGTTTGCGTGAGGAGCGTGGCTATACATTCTGCGTCATTGAGCATGACATGGATCTGATTGCAGCGATCTGTGATCCGGTCATCGTGCTGGCGGAAGGCACTGTTCTTACAGAAGGCAAAATGGCTGATGTGCGCAGCAACCCGCAAGTGCTGGATGCCTATCTTGGCGGGGAGGATGCGTAATGGCTGTGCTTGAACTGAATTCAGTCATCGGCGGTTATGGAGATACCCAGATCCTGCATGGTGTTTCGATGGCGGTTGAGAAGGACGAGATCGTTGTAATCATCGGGCCGAATGGTGCCGGTAAATCCACAGCGATGAAATCGGTCTTCGGTCTGCTGAAACTGACATCCGGCAATGTTGTGCTGGACGGACAGGATATCACCAACACCCCGCCGGAGCAGGTGGTGCGTCACGGCGTGTGCTATGTGCCGCAGACATCCAATATTTTCCCGACCCTGAGTGTTGAGGAAAATCTCGAAATGGGTGCCTTTGTGCGGACCGACGACTATCGCCCGCGTATTCAGGAAATCTATGAGATCTTCCCGCCACTGGCCGAGAAGCGTCGTCAGGCGGCCGGGACGCTGTCTGGTGGTCAACGACAGATGGTGGCCATGGGCAAGGCGCTGATGCTTGAGCCGAAAATCCTGCTTCTGGATGAACCGACTGCCGGTCTTTCTCCCAAATATCGTGGCGAGATTTTCTCGATTGTGAAGACCATCCATGCGGCAGGTACGCCTATTCTGATGGTGGAACAGAATGCTAAGCAGGCCCTGGGTATTGCTCATCGCGGGTATGTGCTGGTGGATGGCAAGAACCGTTTCGAGGGAACCGGTGAAGACCTTCTGAATGATCCGGATGTCGGCGAGATGTTCCTCGGTGGCGGCAAGTCTGGCAACAAGAATCCCGACGGGGATGCAAATGGCTGAGTTTATCAATTTCTACTTCATCCCGGGGCTCGTGCTCGGCAGTATCTATGCTCTTGGGGCCATCGGTATTTCGATGACCTTCGGCATTCTGCGCTTTGCGAACTTTGCTCATGGGGAAATCATGACGCTGGGCGTCTATTTTGCCTGGTCTCTGGTGCAGCTGACAAGTCTGCATCCGCTCGCAGTTCTGCCGATTGCCATGGTGCTGACTGTGGCTGTGGCTATCGGTGTCGACAAGGCGTTCTACAAGCCCTTGCGTAACGCGCCGGTCATCATGCTTGTGATTGCCTCGTTTGGTCTGATGCTGATGATCCGGTCTGCGGTGCAGTTCTTCTGGGGTGTTCAGCTCAAGAGCATCCTCCCGGGTATCCAGTTCCCATGGTGGCTGTTTGATACGATCCGCATTCTGCCGAAGCATGTGCTGATTATCGGCTGTGCTGTGGCGCTGATGTTCTGTGTGCATTACCTGCTGACCTACACAAAGATTGGCAAGGCCATGCGGGCCATGTCGGATTCGCCGGAACTGGCGCGCCTGACGGGTATCGATACGGAAAAGGTGGTGATGGCGACCTGGGTGGTTGGTGCCGGTCTGGCCTGCGCGGCGGGTGTTTTCCTGGCTATTGATACCCAGGTTGAGACCATGATGGGCTTCAAGCTGCTGCTGCCAATGTTTGCTGCGGCCATTCTGGGCGGTATCGGTCGCCCCTATGGAGCGGTTGCCGGTGGTCTGATTATTGGCCTGGCGGAAGAGCTGTCCGCTTATCCGTGGATCACAGATGCGCCCTTGATCAACCCGGGTTACAAGGCCGGTGTGGCCTTTGTCATCATGGTTGGCATGCTGTTGTGGCGTCCGACCGGTCTCTTCAA
Organism: Coralliovum pocilloporae; assembly: GCF_030845175.1. Classification (NCBI taxonomy): domain Bacteria; kingdom Pseudomonadati; phylum Pseudomonadota; class Alphaproteobacteria; order Hyphomicrobiales; family Coralliovaceae; genus Coralliovum; species Coralliovum pocilloporae. The sequence continues at coordinate 639,944 of NZ_CP132542.1, read as the reverse complement.
AGGCAAGGTGTTCTGATATGGATCAGCTTTACGGATATATGCTCTATCTGATCGCCCTGCTGACCATGGGTGGAATTTATGCGGTGCTGACACTGGGATTGAACGTCCAGTGGGGATTTGGCGGCTTGTTCAATGCAGGTATTGCCGGGTTCTTCGGTATTGGTGCCTATACATCGGCACTTCTGACCACAGCGCCGTCTGTGCGTCATCTGGGCGGGTTCGAGATGCCCTATGTGGTGGGTTTTGGTGCGGCCATGCTGTTGTCCGGGATCATCGCCTACGGCATAGGCAAGGTCTGCCTCAAGCTTCGAAGTGACTATCTTGCCATTGCCACGATTGGTATTGCCGAGATCTTCCGTCTCATCCTGAAGAACGAGACCTGGGCAACCAATGGCCCCCGCGGTGTGACGCAGATTCCCAAACCCTTTGAGGGCCTGCCTGAGCCGTGGAACCACTTCGCCTTTCTGGGGCTGGTTCTGGCCATTGTTGCTGTTCTTTATCTGATGCTGGAAGTGGTGCGGAAGTCACCATGGGGCCGTGTGATGACGGCGATCCGCGAGAATGAGACCGCCGTTAAGGCAGCTGGTAAGAATGTGGAGACCTTCCGTATGGAAGGCTTTGTTATCGGCTGCATGATCATGGCACTGGCCGGTGCTCTGATGGCCCACTACCTGAAATTTGTCGACCCGAATGCTACAGAGCCGCTTCTGGCGACATTTCTTGTCTGGGTGATGCTGATCATTGGTGGCAGTGCCAACAACAAGGGGGCAATTGTCGGCGCTTTCCTGATCTGGGGAGTCTGGTCCGCTACCGAGATTCTCACAGGCCAGCTGCCGACTGAACTTGCTGTCAGAACAGCTTACGTCCGCATCTTCCTGATTGGTTTGGCTTTGCAGATCTTCCTGCAGAAGTTCCCACAGGGCTTCTTTCCGGAAGTGCGTCCGAAGATCAAGAACAGCCAGTCCTTGTGACCGGCTGTCTTTGAAAGACTGTCAGTGGGGCCCGGGCTTTATCATTGAAGTGAGATAAGTCTTTGTTCCACATTCGAAAAACTGTATATTTTGAGAAACAGGAGAGGAGTTTACTCATGAAATTGTTGAAATCCCTGACTCTCGCAGCGTCAACACTGGCCCTTGCAGCAGCGTCTGCCAATGCCGGTGAAATCAAGGTTGGCTCCGCTGGTGGTGTGACCGGCCCGATTGCCGAGCTGGTTGGCCCAATCCTGGCTGGCCGTAACCTGGCTGTGAAACATGTGAATGATAATGGCGGCCTTCTCAAAGGCGATACCATGACGATGGTTGTGGGCGATTCAGCCTGTGATCCGAAAGCGGCTGTTGATACAGGCAACAAACTTGTCAATGTCGAGCAGGTTGTCGGTATCGTGGGTCCGAGCTGCTCTGGCGCGACCAGCGGTCTTGTGCAGTCTGTCAGTATCCCGGCTGGTGTTGCCGTTGTTTCTGACTCGGCCACCGCACCATCGATCACCGAGCTGAAAGACAACGGCACCGTGTTCCGTGTGGCTCCGTCTGATGCCTATCAGGGTGCTGCTCTGGCCAAGATCGTTTTTGATGCTGGCGTTAAAAGCGTTGCCGTGACGTATGCCAATGATGACTACAATGCCGGTCTGGCTGGTGTCTTTGCCAAAGAATATGAAGCCCTCGGCGGTAAGATCACGGCCAATCAGGCTCACGAGCCGAACAAGGCGTCCTACCGTTCTGAACTGTCCACCCTCGCGGGCGGCAAGCCGGATGCTCTGGCCCTGTTTGCCTATTATGGTTCCAGCGGCATTTCCATCGTTCGCAACAGTCTTGAAAATGGTCTGTTCTCCAAGTTCTATGCGGCTGACGGCATGATGGACAAGTCTGTTATCGAGCAGATCGGTGCGGAGAACCTGAAAGGCCGGATGTGGATTTCGCAGCCTGCGTCTGACCAGTCCAATGCCTCTCACAAGGCTTTTGCTGCTGCTTACAAGGAAACCGGCAATGACCCTGCCGCTCCTTATGCCGCTCATGGTTATGATGCAGCCTTCCTGATGGCTCTGGCGATTGAAAAGGCCGGTTCTGCGGACCGCGCAGCTATCCCGGCAGCTCTGGCTTCTGTCTCAACGGCCCCGGGGGAAGTTATCCGTCCGGGTGAGTGGGCCAAGGCCAAGGCACTGATTGCTGAAGGCAAAGACATCAACTACGAAGGCGCAACCGGTGCTGTTGATTTCGACGGCAATGGTGATGTGGCTGGTATCTATGACCTGATGATCGTCGGTGACGACGGCACCTGGCAGACCCGCTAATCAGCGCACCTGATACAGCAAATTAAAGAAAGGCCCGCAGCGATGTGGGCCTTTTTTTACTGCCCGGATAAGATCCAGTCTCTGACGGCCTGGGCCTTGTCATTCAGCGGAGTGGCCTTGTTCCAGATCATGCAGAAGGCGCTGCCGGAATGGTAGCGGAGGCCTTCTATGCGATGGAGGAGACCGCGTTCGACAAGGCTGTCGGTGACATGCTGCCACCCCATGGCAATGCCCTGGGCAGCCATGGCGGTTTGCAGCACAAGGGCGTAATCGTTCAATCTCAACCCATCTCCTTTATCCTTGTAACTGACCCCGTGGCTGGCGAACCAGTCTGACCAGGTGGGGCGGGGGCGGTAAGGCTCTTCCAGATGAATGAGCTGGTAGTTGAGCAAGTCTTCCGCTTTGCTGATTGTCTCGGATGCGGCTCTGTGGGCAGGGCTACACACCGCGTGGATGATCTCGTCTGTCAACCGCTCGGCCTCATAGCCTGGCCAGTCGCCCTCCTTCCCGCGGCGGATGCCAAGGGTGATGCCTTCGCTGACCAGATCGCCATCCTGATCCGTACATTGCAGGCGCAGATCAATATCGGGGAAGCGGGTTTTGAACTCGGAAAGGCGCGGCACAATCCAGTAATTGGCGAAGGCTGTTGATGTGGATACGGTCACATGCTCATCGTATGATACCTGTGACAAGCCTTCGGCAGACTGCCCGATATGGCTCAAGCCGATGGATACATCCTTGAAGAATGTCTCTCCTGCATCAGTCAACCTGATTACTCGATGCCTGCGTTCGAACAGGGTAACACCAAGGCTTGCCTCCAGTTGCTTGATGGCAAAGCTGACAGCAGGCTGTGAAACATTAAGCTCTGCTGCGGCTTTTGTGAACGAGCCATGGCGAGCGGCTGCTTCAAATGCGAACAGGGATGTCGGAGACTGGATGAGTTTTCGGAGTTTTTGCATAAATTCAATTTATCCAAAGGATCAGAATTTTCAAGCGTCACAAGGACAGCTCGTGCCGTTAGACTGGGTTTTCGTAAAAATGACACAGGGCTGTCACGGGCAGGCCTTCAAGAACGAGAACAGTCATGTCGGATACCAGAGGACGGTCGCGCAGACGGCGCGGTGGAAGTGGAGCGAGTGCAGAGCGGGCCGTGGTGGATGCTCCTGCCTATATCACCCGCAAGATTCCCTATTTCGAGTTTCTCGGAGAGGAAGGGCTGGTTGATCTGGAGAACCAGGCAGACTGGCTACTGCAGGAAATCGGGGTCGAATTCCGGGATGATGCGAGAGCGCTTGAAATCTGGAAGGATGCCGGGGCCGATGTAAAGAGCACACGTGTGCGCCTGCCAAAGGGTATGGCTCAGGAGCTGATGAAGACCATCCCCTCTGAGTTTACCCAGCATGCCTTCCATGAGGGGCGCTCGGTGAAGATTGGCGGCAAGCATACGATCTTCGCACCCATGTACGGGGCGCCATTTGTGCGTGATCTGGAAGGTGGCCGCCGCTATGGCAACATGGCGGATTTCGAGAAGCTTGTGAAAATCACGGCCATGCTGCCGTCGCTGCATCACTCGGGCTTTGTGACCTGCGAGCCCTGTGATGTGCCGGTCAACAAGCGCCATCTGGATATGCTCTATACCCACATGCGCTACAGCACCAAGCCGATGCTGGGCGCAATCACAGAGAAAGAAAGAGCAGAAGATTCCGTTGAAATGGCGCGCATCCTACACGGGGCAGATACCCTTGAGCAGAAATGCGTCATCATGGGGAACGTCAACACAAACTCGCCTCTGCTGGTGGACAAGGTCGCGTCCGAGGCCATCCAGGTCTATTGCGGGGCCAATCAGGGAATTGTCGTTGCTCCATTTGTTCTCGGCGGCGCGATGGGCCCTGTCACTACGGCAGGGGCGATTGCCCAGGCGCTGGCAGAAGGGATGGCCTGCGGGGCATTCAGCCAGCTGGTCCGCCCGGGCGCTCCGTTCATTCTGGGGAACTTCCTCTCATCCATGAGCCTTAAATCCGGCGCACCAACATTCGGCATGCCGGAGCCGGTCATGTCCAACTACATTATCGGCCAGCTGGCCCGCCGTCTTGGTGTGCCGCTCCGCTGTGGTGGTTCGCTGACCGCTTCCAAGGTCCCGGATGCACAGGCTGCATTTGAAAGCGCGGATTCCATCCATTCCACGGTCCTGGGCGGGGCGAACTTCGTGCTTCATTCCGCGGGCTGGATGGAAGGCGGTCTGTCTATGGGCTTTGAGAAGCTGGTGATTGATGCTGACCGCCTGGGGGCCATGGCTGTGGTTCTGAACGGCATCGAAACCAACGATAACGGTCTGGCCCGCTCAGCGTATCACGAGGTGGAGCCGGGTGGTCACTTCCTCGGTTGCGGGCATACGATGGGTAATTACGAGACAGCCTATTACGACGCCAGAATGTCTGATTCGGAAAGCGTTGAGCAGTGGACCGAGATGGGTTCGAAAGATACGGCCCGCCGGGCTTATGAGCGCTGGAACATGTTGCTGGATACCTATGAGCTGCCGGAGATGGATGTGGCCAAGGACGAAGAGCTGAAAGCCTTTGTCGAGCAGCGCAAAGCCTCCATGCCGGACGCCTGGTACTGACCCTGAATTGCAGATGCGGCCAGAGATGGCCTTTTGAAGTCATGAAAGAAGACAGATATGCCTGAAATCCAGAAAGATGAAAGCACTGGCAGCAAGGCTCTGCCGTCCCACGCCAAAGTCGTTGTGATCGGCGGTGGTGTTGTTGGTTGTTCCATCCTGTTCCATCTGTCTAAATTCGGCTGGAAGGATGTTGTTCTGCTTGAGCGGGATGAACTGACGTCCGGATCATCCTGGCACGCGGCTGGACAGATTCACACCATCTCGTCTGATCCCAACATTTCCCGTCTGCAGTCCTACACGATTGATCTCTACAAGGAGATTGAAGAGACATCCGGGCACTCCGTGGGCCTGCACATCACTGGCGGGTTCTATGCGGCGTCCACCAAGGAGTGGTACGACTACCTGAAGCGTGAACGCTCCAAGGCCCGTTATATGGGCCTGCATCAGGAATTCATTTCTCCGCAGGAACTGGCAGAGCGTCATCCGCTGATTGACCCGAAACACTATTATGCGGCTCTCTGGGATGATCAGGATGGTGATCTGGATCCGTCCGGGGCAACCTATGCCTTTGCCAAGTCCGCGCGCGTTCACGGGGCGCAGTACTTCACCCATTGCGGGGTCACCAGCATGAGCCAGCGTCCTGACGGCAGCTGGGATCTGACGACGCCGAAGGGCACGATCAATGCGGAATATGTGGTCAACTGCGGCGGCCTCTGGGCGCGCGAAGTAGGACACATGTCAGGTATTCATCTGCCGGTGCAGCCGATGGAGCATCATTACCTGATCACCGAGAAGATTCCGTTGATTGCCGAGCGGATGGAGAGCATGGGTGAAGCGGGTCGCCTGCCTGCCGGTATTGACTATGAAGCGAACATCTATTTCCGGCAGGAGCGGCAGGGCATGCTGCTTGGCACTTATGAGCCGAAATCGACGCCGTGGAAGGTTGACGGCACGCCATGGGACTTCGGCCATGAGCTTCTGCAGCCTGATCTGGACAGGATTGCCGACCGCCTTGAAATGTCTTTCGAGCGCATCCCGACCATTGGGGAAGCAGGCATCAAGGACATGATCAACGGGCCATTCACGTTCGGCCCCGATGGCAACCCGATGATTGGCCCGGTTCCTGGTATGAAAAACTACTGGGTCGCGGTCGGTGTCATGGCTGGTTTCTGTCAGGGTGGTGGTGTTGGCCTCACCATGGCTGAGTGGATGATTGACGGTGAGCCGTCCATCGACGTGTGGGCTATGGATGTCGCCCGCTTCGGTGAGTTCGCAACCCCGGACTGGGGCACCGTTAAGTCTTCAGAGAATTACGAACGCCGTTTCGTGATGACCTTCCCGAATGAAACCCTGCCCAAGGGACGCCTTCAGAAAACAACAGCGCTTTATGATCGTCTGATCGCCAAAGGCGCTGTTATGGGGCAGGGCTTTGGTCTTGAGAATGCGCTCTGGTTTGCGGATGGTCCGGAAGACGCCCATGAGGATCCCACATTCGAGCGGAACCGGTCACATGATTATGTGGCTCGGGAAGTTGCCGCTGTTCGGGAAGCGGTGGGCGGCATTGAGATTGCCAACTTTGCCAAGCATGAGTTCAAGGGTGAAGGTGCCCGTGCCTATCTTGATCGCGTATTGGCCGGGTATGTACCGAAGACGGGTCGTCTGACCCTGACACCCATGCTGACGGAAAAAGGCCGCCTCTACGGCGATCTGACGGTTGCCTGTCTGGCGGACGATCACTTCATGCTGTTTGGCTCTGGTGCCATGCAGGAGGCGCATCGTCGCTGGTTTGAAAAAGACCTGCCGGAGGGTGTGACCTACGGGAATGTCTCTGACGACTGGCATGGCATTGCGCTGTCTGGCCCGAAATCGCGCGAACTTCTGGCGCGGATAACCCGCGATGATGTTTCTGCGGATGCCTTTAAGTTCCGCGACTTGCGCCAGACCTTTGTCGGTGGTGTGCCTGTTATCCTGAACCGGATCAGCTTCTCAGGTGAACTTGGTTTTGAGATCTATTGCCGTCCGCAATATCTGCTGCGTTTGGCGGAAGCCATAGAGGATGCCGGTGCTGATCTGGGGTATCGCTGGTACGGCGCACGTGCGCTGATGTCCATGCGTCTCGAAAAAGGCTGGGGCGTCTGGACGCTTGAATTCCGGCCGGACTTCAATGCGGTTGAATCCGGTATGGACGTGTTCATCAACTGGAAGAAGGATTTCGTTGGCAAGGCTGCCACTGAAACCTTCCGTGATGAAGGTGTCGAGCGGAAGCTTGTGACCATGACGATCGATGTGGACGGCATCGATGTGTCAAACGACGAAGCAATCCTCAAGGATGGGGAAGCCGTCGGCTATGTCAGCTCTGGCGGCTATGGACATCGCGTTGGCCAGTCAATGGCCATGGGATACGTTTCTGTGGCCAATGCTGAACCGGGAACCAGGCTGCAGGTCGAAATTTTGGGTGAATTTTACGATGCAGAAGTTCTCGGCGGGCCGATCTATGATGCAAACGGTGCCAATATGCGCGTCTAGGGTCAGGACCCCGGCCTCAGTTGGCTAGATAAGAGAAAAGCCGCCCGCAAAACTGCGGGCGGCTTTTCAGTTTACAGAGCAAGTCTGTAACCCGTCAGATATCGATTTCCACGCGGCCGATCGGATTGGAACAACAGGCGAGGATATAGCCATCGGCGATGTCGTCTTCTGAAATACCACCTGAATGAACCATATGAACGTCGCCGCTGACTTTCTTCACCTTGCAGGTACCGCAGACGCCAAAGGTACAGCCTGACGGGATATTCAGGCCGGAAGACCTTGCAATGCCGAGCACTGTGTCTGTCTCCGTGCAAGGCGTGCTGACGTCGGACTGTGTGAAGACGATTTCTGCCTCTTTCTGCTCATCCGGAACGGTATCGTCGATTTCCTCGACCTCCGCCACGGTTTCAGCTGGCGCCCCGAAGCTTTCCTGATTGTAGTTATCCATATCGAAGCCGAGCGCGTTCAGGATATCGCGGACGGCCTGCATGAAGGGCTCGGGGCCACAGCAATAGACTTCCCGTTCCAGGTAGTCCGGTGCGATCATCGACAGCATCACCTGGGACAGTCTGCCACGATAGCCGGTCCAGGCCTGAAACGGGTCATCTTCTTCGACGACAAAATGCAGCTGCAGACCGTGCACACGCGAAGCCATGTATTCGAGCTGGGATTTCCTGATGATGTCGGATGGGCGACGGGCACAGTTCACATAGCAGATATCGGGGTCCTGTCCCCGGTCATAGAGATACTGTGTCATCGACAGGCTTGGCGTAATCCCGGAGCCTGCTGAGATGAACAGGAATTTTCCGTTCGGGCGTTTCGGTAGGGTAAAAACGCCGGCTGGGCCCTTCGCGTTCAGTCGCATGCCTGGCTTCAGGTGATCCATCATCCAGCGTGTGCCGATACTGTCAGGCTGGGCCTTGACCGTTACTGAGATGGAGAGTGGTCTCGACGGTGATGACGAGATTGTATAGGTCCGCCAGACGATTTCACCTGGTACGGGCAGTTCAAGGGTCAGGAATTGCCCCGGCTGATAACGGAACCAGGCACCGGATGGTGCCCGGAACGTGAACGTTGCCGTATCTTCAGTTTCGCGAACCACAAGAGTGCACTCAAGGGCTTCGTCGTCCGACCAGATGGCGGAATCGTCCAGGGTTTCGAAATGTTGATGAAGACCCATTTCGCCTACTCCGCAGCCGCTACATTCAGTCTTCTCATGCCGGAGAGAAGACGCTCGCAGTACCAGTCAATGAACTGGATAACACCGCTTTCCTGGGTTGGAGAGTACGGGCCGGGCTCATAAGCCGGTGAATTGATGCCGCGCTGGTTGTCCTCAACCACGCGACGATCTTCATTATTGGTGGCTATCCAGACTTCTGTCAGGCGTTTCAGGTCATAATCGACACCTTCCACCGCATCCTTGTGCACAAGCCATTTGGTGGTGACCTCTGTTGTGGTCGGGGAAAGCGGGGTGACGCGGAAGACGATGGAGTGATCCGGCAGGAAGTGATTCCAGGTGGTCGGGTAGTTGAACTTCAACAACGCACCCGCATCATTGAACGGAACAGAACCCAGTTTTTTGCTGACGGCTATCTTGCCATCCATCGTGTAGCTTTCCGCCTTCTCCTTCAATGGCATTCTGGCAAGCCGGTAGCGCCCGTCTGCGCTCAGATGGAACCCGGAGGCCAGTCCGGCCTGTTCACAGCGGTCAAAATGTGCCTGAAGGTGAGGAGGTGTTGTGCCGCCCTCGATGCCGGTAACCGCTGGATCATCAGGGAATGTGCGGCAGAGTGCGGGATGGTTTCCACCGCAATGGTAGCATTCGCGGTTGTTTTCCCAGACCAGTTTCCAGTTGCCATTCTCGACGATGGAGCTTTCATAAGCGACCTTGGCATTGCCGAGGTCATGATGCCGGAGATAAGGCCGGGCCAGCTCTGCAAATCGATCGAAGTCCGGGGCATGGTTGGCGAGGCAGATGTAAACAAGGCCTTCCAGCTCGCGACAATGGACAGGTTTCAGACCATGCTTGCTGGCGTCAAAATCAGGACCCATGTCTCGCGCCCAGAGAAGTGAGCCGTCAAGTTCGTAGGTCCACTGATGATAAGGGCAGACCAGTTTTGGCGTATTGCCCTTTTTAGCGGTGCAGACGGCCGATCCGCGGTGGCGGCAGGCATTGTGGAAGGCCCGAATGACCTGATCCTGACCGCGAACGATGATGACGGAGTAGGCACCGACCTGATGGGTCACATAACTGCCAGGCTTTGCCAGTTCACATGCGGGGATCGCAAACAGCCAGTCCTTGTAGAAGATCTCGGACATGTCATAGTCGAAGATGGACTGATCTGTGTAGAAAGGCTGCTCAAGCGAGTGAGCGGACTTGCGATTAAGCAAGTGCATGAAAATATCGGATTGCTGATACATGATCGACCTGATTTTCTGCCGCTACCCCGCGGCAATACAGGCAGGCGAAAGTGAGGGCGCACCGGAAAGACAGGCCGGATCCACGCCGTTCACCGCCACCCGCGGTTGACGTTGACAAACAAGGCTGGTTTCCGGACTTGGACGGGGTCTCGCGACCGACATGGCACCTTCCCGGATTTCCTCAAACCCAGTGGTTTTTGCCACGTTCTGCCCGTCCTTACCGTTGCGGGGGCAGTGCCGGATTTTCACCGGCTTCCCAATTCTCCGCCCGCAGGCGGCACCTTGATTTTCCGGACGTTAGACCGATTCAAAACTGTATCTGACGACAAAAACGACATGATTTAAAATAGAACAGACACCATGTTTCCGACTGTGTTGTGAACCGCTTGGTTTAAATCCGGTCTTCACAAACCGGCTCGACCATGTACAAATCGGAACCTGTTTTCTGTTTGAAAGAGTGTTCGTTTTGACGCTGTCGTCTTCTGTCTCTGAACCACAATATCCGTTGATCCGATCGGTCGGTGAGGCGGCGGTGACCGTTGAGTTTGGTGACAGGCTTGATGAGCGTTGCAACACGGCGGCCATCGTGTTTGATGCGGCCTTGCGGACGATGGCCCTGCCACAGATCCTGGAAACAGCACCTACCAATCGATCTGTGCTGATCCGGTTTGATCCGCTTGACCTGGCTCCACAGACCCTGCGTGGACTTCTTTCAGATTTGCTGTCTGACCGGGACTGGTATGCATCTGAGTTGCCGGAGGGGCGAAGTCTCTGGCGTATTCCAGTAAAATATGGCGATGAGGAAGGGCCAGACCTTGAGGATGTGGCCGCTCTTCTGGGTGTTGAGGCAGAAGACGTGATACATCAGCATTCTGCGGACCGCTTGCGGGTAAACATGATCGGCTTTTCACCGGGATTGGCCTATTGCGGAGCTTTGCCGGAGCCATGGGACTTTGCCCGGCTTGATCATGTCAAACCGGAAGAGCCGGTTGGGTCGATTTGTGTTGCTGTTCGGCAGACCGTTATTTTCCCTATAGCCATGCCAACAGGCTGGCGGCGGATCGGGCTGACACCATTCCGCAATTTTGATCTCCAGCGTGATCCGGTTTTCCTGATGGAACCCGGTGATGAAGTGGCATTCAAGCCAATCTGCAAAGATGAGTTTGAGGATCTGATGACGCGTGTTCTGTCCGGCGAAAGCGTAGTGGAGCGGGAGGTGCTGTCGTGAACCCTGTTCTCCGCGTTTTGTCCGCCGGGCCTGCTGTCAGTGTGCAGGACCTGGGGCGTCCCGGCTATCAACGTTATGGCGTGACCGAAGGCGGGGTGGTTGATGCCTTCGCCTATCGGGAAGGTTCAGCCCTTCTGGGGCAGGCATCAGAGCTTGCAGTGCTTGAGTTTTATGGCCTTGGTGGTCGTTTCCAGGCGGAGTATGGAGCTGTCGATGTGGCGCTGACGGGGGCATGCTTTCGAGCCTCCGTTGATGGCACACCTGTTGTCTGGCGTTCGGCATTCCGGCTTGAAGAGGGGCAGGTGCTCGATATCGGTGGCGCGTCCGGTGGTGCTTATGGTTATCTGTCTGTGGCTGGCGGTTTTGATGTGCCGATGGCCATGGGCGCGCGTGCGACCCATGTAAAGGCGGGGTTTGGCGGGTATCAGGGGCGGATGCTTCAGGCGGGCGATTGCCTGAAGATTGGTGATGGTCCTGCACGATCGAAGCTTGGGGAAGCCCTGCCGGAACCCGGGTATTTCGGACGGTCTGTCATTCGCATTCTCTGGGGTGCGCAGGCGCATTATTATTCAGAGGATGAGCGGGCCCGGTTTCTGGCCACCGAGTTTCAGGTTTCCTCCAAGCGGGACAGAATGGGGGTTCGGCTGGATTTTGCCGCAGACCCGTTCAACACTGAAATGGCTCTGTCGGGAACATCTGACGCGATTTCTCTCGGCGATATTCAAATTCCGGGGGACGGTTTCCCAGCGGTATTGCTTGCTGACAGGCAGCCCACTGGTGGCTATCCACGCATTGCAACGGTGATTGGTGCTGACCTGAATGCTCTGGCGCAATTGCCAAGCGGCAGCCGTTTCCGTTTCCAGCTGGTTGATGAAGAGACAGCACTTGGCTGCCTGTCGCGTTTCAGGGCAGAGCTTGAGCGTTTGCCGAGCCTGAGCACGCCTTTGTTGAGAGATCCGTCCGAGATGGATGACCTTCTGTCCTATCAGTTGATTAGTGGCGCAGTCGCTGATGGTGATATGTTGCCCTGGGACAGGGATTGAGCGCGAACAGAAATGGAATGAAAAGACAATGACATCCTCAATTGATCTGAACGTGGATCTTGGCGAATCCTACGGCCCGTGGGTGATGGGTCATGATGCCGAGATGCTGGATATTGTCACCAGCGCCAATGTTGCCTGCGGCTTTCATGCCGGTGATCCACAGGTCATGGATAAGACAATCAGGATGTGCCAGGCGAAAGGTGTCGGTATCGGCGCGCATCCTGGATTCCGGGATCTGCATGGCTTTGGGCGTTATGAAATCCAGGGTATCCCGCATGATGTTTTGTCGCGTGATATCATCTATCAGATCGGCGCAATCCAGGCCATGGCCCGGGTCAATGGTGCGCACGTCCGCCACGTCAAACTGCATGGCGCCTTTGCCAATATGGCCAGCCGTGACAAGGCCCTGGCGGATATGTATGTGGAAGCGGCACGGGCCGTTGATCCAGACCTTTACGTTGTCGCTATGGCGTCAACCGCACTTGAAAAAGCCACTTTGGAGCAGGGCGGCAATATCGCCCGTGAGGTCTTTGCTGACCGTGCCTATAATGATGACGGAACCCTTGTATCCCGGTCAGTGCCGGGTTCTGTCATTCATGATGCTGATATGGCGGCGGACCGTGTGCTGAAGATGATTGATGATCAGGCGGTCACGTCCATCAATGGTGTGAGAACGCCCGTCAAGCCGGAAACCATCTGCGTCCATGGAGATAATCCGGCAGCGGTTGCCATGGCATCCGCTCTGCGAAACCGACTGGAAAAGGCCGGTATCGCAGTGAAGATGTTCGGAAGCTAGGCCGGTCCTAGTCCTTGATGCTGTTCAGGGCTTCTTCGATATAGAGGGTTCTCAGACGAGTGGCGATAGGGCCAGGTGTTCCGGTTCCTATGTCGCTGCCGTCGATCTTGACCACAGGCATGACAAAGGTTGAGGCAGAGGTGACGAAGGCTTCATCTGCATCCTTTGCTTCGTCCGGGGTGAAGGCGCGCTCTTCAATCGGCATGCCGGTTTCTTTCGCCAGTGCGAGAACAGCCTTACGGGTGATGCCGTGCAGGATATCGTTGCTCAGGTGACGCGTGATGATGGTGCCATCTTTGACGATATAGGCATTGTTGGAACTGCCTTCGGTAATGAAACCATCCTGATGCATCCAGGCATCGTCGGCACCCGCCTCAAACGCAGCCTGTTTCGCCATCGACTGGGCGAGGAGCCCGACGGTCTTGATATCCCGGCGACGCCAGCGAATATCCTCAAGCAGAATGACAGACATGCCAGTCTTTGCCTTCGGGTTATCAATAACGGAGCGTGCCTGAGTGAAGAGAACGAGAGACGGCTTGGCATTTTTGGGGTAGAGAAAATCTCTGTCCGCAGCGCCGCGTGTGACCTGAAGGTAGACGCCGCCTTCTTCCACATTATTGCGTTTGATAAGCTCGTTCTGAATCTCTTCAATATCGGCGTCAGAGGCCGGAGCGGGCATATTCAGCTCATTGAGTGACCGGCGCAGGCGGACCAGATGTCCTTCATTGTCAATCAGGCGGCCGTTCAGGACAGAACTCACCTCATAAACACCATCTGCAAACAGGAAGCCGCGATCGAAAACCGAAATTCTGGCGTCTTCCTCCGGCAGATAGTCGCCGTTCACATATACAATCCTGCTCATAGCATTTGATCCGATTTGTTGCCGTCAATGGGGCTGGTTTAACACGTTTTCGGGCCTTGCCGAGCGTCTTTTATGCTTGTTTGCCGAAGATGGTTTCAAGCCCGTCTGCCAGTATCTCCAGTGTGGCGTCCACGTTGGCTTTTGTCATGATCAATGGCGGGGACAGGGCCAGTGAACTGACAGTGGGAAGCGGGCGGATAATCAGGCCTTTTCTATAGCAGGCTTCAGACAGTTTACCGGGCATTTTCTCGGATGTTTCAAACAGGGTCTTTGTCTCTTTGTCGGTAACAAGCTGAATACCTGCGAGAAGACCCCTGCCCCTGATCTCACCGATATTGGGATGGCGGTCAGCCAGCTTCTGAAGCTCCTGATGCAGATAGGTGCCGACGGTGCGGGCATTCTCAATCAGATTATCCTGCTCAATAATATCCAGAACCGTATTGGCAACTGCTGCACCAACTGGATGGCCGGAATAGGTATAGCCATGGGCAAAAGCGCCGAAAAGCTCGGAGCCTTTGCGCAGAACGTCATGGATTTGGTCAGAAACAAACGCGGCGGAATAGGGGAACGTGCCAGCGGTCAGGCCTTTTGCGGTGGTCATCATATCAGGCTTGATGCCGAGTTCTGGGCAGGCAAACATGCTGCCGGTGCGACCATATCCGCTGACCACCTCGTCAGCGATAATCAGGATGTCATGTTTGCGGCAGATCTCCTGTACACCGGCCCAGTATCCCTCTGGTGGAGTGATGACGCCACCTGCGCCGATAATCGGCTCACCGATAAAACCGGCGATGGTCTCAGCACCTTCTTTCTCAATGGTCTCCTCCAGTTCCCGGAGCAGCCGGGCTGTATAGGCGGCCTCGGTTTCTCCTTCCTGTCCATAGCGATAGAAATGCGGGCAGGAGACATGGACGACGAAATCCAGTGGCAGGTGGAAACCTTTGTGAAAGCCCGGAAGACCTGTAAGGCTGGCAGTGGAAATGGATGTGCCGTGATAGGCTTGCCAGCGGGCAATAACCTTCTTCTTCTCAGGCCGCCCCTGAATGACATTATAGTGCCAGAGTATCTTGATCAGCGTGTCATTGGCGTCCGACCCTGACGATCCGAAAAAGACGTGATTCAGCCCGGCTGGTGCGAGATCCGCCAGGCGTTCAGACAACCTGATCTGTTGAGCGTTGGAAAAGCCGTTGAACGTGTGAAAATAATCGAGTTCGGAGACGGCGGTTTGCATGGCCTCTCCAATTTCCTTGCGGCCATGGCCCACATTCGAACACCAGAGGCCAGCAGTGCCGTCAATCAGCCGGTTGCCATCCTGATCAATCACATGCATGCCGGATGCGTGCTGCATAACGCGGGGGCCGGTTTCCTCAAGCAATTGAATCGATGTTGCCGGGTGAAGAATATTCTGCATAGCAATGATCATCCTGCCTTGGTGCCTGGAAAAATGCCGCATGCCAACGACGGCGTGAGGCACTATTTGGCTAAAATTCAAGCACAGGCGGTGCGAAATGTCTTATCGGCTTTGCGGAAACGGTTGCGCTTTGATGTGGTTTGTGTTTGTTAGGCCGCAGATTATTCGGAAGAGAGCATTATGAAACTGGATCGGATCAATCTCAAGATTCTCGCAGCCCTTCAGGGCAATGCCCGGATTACCAATCAGGATCTGGCTGATGAAGTAGGGCTGTCTCCCAGTGCCTGTCTGACCCGAACGCGCTGGCTGGAAGAAGCGGGATATATCTCCAGTTATTGTGCCATGGTTGATCTGGACAAAGTTGGTTCTTCTCTGACAGCTTTCTTCCAAATCTCGCTGGAAAATCATTATAAAAATGATTTCAACAGGTTCGATGAGGCAATCCAGTCAACGGACGAAGTGGTGGCCAGTTTCATGGTTGGCGCCCGGTTTGACTATCTGCTGCAGGTTGTGGTCCGTGACATGCGCCATCTCAGTGAGCTGTCAGATCGGTTGATCAGTGCGGAAATCGGTATCTCCAAGCTGATTACCATCCCGATGCTGTCCGAAGCCAAGCCGTTCCGTGGTATGCCCGTGGGGATGATTGCTCGCTCTGAGTAAGGTGTTTTCCGAATAATATTCTGAAGTTTTCTGTCCTGACGATGCTCTTGTCGCGCTTCCATCGAAGTTCGGCAGCACATTCGGCCTGACTTGATGCAGGATCTATCTGTCGAGCCTTCATACCCCGGCTCATCAGCCTGGCTCATAAGAAGGACTTCGGATTTGCTGCATCATCACGTTAAGGACTGGCTGGCGACAACGGCCGATGAAACCGTCGAGAAAGCGATTGGCTGGAGTCATATCAACTCCGGTACGCGCAATCTTGCGGGTATCAGCACAATGCAGGATCTGGTGCGCGCTGAGTTGGAGCGCCTGTCCTTTGCCTGTGCTCTTGAAGAGTCTGACCCGGTCACATCAATCAGTGACCAGGGCGAGCCAGAAGTCCTTCATTTTGGTCCTGTCTTGCGGGCGCAGCTGAGACCGGAAGCCACGCGTCGTCTTCTCTGTGTTGGTCACGTAGATACGGTTTACCCGGAGAGCCATCCCTTCCAGTCTGTGACAAGGATCGGCAATGGCCATCTTAATGGACCGGGCATTGCCGATATGAAGGGTGGTCTGGCCATTCTGTTCCGGGCTTTTGAAGCGGTTGAGCGCTTCGGCCTCATGCCGGATATGGGCATTGATGTTCTGATCAATTCAGATGAGGAAACCGGTTCGCTTGCCTCCGCCCGGCATCTCACGGCGGCTGCGCAAGGCGTTGAGGCTGGTCTTGTTGTCGAACCGGCTCTGGCTGACGGATCACTGGCCGGTGGCCGTGGTGGCAGTGGCAATTTCCATTTTGCCTTCAAGGGCCGAGCTGCCCATGCGGGCCGGGCTTTTCATGAGGGCCGGAACGCGATTACTGCCGCTGCCCGGCTGATTGCGGATGTGGATGGGCTGAATGGCCAGCGGGAACGGACCACGTTTAATGTGGGCCTGATGCGCGG
The DNA here is from genome assembly GCF_030845175.1 of Coralliovum pocilloporae. Lineage (NCBI taxonomy): Bacteria > Pseudomonadati > Pseudomonadota > Alphaproteobacteria > Hyphomicrobiales > Coralliovaceae > Coralliovum > Coralliovum pocilloporae. The sequence continues at coordinate 623,164 of NZ_CP132542.1, read as the reverse complement.
TGGTGATAGTTTGAATTCGGTTGCCGCATCCGCTGTGGTGCGGGTGAATATCCGCTCGCCTGAACCTCACCACATGGCCTGGGCAGAACAGGAACTCCGCCGGATTGCAGAACACCACAATGGTCAGGCTGATGTGGAGGTTGCGCTGCATGGTGCTGTTCATCGACCGGCTAAACCGATGACGGATAATCACGCGCAGCTGTTTCATCGCGTCCATGCTCTTGGTGTGGAGCAGGGGCTTGATGTGACCTGGTCAGATACAGGCGGGGTGTGCGACGGGAACAATATCGCTGCCGGTGGCATCCCCGTGGTGGACACACTTGGTGTGCGTGGTGGCGCCATTCATTCAGCAGATGAATTTGCTGTAGAGGACAGTTTTCTTGAGCGGGTGCTGCTTCTCACTTCGGTCCTGGTGTCTTTTCAGGATGCGCCTCTTTCAAACGGAGATATGACATGTTGATCGCGCGCGGTGTCCGGGCGGCGGATGAGGCTGCACTGACAGAGCTGATACTGTCTGTCAGTGGCCATATGACCACCATGCCCCGCAGCCCGAAAGAAGCCCGGCACAGGATAGATCATGCCTTGTCCAGCCTTGACAAGACGATCACTGAACCGGGAGACGAGGCCTATCTGTTTGTTTTGGAAGAGAATGGCGCGATTGTCGGGCTCAGTGCGATTTACGCATCTGTCGGGCTGGACAGGCCTTTCTATAATTATCGGGTTGCCCGGATTGCCAAGGCGTCTCCCGATCTGGATATCCGTGTGGATGCCCAGGTTCTGCATCTGGTCAATGACTATGTGGGCGCTGCAGAGCTGGGCACGCTCTATCTCTCGCCCGATGCTAGGGGAGGGGGCCGAGGGCGTCTGATTTCCTTCACCCGTCTGATGTTTCTTGCTGCATTTCGCGAACGGTTTCCTGACCGTGTTATGGCTGAAATCAGAGGTTGGACGGATGAAGAAGGGAATTCTCCTTTCTGGGATGCGGTCGGGCGTCAGTTCTTCAAACTGGACCTGACAACGGCTGATCAGCGGTCGGGCAGGGACTACCGGTTTATTGCGGAACTGATGCCGAGCTATCCGATTTACGCCGATCTTCTGCCGGACAGTGCTCGTGACGTTGTTGCCGTCCCGCATGATGGTGCGGCTGGCGCGCTCAGGCTGCTTGAGAGCCAAGGTTTTTCCTATGAGAATCTGGTTGATATCTTCGATGCCGGTCCGTGTATTGAAGCGCGGCAGAAGAATATCGGTATTGTCCGGGATGCTCGGAGATACATGGTTCAGAAGAGCGACAGCATTCAAACAGGTGAGCAGAAATGCCTTATCTCGAACCTGGATCTGGAGCAGTTTGTCACTGTTCAGGGGGCCGTATCCCTGTCAGGTGAGATGATATCCCTGTCTGATGAGCTGCGGATCGCGCTGAATGTCGGCGAAGGTGAGCCGGTTCTTGTCTATCCGATGGAGCGTAAATGATGTTGAGTGGCGAGCTTTTTATCGGCGGGCAGTGGATAGAGGGGCGAGGCAATGACCTGACGTCTCTCGACCCGGCAGAACAGACGTCAATCTGGCATGGCCGAATGGCCGATGATGAGCAGGCGCTTGATGTTGTTGAAGTCGCGGTTAAAGGCGGGCAAACTTGGCGGGCCATGGGCTTTGAAGAGCGCCTTTCCATTGTAAAGTCTTTTGAAGACCAACTCCGTGAGAATAAGGACACGCTGGCATTGCTGATCAGCCGGGAAACCGGCAAGCCGTTCTGGGATGCTGCAGGAGAAGCCGCATCCATGATCGGCAAGATTGCCATATCGGTTGATGCCTATCACGAGCGCACTGGTGTGCGGGAGACGGAAGCCAACGGGGTGACGCTTGTGACCCGTCATCATGCTCATGGCGTGATGGTGGTGCTGGGGCCGTTCAACTTTCCGGGGCACCTGCCCAATGGCCATATTGTGCCAGCGCTTCTGGCCGGGAACAGCGTCATCTTCAAGCCGAGCGAACAGACACCTGCAGTGGCTGAGTTGACGATAAGACTGTGGGAGGCTGCAGGTCTCCCCAAGGGTGTCATCAATCTGGTTCATGGGGATGCTGGGACAGCCCGACAACTGATCAGTCATGATGATGTTGCGGGCGTGCTGTTTACCGGTGGGGTGAAAGCAGGTCTGTCGATCCATCGGGATCTGGCTGGGCATCCGGACAAGATTGTTGCGCTTGAACTTGGCGGCAATAATCCAATTGTTGCGTGGGGTGCGCACGATACACTGGGTGCCGCCCGTATGATTGTCCGGTCCGCCTATCTCTCAGGCGGTCAGAGATGTACATGCGCCCGTCGACTGATTGTCGGTAAAGATGAATCTTCTCAGAATCTTATGAAGAAGGTTGTGGAGCTAGCCGGTCGTCTGGCTATCAATCACCCGCGTGCCGACCCCAATCCGTTCATGGGAGCGCTTATTTCAGAGCATGCGCGGGATAGTGTTTTGCGGGGGCAGGCTCATCTTGAAGGCCTCGGTGGTGACGTTCTGTTGAAAGCTGGAGCCATGGATCTGGGGCCTGCCTTCGTCTCGCCGGGCATCATCGATATGAGCAATGCGGCGGCTGCCTCGGACGATGAAATTTTCGGCCCCTTGCTGCAGGTCTACCAGGTTGACGAGTTTGAAGAGGCTGTGGCGCTGGCAAACAATACCCGCTTTGGTCTGGCATCTGCCTTGCTCTCTGATGACAGCAGTCTGTTTGAACCTTTCCTCAATCAAAGCCGGGCGGGGATTGTCAATATCAACCAGCCCACGGCAGGCGCATCCGGGCGGGCACCGTTCGGCGGTATTGGCCTATCGGGGAACCACCGACCGGCGGGATATTATGCCGCTGACTATTGTGCCTATCCGCGCGCCAGCATGGTGCGAAGCAACGCCTCTGATGAAACCCCGCTGCCGGGAGAGCAGGACAGATGATGCAGGAAGTCAATTTCGACGGGTTGGTCGGCCCGACCCATAATTATGGTGGTCTGTCTCTTGGCAATCTGGCGTCGAGCCGTAATGCGGGGGCTGTGTCCCGACCGCGACAGGCTGCGCTTCAGGGGCTTGCCAAGATGCGCCATCTGATGGCGTTGGGTATCCCGCAGGGTGTTTTGCCGCCCCATGAGCGACCGCAGGACCGGGTTCTGAGAGGATTGGGCTTTTCCGGTACAACAGCAGAGATGGTGGATGCCTGTTACCGGGCCTCGCCGGTTCTTCTGGCCAATCTGATGTCTGCTTCGGCCATGTGGACCGCAAATGCGGCAACGGTATCACCGGCAACTGACACAAGAGATAGCCGGACCCATCTGACGGTGGCCAATCTTGGCACCATGTTCCACCGGTCGCTGGAAGCGGAACAGACCTTCAGAACCCTGTCAGCGATTTTTCCTGACCCGCAGCGGTTTGCAGTCCACGAAGCCGTGCCCTATGGCGGCGGGTTTGGTGATGAGGGAGCGGCCAATCACGGGCGGTTCTGTGCGGCGCATGGTGATATCGGGGCTGAGCTGTTTGTTTATGGGCGATCTGCCTTTGACCGGCTGGAAGGACGACGGTTTCCACCTCGACAGGCCCTTGAAGCCAGTCAGGCCATTGCCCGGACCCATGGACTTGACGAGCGTCGCACGATCTATGTGCTGCAGAGCCGTGAGGCAATTGAAGCAGGAGCCTTCCATAATGACGTGGTTGCTGTGGCCAATGGCTCTGTCCAGTTCTACCATGAGCAGGCCTTTGAGGATCGGGATGGCATGCAGGCGGCTGTTCGTGCGGCCTGTTCATTTGATCCTGTCTTTGTTGAAGTCCCGGCCAATCGGGTGAGCCTGGATGATGCGATCCGCTCCTATCTGTTCAACTCGCAGCTTGTCTCCTTGCCGGATGGGGCCGGGATGGCGCTGATCCTGCCACAGGATGCGGAGAGTAACCCCAATACAAAAAGCTATGTGGCTGATCTTCTGGATATGGATAATCCGATCGTCCGGGCTGATTACTTTGATCTGCGAGAAAGTATGCAGAATGGTGGTGGTCCCGCCTGTCTCAGGCTGCGTGTTGCCCTCTCGCTTGATGATCAGCAGCGACTAGGAGGTGCTGTTCTGATGACCGAAGAGCGGATTTCCGCGCTTGAGGCTTGGGTCAAACGCCATTATCGGGAAGAACTGGCTCCGGATGACCTGCGTGATCCTTTGCTTGTTGATGAAACGCGCGCTGCGCTGGATGACCTGACGGGTCTTCTGGAACTTGGACCTCTCTATGACTTTCAGCGTTGCCCTTCCTGACGGGTTTCTCTAAAAGAGGCGCAATTCCCGTTTCAGCTATCACGCTTAGAGGTCGGTTCGATACATGGCGCGCCAATTCATCTATCACATGCAGGGGACGTCCAAGTCCTATGCCGGTGGCAAGAAAGTTCTCGATAACATTCATCTGTCCTTCTATCCGGACGCAAAGATTGGCGTGCTTGGCCCGAACGGTGCCGGTAAGTCCACGCTTCTGCGGATTATGGCAGGCCTGGACAATGATTATACGGGTGAGGCCTGGGTCGCCAAGGGCGCAACGGTTGGCTATCTGCCGCAGGAACCTCAGCTGGATGAAAGCAAGGATGTGCTCGGCAATGTGATGGTTGCTGTCGCGGACAAGAAAGCCATTGTTGACGAATATAACGAGCTCGCCATGAAGCTTGCGGAAGATTATTCCGATGAGCTGATGGAGAAGATGACCGAGCTTCAGGACAAGATTGACGCGGATAATCTCTGGGATCTTGATTCCCAGGTTGAAGTGGCTCTTGATGCGCTTCGCTGCCCGCCGTCAGACGCGGATGTGTCCAAGCTGTCCGGTGGTGAGAAGCGTCGTGTGGCGCTCTGCAAGCTGCTTCTGGAAAAGCCTGACCTGCTGCTGCTCGATGAGCCGACCAACCACCTTGATGCTGAGACGGTTGCGTGGCTCGAGAAATTCCTGCGCGAGTTTGCTGGCGCTGTCCTGATCATCACCCACGATCGTTACTTCCTTGATAATGTGACCGGCTGGATTCTGGAGCTTGATCGCGGTCGTGGCATTCCATACGAAGGCAATTACTCCGCCTATCTGGAAGCCAAGGCCAAGCGTATGGCACAGGAAGGCCGTGAAGAGGCTGCCCGTCAGCGTGCACTGGCCCGTGAGCGTGAATGGATCAGTGCCAGCCCGAAAGCCCGTCAGGCAAAATCCAAGGCCCGTATCAAGGCCTATGACGAGCTGCTCAAGCGGAACGAAGAGCGCTCTCCGGGCAATGCGCAGATTATTATCCCGCCAGGCGAGCGTCTTGGTGATGTGGTGATTGAAGCTGAGGACCTGGCAAAGAGCTTTGGTGACAAGACCCTGATTGATGGTCTGAACTTCAAGCTTCCTCCGGGTGGCATCGTCGGTGTTATCGGCCCGAACGGTGCTGGTAAGACCACGCTCTTCAAGATGCTGACGGGTCAGGAACAGCCTGATTCCGGTGCGGTCCGCCTCGGTGATACAGTTGACCTTGGTTATGTAGACCAGAGCCGTGATGCGCTTGATCCGAATAAGACTGTCTGGGAAGAGATCTCCGGCGGTGATGAGATTATCAAGCTCGGCAAGCGAGAGCTGAACAGCCGCGCTTACTGCTCATCATTTAATTTCAAGGGTGGTGATCAGCAGCAGAAAGTCGGTAATCTCTCAGGTGGTCAGCGTAACCGTGTCCATCTGGCGAAAATGCTGCGCTCCGGTTCCAACGTTCTGCTGCTCGATGAGCCGACCAACGATCTGGACACTGAAACACTGGCTGCCCTTGAGGATGCGCTTGAGGATTTCGCCGGCTGCGTTGTTGTGATTTCGCATGATCGCTTCTTCCTCGACCGTATTGCGACCCATATGCTGGCCTTTGAAGGCGATAGCCACGTTGAGTGGTTCGAAGGTAACTTCGAAGATTATGAGCAGGACAAGATTCGCCGACTTGGCCCGGATTCAGTCAATCCGAAACGGATCAAGTACAAGCGTCTGACACGCTGATCCTGACAGGACCTGAAGATTTGAAGGGGCGGGCATGATGCTCGCCTCTTTTTTATTCAAAAGAGCGCTATGGTCCCGTTTGTAGCGGCAGTCTTTCTGCACAAAGCACCAGATCTTTAACCTCAATCGGCAGTGGTGCTTTAAGAACCTGTTTCTGCGCGAGCTTTTATCTGAAAAGTCTACCAACTGTTCAGAAGCACGCTGTAGGCCCGAGATGGGCCAATGACCGGAAAGTCAACGATAACAAGCCGGGACCTGGTTGCCTTCTGTTATTCCTGTTGCATCATTGTTGCCATGGCCGCTTCGATTTCCTCTGGAGTAACGTCACGCTGATGTTGAGCCAGGGTCCAGACATAGCCATAGGGGTCATGCACCACAGCGGTTCTGTCGCCCCAGAACATATCCATCGGACCTTCGTCCGGGGAGGTCATGCCGCCTGCCATGGCCTTTGAGAATGCGGCGTCTACATCCTCCACATAAACATAGAATTCGACCGGTGACAGGCCTTGAGGAGGACGTCGCTCTGATCCCGGCATGGGATCACTGACAAACACGGTAGAGGTACCGATCTGCAGCATTGCGTGCAAGACACTGTCTGAGCCAGGCATGCCGACACGACCTGTGAGGTTTGCATCGAGAGTTTTCTCATAAAAGGCGATCGCCTCATCGGCTCCATCGAACATCAGATGGGGTATGACGCTGCTCATGCCGTCCGGTAGTGTTTTCATTGTGTCCTCCCTGTTTTGGTTTGATCTTGCCTTGTTCGGTCTGGTGTAATTTGGACCCCAAAGTGCGGTGAGTTGAATGGAAGTCCCGCAGCCTGTCTTTGGTATTAGGCTGACAAAAAGACCTCAAGGCAGTTGAAGGTCGATGACCAACCGGATTCATGGTTGTTGCGGTGTTCTTCTTCGGCAAAGATCTGCTGGACCATGGTCAGCTTTGTGCCCCCGCGCTCTGTCCGTTCCAGGTGCACATCAACAATGGTCTCATGACCAAGGCCTTCATCGTAGAGCCAGGCCCAGGTGAAGGCGATGTGGTGAGGTCGATCCAGGACCGTATAGACCCCCTGCACCGTGTGACGGTTGCCTTCGGCAGACAGCATTGTTGTGGTCCAGTGGCCCCCGACCCGAAGGTCCATCCGGCAATCCGGAATGGTCATTCCTTCAGGGCCCCACCATTGTACAAGCTGTTCCGGATCGGTCCAGGCATCATAGACCTGTTCCGGTGATGCATTGAACTCCCGATCCAGTCGAAGAATTCTGGATTCTGTCTCATGGCTTGTCTGTTGCATCGTGATTTCCTGAATTGGTTCTGATTTCCAGATAGTTATCGAGGCGGTCGAAGCTGTCGTTCCAGAATTCCCGATAGTGTCGTATCCAGTCATCAAGGGTCGAAAAGCACTCCCTGCGCAGGCTAAGGAACCGCTTCTGCTGTTCTGTTCTTCGTTTCACCAGGCCGGCCTGTTCCAGAATTTTGATATGTCGCGAGATCGCTGGAGCTGACATTTGAAACGGCTCGGATATTTGGCCGATATGCTGCTCGCCGTTCTCTCTCAGACGCTCAATGATGGCAAAGCGTGTCGGGTCCGCCAGGGCTGCAAAGAGTTGGGGAAGGGGAGTATCCATTAATTCTCTCATTTGTTAATTAACAAATATGCTAATAATAAAGCAGAAGCACTGTCAAGTTGCGAAGGCCCCATAGCGATCTTGGTTGGGCCTATGTCGGATGGAGAAAAGCCGGGCGCCCTTTTTGCTCCGTTTTTCTCTTTCGACATGGTTCTGGAAAGTTTGGAGCAACGGGAGAATTCCCGCATTTGACACTGGATATGGCCGGTCTGCCGGGATGATCTTCAGTCACTAACGTAATTGCGACGCTCGCTCTTCAACATGTGTCGGATTTGGGTGGAGCAATATTCCGAAAGTGGACGTATTTTCCGCATCACATAAAAAACCGCATTCAGGAAAGAATGCGTGGGATGATTTTTTCAGACAAGGAACCTGACATGGCGTCGATTGCTGACTTGAAAGCGCAGAGAGAAGCCGCGCTGGCCGCGACCGCAGCCGGTGCTCCGGCCCGGACCTCCAACCAGTTTTTCGGTGTGGGTCCGATCACGGATATCACGACCGATGAGGTCGACAGCCGCCTGATGCGCTTCGAGTTCGAAGCATGGCTTGAAGCCAACTATCGCAAGCTCGACGACAAGGGTAACGATCTCGGACCGATCACGTCTGCTGAGCTGGGCCGCTCCATGCACCGCGGCTATCCGGCGGATAAGGTTCTTCTCGACATGATGTACGAGATCAACCGCTATTTCGAGTTCCCGAAGCAGAACAAGATGGCTGTCGGTCTGGGCGGCGGTCACTCCGGTTTCACTGTTGCCGCTGTTCATCTGATCAACGCCAACAAACAGGATCAGCATATCTTTGTTGATACACCGCGTCCGGAATCAGAAGAAGCCATGATCGGCGGATTCTTCCGTCAGTCCTGGGGTGCGCAGATCCTTGAGCTGCACAAATATGCTCCGAACGGCGACATGGGTCGTGTTCACTTCACCGGCAAGGAAGGCGCTATCCCGTCTGCTGATGAGCTGGTCGAAATGGGCGTCAAAGTCTTCTTCGGCGTAGGTCATGAAACAACCGGCGCGTCCACCTACACAGACGGCGACATCAAGAATCTGCTGGCCTGGATCGATCGTGATCCGGCAAACCACCATGCTGTTATCGACGCCACGTCTCTGCTTGGTTCTATGGTCTGGGATCAGGATCTGGTTGACCAGGTTCAGAACAAATGCTGCATGTTCATGCCGCTGCAGAAGGCAATCGGCGGTATCTCCGGTTACTTCCTGATCTCCTTCACCCCGGCCGCTCTGGCGCTGGTTGAAGAAAACCAGAATGATCCGTCCTGGGCGATTGCGCGTCAGCTCAAGATTGTTGTTCCGGAAAACCCGAAACTGCCGCTGACCGGCAAGAAAACCGTTGGCCTTGGCCCGTTCTACGACCCGGCAGAGCACAAGATGCTCGGCGGCATCATCAACACCTTCTCGACGCTGGCTTTCGCTGAAACCACATTTGGCCTGCTGCGTTCCGAGAAGCTGGTTGGTTCTGTTCGTGATCTGAACCGCCGTTCCATTGAAAACCGTGAAGCTGTCAATGACTGGGTCGCAAGCCATGACCTGTTTGAGCTTGGCGTTGAGGAAGTGGCCCGTCGTGGTGCTGCCGTGACCCTTCTGAAAGTCAATGATGCCGACATCACCGACGCTGATCTACATGCGCGCATCATTGCCCGCTCCAAGCAGCTGCTTGGCTTTGAAGGTCTGACCCATCCGAATGGTGACCGTGAGCCAGGCCTTGATGTGGCTCGCTACGTCAATGCTTTCCCGGGCACCCCTGGTGACTACCGGGCCTGGATTGGTGGTATCCGTCCGCATGCTGATATCCCGGCTCTTCTGGACAACCTCGAATATGCCTATCTGCGTGCCAAAGCTGTTGTTCTTGAAGAACTGCTGGCAGAGCAGGGTGAAACGTTCGAATCCTCTGCTTCTGCTGCTGGTGGTCGCGTTCGTCAGGATGATCAGAGCAAGGCTTACAAGGTTCTTGTTGCTGACCTCATTGGCCTGAAGTTTGATGCCAACGGCAACCCGGACCATTCAGAAGCCCGTGCCCATGTTGAGAGCAAGGGCGGTGTCTTCCACGAAGGCGGTCATGACGGTCAGGACCTGGAAGCTGGTAAAATCCACTTCTTCTACGAGCCGAACCTGTCAACCGAAGAAGAACTGCTGCCGCGCACCAAAGACGGTCAGTATGACGCGACTATCGTTGCCGCGACCTTCCTGCCGCAGGCGTCCGTCTTCAAGCATGGTGGCGTTCGTATCGGTGCCGGTACCGGCAATATGGGCTCTGCCTCCTGGGGTGGCGGCAACGGCACCGGCGGTGAAGCTCCGCTGATGAACACACCGAGCTTCAACAGCCGTGCAACCGCTCACATGGCCATCAAGGCGCTTCTGAAAGTTGCTCCGGATCTTCCGGTCGACGAAATGCACGGTCTGGTCTGTGACGGCAACTTCGACACAGGTAAGGATCTTTGCAAGTTCCCGACCGAGAAGCTCGAAGGCAAGAAAATGGCCGTTATCGGCTACGGCAATATCGGTCGTGAAGTGGCCAATCTCGGCAAAGCCCTTGGCATGAATGTATCCATCTATGCCCGTGCTCACCACAAGGACTGGATCGAGTCTGAAGGCTTTACCTACGCCGAGACACCGATTGAAGCTGCAACCGGCGCTGATGTTCTGAGCCCGCATACCGGCCTTGGTGCACTGAATGCCGAAACCGGCAAGTTTGCCAATGACAGCCTGGTCAATACTGACGTTCTCAATGCCATGAATGACGGCGCTATCATCGTCAATTATGACCGTGGTGAAGTGGTCAATGCGGACGCACTTGATGCAGCTCTCACCAGCGGTAAAGTGCGGTATGCGGCAATCGATGCTGATCTGTTCAAGAACGCTGAGACCGGTGAGCTTTCAGGACCGATGGTTCCGTATCTCGGCCTTGTTGAGCGTCATGGTGATAAGCTGGAACTGCTGCCGCATGCTGCAGCTGACACCGAGCATCTGAGCCGTGTGGAAGGTGCCAAGCAGGCTATCGACCAGATCTTTGATGTGATCCAGTACAAAGCTGTGACCAACCTGAAAGGCGACCTGCCGGAAGGTTACACCAATTCTGGCGCAACAACTGTCAATGGCGTTGGCAAAGTGACACCGAACGCGCTGAGCTCTGCTGCAGGCAGCGCGGGTGCCGCCGCTCAGGCTCGTGAATCTGCTGAGCAGATGGCTGCTATCTGGGGTGCGTTTGCATCCACAACAGATGCGGATCGCCGCCAGGAGCTGGTTAACCAGTATGGTGCGCAGCTTGTGTATCATTCCAACCGTTATGCGTCTCTGATGGAAGAGCTTGGCCTGAAAGGCCCATACGGCTGATCCTAAGCGGATGAGTACAAAGAAGCCGGGTGATTGTTCACCCGGCTTTTTTATTGCCTTCCCTGTTTGTCAGGGAGCGGAGTGACGGTGAATGTGCTGCCATTACCGGGTTCGGAAACTGCCGAAATATCCCAGCCGTGCCGATCACAGACGGATTTACAGATTGCCAGCCCGATGCCGCTGCCTTGTCTTGCGTCCGGATGCAGGCGTTTGAACGGCTCGAAGATCTGCTTGTCATATTTGGGGTCAAAACCCAGACCATTGTCTTTTACACTCAGAGCCCAGCTCTTATCCGGAGTGATTTCGAAGACGATCGTGACAAGACAAGGCTGGTCAGAGCGCCGGTATTTGACAGCATTGTTGATAAGGTTGCTGAGAAGCATCTCTATCTGCTGAGGATCTCCGGATATGATATCGTCCGCTGAGGTTATTTTGATCTGAGCTCCCACTTCTTCGATCAGCTGGGACAATCCTGAAACACTGCGATTGATGATCTCAGTGATGTTGAACGGAGCGATGGTGAGTTCCTGATTCTGGGATCTGGCATAGTCCAGCAGGTCCCGAATGAGGTTCCGCGCTTTGTCGACAGAGCTTGTCAGAACCTGCCGTGCCAGCTCGGCATCTTCATGATCGCCCTCAGCAATTGCATCAATCAGGATGTGGGAGAATGTCTTGATCTTGCGAAGCGGCTCCTGAAGATCATGGGATGCCACGTGAGCAAACTGATTGAGTTTCGCATTGACCACAGATAGTTGCTCAGCGCTTGCCTGAAGCCTGTCACGAGCTTCATTCCGCTCTGTGACATCTGTGATAACAGCAAGTGTTTTGATCATGGGGTCCGCATCATCATTCCGCATGATTGCCGAGAGATCTCCCTGGAAGATGGAACCATCCTTACGGACCCATTTATAGGGTGTGTTCCAGCATTCCTTTTCCTCGAAGAACCGGGGAAGGATGACGTTGACTGCCAGCTCTCTTGATTCCGGCGTCAGGAAATCGCTGGACTTCTTTCCGATCACTTCCTCACGCTGATATCCGAAAGCATCCAGCCAGGCGTCGCTGACTTCAAGAAGTTTTCCTTCTCCATCAATGGAATGCATGAGGGCCGGAGTTTTTCTGTAGAGTTTTTCAAATTCATCCGGCTTAGTGCCCTGCTGACCTGATGGCTCCGTTTCATTGGCGGGAAGAGGCGTGAAGCTCAGCCAGATATGCCTGTCGCGGGTCTCGTCCGGGTAGATGGAGATGAGATAGCTCAGAGTGCCCGGTTTATCAGAGGTCAGCGTCGTTCTCTGGACTGTCTTGCTATCCAGAGATTTCCTGATTGTTGTGCTGCCTTGTGCGCCCAGAAGCCGGGTCAGATCGGGGCTTATATCTCGACCGTGGCTCAGTCGCTGGTCTGAACACAGCAGGGTGCGAAATGCCTCGTTTCCGTCAACCAGGTATACGGGATTTATCTGGCCCGCCGGGCACTCGGAACAGTCAAGCAGACCCAGACCGCCAAGCAGTTGGTCCGCTGCTGCGGTGGGTAGCTTTGTGTCGATCTCAGTGTCGCGAGCAGTCATCATATCCACAAGTGTAGTTGCCGGATTGCCTGTCGGATTATACGGTGTAGTACGTATAAATTGGGTAACCAGTATGCCGATGTATCAGCAGTCTAGCAGACTGCCATGCAAAATCTTTATTATCGATGATGATCCGGATGATGTTCTGGTCATGCGGCGTGCTTTGGCGAAAGCGGCACGGGTTACCGCTTCTGAGGCTAATATTTCGGTCGCCTCAGATGGAGAAAGTGCCCTTGTGAGTTTGAGAGAGAAGGTGAGTGCAGGGGATTGGCCCGATTTGGTTCTGGTGGATCTGAATATGCCTGGTCTCACTGGCTTTGACCTTCTGCAAATCTGTCGCGAAGATGCGGTTCTCAAGCAGCTCCGACTGATCGTCGTTACGACGGCGTCTGATGAGGATAGTTTTGCAAAAGCGCGCCGCTATGGGGCCGATGATGTTTTTTCGAAACCGGAAACGCTCAAGGATATGACCCGGCTTCTGGAGACGCTTTTGTAATCTATTGAGTGTTTATAAATTTATCTTATCGTCATCATCGATTAATGCGATTTGATCTGATTGAGGCGCGCTGTCATGTTCACGGGGCAGGCTATTTGAAAGATGTAAATCCATGCCCCGGATTTTCGAATGGTCCTGTGGGCGCGATGGGGCAGCTGTGTCACTTGTGGCATTGGTGTTCCCATCGCGTCCTTCGACTCACGTCAGTCGGATAATGTGGATGGCCTTTGATTCTCGCGTGTCTCCTCGAACCATCCACGAACGGAGCTGCTTTGCGGCTCCGTTTTTCTTTCATCCCAATGCGTAAGGTTTCAATCAGATCGCCTGCGGTCAGGCCAGGCCCGCTGCTCATACCAGCCCACATGGGCGTCCGTGATAGCATCTGTGTTTGGAAGATAGGGTTTGATATCCAGCAGGGGCGTGCCGTCCAGGCAATCGATATGACGGATTGACAGACTGCTCTCGTTGATGCTGATCAGCCGGGCGACGGAAAGACCTATGGGGTTCGGCCTGTTTGGTGAGCGAAGCGCGAATGTGCCGTGAGCCTGGTTGTCAAAGGAAGGATGCTGGACGACGAGGTCGCGGTCTGCCTGATTGAGCCAGTAAAGCACGATAATGTGAGTGGCTGTATCAAGCGATCTAAGTGCTAGTTGGAACTGCGGGAGCAGCTCGATCTGGCAGATGACCTCGCTTTCCTGAGCGTTGCGCGGGCATTGCCTCTTGGTGGTCCAGGGCGTTCTGATCCGCCCTATATAATAGAGGCTGGCATCTGCTTCTCCCTCAGGCGGCCAGTGCGTTTTTATCTCGCTCATCAGGTGCTCCGATATGCTTGCAATTTTAGCTAAATATCTTTGATTTTTTAGTCAGTTTCTACTCGCAGTTTACTCAAATGCCATGTGCACATTTAAACGGTTCTACGTTTCTTGGTGCTAAGGTCCTCTCAGGTTGCGTACTTGAAAAGGGACGAAAATCATGTCTATGGCCGTTGAGACCCAACTGGTCGATTTTAATGCGCTGGAGCAGGATCCATCTGTGGAGCGCCGTGGTGCATTGATGAAGCAGGTTGTTTCCCTGTTTGCTCTGACAGCAGACCGGTGCTCAGATGATCTTCTGCATATTTATGACTCCGTTCTTCTGCGATTGGCGGACATGGTGGAGCAGGAAGCCAAGCGCTTTGCTTCTGAAAAGCTTGCAGATCTCCAGAATGCACCTCGGGATTTCGTTTGCGCCCTGGCGGAAGATGATTACGTGGTCGCGGAACCGGTCTTGAAGCATTCCCCTGTTCTGACTGACGATGACCTCATCCGGGTTGCGGATTCCAAATCACCGTCCCATGCAACATTCATTGCTCAGCGTACATCCCTGTCCGAACATGTGACAGATGCCGTCGCCCACCGGGGGGATGACCAGACACGTCGTGAGCTGGCCGCAAACCCGGGCGCCCGCTTTGGAGATGTGGCAGCCCGCCTTCTGTCTGCGCAATTGTCACGTGATGAGAGCTTGCAGAGAACTCTGGCGGAGCGCGAGGATATGCCAAAGCATCTCCTGGCCGAACTCATCAGACATGCGACCCATGAAGTGCGAGCTCAGCTTGTTGAAAAGGGGCGCTTCTCAGAACTCAACAAGATTGAAGATGCCGCGCGTGTGGCGGAAGAGCGCCTTGGTTTTGACTTCCTGTTTGATGGCTGTGACTTCGATCAGGCCGAGCGCCAGGTAACGTCCTTTATGGTCCACGGTCAGCTGGATGAGCTGCATCTGGTGGATGCCATGAAGGACAATGATCTGGCTCTTGCGATCTCTATCCTGTGCCGCCTGTGTGACCTTGAACGCAGTACGATTATGACCTGGGTCAGCAAGAAGCAGATGGAGCCTCTGGTGGTTTCAGCCCGGGCTGCTGAGTTCGCTGATTCAACAATTCAGCAGTTTCTCTCTGTTGGTCCGCTTGCGACCTGGCTTTCCAATGATGTGCGGAACATCGCCATGTTGCGGTTTGAAACCCTGAAGGTCGAGACAGCCCAGAGGATTGTTTCCTATTGGAATACAGACGGTTAGATGATTTTCCCTTCCTGACTTGTGTTACCCCGAACTTGGAGGCCGGATTTCCGGCCTCTTTTTTTATGGCTGTTCCAGTTGACAAGTTTCAAATATCATATAAAGATATCTTTATATCTTATCTGGAGTGTGATGTGACTGACCTTGATACACTGGTACAACGGTTGAAGGCTGCCGGGGAACCGACGCGGCTGCGTATGCTTGCGCTCCTGGCCGAGGGCGATCTGACGGTCAAGGATTTTACGCTCATTCTGGAACAGAGCCAGCCCCGTATCTCACGCCATCTGAAGATCCTGACAGATGCTGACCTTATCAACCGGTCTCCTGAAGGATCCTGGGTGTATTATAAGCTGGCGGAAGATGACCAGGCGAGAGAGCTGGTTACCTTGTTGAATGAGCAGCTGAATCCTGAAGACCCTGTTCTTGATGGGGATCTTGCCGCGCTGCGGGCTATCTGGAATGTCCATCTGGAGCGGGCTACACGTTACTTCTCACGTAACGCGACGTCCTGGGATCGGATCAGATCTCTTCACGTGTCTGACGAGCAGGTTGAGCAGGCAATGCTGAATGCTGTTCACGGCCGTCATTTCCAGTCACTTCTCGACCTTGGTACCGGGACAGGTCGAATTCTTCAGCTGTTTTCCGGTCAGATCGACAAGGGTGTCGGCGTTGATATGAGCCATTCCATGCTGGAAGTGGCCCGAGCCAATCTCGCCCGTGATGCGGTGACCAATACAGAAGTTCTGCACGGCAGCATTCTGGATCTCGCCCGGTTTGAAGAGAGCAGCGATCTGGTGACCATCCATCAGGTGCTTCACTTTCTTGATGAGCCGCATCGGGCGATTGAAGAAGCTGCGCGCGCCCTGCTGCCTGGCGGTGTTCTCGTACTCGTGGACTTTGCCCCCCATCATCTCGAGTTTCTTCGTGATGACCATGCCCACAGACGGCTTGGGTTTGACACGGAGCATGTGCGCCGCTGGATCGAGGATGCAGGCCTTGTGATGACCTCTGACGCTGAACTTCATCGACAGGATGAGGGAGAGGACGCGCTGACGGTCTGCCTATGGGTCGCCTCAAAGCCCGAACGCCCGCAAGGGGTTCTTAGTCTGGCCTGAGCTAATTTAGCCAAACCACAAATCAATCTGCCGATAATCAATCTGATCGAGGGATATGACTATGCCTAATACCGAAATCGCTACGCCTGTCAGTGACTTGCGTGTGTCATTCGAGTTCTTTCCGCCAAAGTCGGAACAGATGGCCATGTCTCTCTGGCAGACAATCCGCAGACTGGAACCTCTCAATCCGGACTTCGTTTCCGTCACTTATGGTGCAGGCGGAACCACAAGGGAGCCGACGCTTGATGCGGTGGCGAGGATCCGGCGCGAGACGTCTCTTGCGCCTGCAGCGCATCTGACCTGTGTCGGTGCGTCGAAGGAAGACGTCAATCATGTGATCCGTTCTTACAAGTCAGCCGGTATCCAGCATGTTGTCGCTTTGCGCGGCGACCCGGCTGCCGGTGTCGGGGCAGCTTATGAAGCTCATCCCGATGGCTACCAGACCACAGATGAGCTTGTACGGGGGATAAGGGATATCGGTGACTTCGATGTCTTTGTGTCTGCCTATCCGGAAAAGCACCCGGAAAGTCCGAGCTGGCAGCATGAAATTGATGTGCTGAAGCGGAAAGTGGATGCTGGAGCGACACGCGCCATTACGCAGTTTTTCTTCTATAATGATCTTTACGAGTCCTATGTGGATCGGGTGCGGGCAGCCGGAATCAATATCCCTATTGTGCCTGGAATTCTGCCTATCCTGAACTACAAACAGGTCGCGTCATTTGCAGAGCGATGCGGGACGGCAATGCCGACCTGGCTGGCCGAGCGATATGAAGGTCTGGATAATGACCTCAAGACGCGTGAGCTGATTGCCGCTGCTTATGCTGCCGAACAGGTTCAAGATCTGCATCAGCGTGGCGTGCGTGATTTTCACTTCTACACAATGAACAGGGCAGAGCTCACATACGCGATATGCTGGATGATTGGCGTTCGGCCGAATTCTCTGGCTCAGGCTGCCTAGACTGGTCTCCTAAAGCACCAGGCCTTTAACTTGAATTGGTAGCGGTGCTTTAAGGGTTTGTTTTTGCGCGAGCTTTTATCTGAAAAGTCTATCAACTTTTCAGAAGCACGCTGTAAACCAGCCGCTTCCGGGCATTTCAAAATAAAACAGCCGGTCAGTTTGACCGGCTGTGAGAAACTCTTGACTCGATGGTATGGGACTCAGACTAATCCAAGGATTATTGCTCCGAGAAATGCGAAAGTTGAGCAGACTGCTATAATATTAAGTGGCGTAATGTGACCCATAACCGATCTCCAATCTTGCCTTCGATGAGATGATTTTATGTCGGAAGACGGATGAGGCCTAGGAAAAATTATGCTGCATTGCGCCAAAAGGTGTAAATCCTTTGGATAAACTGGCGTTAACGAACTGGTTATAAATGATTATTTCTCCTTCCGCCTCCATGTGGGCAAGTTGTCGCATTGTTCGCCAAAGTGTTAATTCCCTGTCATGGTTTTGTAATAAATCTGACAGGGCAGGGTTGTGGCGAGTCGGTTTATGCAGCCCGGCTATTCAACACGTACGAACGAACTCATACCGCTTTTCTGATGTTCCAGAATATGGCAGTGGAGTAGCCAGTCTCCGGGGTTGTCCGCAACAAGTCCGATGTCCATCCGCTCATCAGGCAGCAGCAGGGCTGTATCCGTGACGTAGTTGGGGATCTGCCGCTTGTTCGAGTTCAGCAGCCGGAAGCTCATGCCATGAAGATGAACGGGGTGGGTATGCGGGGTGCGGTTGATCAGAGTGATCCGGTAACTTTTGCCAAGCTTGAATGTCATCATGGGCTCTGTCGGGTTGGCTGTGCTGCCGCGCCAGGCTGCCTGATTGATGGCCCAGAATGTGTAACCGATGGATCCGCATATGATATTGGCCGGGGCTTTCTCGGCCGAGGCTGAAAACTCCATCAGAACGGGTTCTGCTGTCTTTGGGTCGATGTCCTGTACCGGATTGGCCGGGAGCTGTGGGGTGTCCCTGATGTGACGCTTTAGCGATGCCCCGTTTGCTCTCAGTCGCGCAACGGCAAATGCCCCGCTTCCTGAATGGCTTATGATCTTTGCTGTCGTTCCTTCCTCCTGCGGTATCTGTATGGCTAGATCGAGCCTTTGGCCCGGACCGATCCGCATTGTCTCAAGCAATGAAGGCGAGGAAACCGGATTGCCATCCACTGCGATGATCATGGCTTTCATCTGGGGAGAGGCGATGGAATAGATGCGGGTGACGTCTGCCGCAATCAGCCTCAGACGGACAAGACCACCGGAGGGAACGTCATAGAGTGGAGCCTGTTGCCAGTTTGATGTCCGGATTGTTCCAAATGTTCCGGCTCGGGCTGAGGAGCGTGCCTTGTAGAATGGCAGGTAATTGCCATCAGACCGAAGGCGCCAGTCGCGCATGACCAGAGTGATGTCATCGTCGAAGCCAGGGTCTTTTGCTTCATCCACAATCAATGCGCCCGCCAGACCATAGCCGATCTGCTCCAGGCTGTTGCAATGAGGATGGTACCAGAATGTTCCTGCATCAGGCGGTGTGAAGGAATAGGTGAAGCTGTCGTCTTCGTACAGGGCTGCCTGCGTCAGAAACGGAACGCCATCCATCTCATTTGGCAGGCGAATGCCGTGGCTGTGGATTGTTGTCGGTTCCGGCAATCTGTTCACGAGCCGGAAGGAAAAGGGTTTCCCCTGCCTGGCCCGGAGGATAGGGGGCATGTGGCCCTGTTCATAGGTCATCACGCGCGTGGGAGCAGCACCGGGCAGCATGAGGTTGTTCTTGTCGAACTGAGCGGTCAGTTCTGGTGTTGTGGCTGCGAGTGCTTTCAGGGAAGCAGGGACTGCCGCGGAGGCAGCCATAAGACCAGCGCCCTTAAGCAGGGTGCGACGGCTGAATGAAGGGCTCATGAGTATACGATCTCTTGCCAGAGGGTGACGGCTCTCAGACTCAGATCTGTTGACTTTACAGATGGATAGCCGGAGGTGGCAAGTCTCTCCGCTCACGGATAGTTGTTTGATCGTGTGTTGCCTGGGCCGGTTCCAATTGCGATTTTCCATCCAAGAGAGAGTGACATTTTGTCTCAAGGGGCTTGGATGATCCGATTAGCCACATTGTTGTTTTCACTGATGTTTCTGGCGAGTGCTGCTGGTAGCGTAACGGCTGCAACCAGCACGGACGCATTGGAAGAGCGGGCGTCGGAAGCCTATGACGGCGGTGACACGGTAACGGCATTTTCCCTGTGGCTGCAGGCCGCAGAACTTGGTGATCTGGAATCCATTGTGATCGTTGCAGGCTTCTACGAGACAGGTGAAGCAGACATTGTAGATCTGGGCAAGGCCCGTCACTGGTATGCGATCGGCGCAAAGCGGGGCGACCCTCTTGCGATGATCCGTCTGGCAGATTTGCTGCTTCAGGAATCTACTCAAAACACAGACGTTGCGGCCAAATGGCTTCAGAAGTCTGCCCGGCTCGGGCATCCGCTCGCGAAGCAGATTCTGGATGAGTTCGGGCTTTCAGCCAACTGATACGGGATATGAAAAGTTTCGAGATGCAAGATCATCTCCGAAAACGGGAAGGATACCAATAATGACTAAGAAACTTGCAGCGATAGCAGTGTTCGGTGCGACACTTGGAGTGGCGGGACTTACAGGAATTGAGACAGGATCATATGCTCCGTCTCTGACATCTCCGGCTCATGCGGCGGCATGTGAAACGAAGAAAGCCAAAGATGACCTGACAGATGCTGATGCGACCGCTTTGTATGATTGCATCAAGGACAAACTGGCAGAAGGGTACAAAGGGTCCGGTCTTGAAGAAGCAACGGCTTTCCGAAGCTGGTTTGTGCCAAACACCAACACCTTTGTCTCTCCGACACAC
Organism: Coralliovum pocilloporae; assembly: GCF_030845175.1. Lineage (NCBI taxonomy): Bacteria > Pseudomonadati > Pseudomonadota > Alphaproteobacteria > Hyphomicrobiales > Coralliovaceae > Coralliovum > Coralliovum pocilloporae. Next base: position 603,103 of record NZ_CP132542.1, on the reverse strand, counting down.
GGCAAGCGCTTTGTTCAGCATTACATCAACGATATCGGCAAGGAAGCCTATCTGAAATATGATGATGTGGACAAGAACGTCATGCCGGTTGGCACGATTGCTGCCAAGGAAAGCTTCGCGGTCTCCAAGAAGGATGGCAAGGTTCGTCCGGGCCCGCTTTTCCTGATGGAAAAAGTTGCTGCTGGTACGCTCCCGGATACAGGTGACTGGAAGTACACCCTGATTTCTCCGAAAGGCAAGATCATCGGCCAGACCGGAACAGAATCCGAGAAGAAGATCAAGTTCTGCCATGGTTGTCATCAGAACGCTCTTGAAGACTATGATGCAATGTTTTTCCCCGATGTGGATTACCGCGTCGAAGGTTAAGCTTCACGATGGGCGTCAAAGACGTCTGACCTGAATATCGGAGAAGGCCCGGCAAATCTGCCGGGCCTTCTTTGTTCCAGCCGGTCAAGTGAACCACCATAGAATGGATGTGCTCCAAATGAGCACTCGCAAGCGGGTGCCGAGTCGCATAAACTTCAGATATGAGCATTTGGGACAAAATCGCAGAGCTTGCAGCACAGGTATCTGGCAAGGAGACGATCAGCGCGTTTCTTGATCGTGTTGCCGGGTATTTTACGTCTGTAAGCGGTAGCGAGACGCGTCGGCAGATGGCTTTTACCGTGGCAATGATTGCTCTATCGGCGAAAATGGCCAAGGCCGATGGCGTTGTCACCCAGGACGAGATTATCGCGTTCAAGCAGATTGTTGAAATCCCGTCTTCCGAGGCGCGTAATGTTGCCCGGGTGTTTAATCTCGCCAAGCGTGATGTAGCTGGCTATGAGGCTTACGCGGCACAATTATCCGAGCTTCTCAAGGATGAGAGCGAAACACTGGTGGATATTGTTGATGGCCTGTTCCATATTGCCAAGGCTGATGGCGTTATCCACGAGAATGAACTGTCCTATCTCGAACATGTGGCTGATATTTTCGGCCTTGAAGATCGCTGTTTCAGCCGTATTAAGGCACGCCATATGTCCGAGCACGCTGATCCTTACGCGGTTCTGGGTGTTGACCGCGAGATGAGTGACAGCGATATCAAACGCCAGTATCGCAAGCTCGTTGCCGAGCATCACCCGGACCGCATGATGGCACGTGGAGTACCCCAGGAGTTTATCGAACTGGCCAATCAGAAACTCGCTGATGTGAATGTGGCCTGGGGTGAGATTGCAGCGGAACGCGGATTGAGATGACTCTGGACGCTGACAGTGATCTGGTTTCGGGGTTCTCGCCATCACCCAATTTCGGCCCCCGCAAGAATGATGCTGCGGCTGATACAATCATTCTGCATTACACAGGAATGCCCAGCGCAGAGGCCGCTTTGCGCTGGCTTTCCATTGAAGAAAGCCAGGTCTCCTGTCATTACTTCATCCACGCAGACGGTTCGATTATCCAGCTTGTGTCAGAAGACAAGCGGGCCTGGCATGCAGGCCGGTCGTTCTGGCAGGGCAATACGGATCTGAACTCCTGCTCAATCGGCATCGAAATTCACAATCCGGGCCATGAGCATGGCTATGAGGCCTTTCCTCAAATCCAGATTGATGCTGTGATTGCGCTTTGTGATGATATCTGCAGCAGGCGATCAATCGCTGTAGATCGTGTTCTGGCTCACTCTGATATAGCGCCGGATCGTAAACAGGATCCGGGTGAACTGTTCCCCTGGCATCAGCTTGCTGCTGAAGGCCTGTGCCTCTACACGCCACCTCATTCTATTCAGGATGGTCCGCTGTATCAGGAAGGTGACGAGGGGCAGCCCATTCGCGCCTTGCAAACCATGTTTGCCCTGGTCGGGTATAATGTGGAGGTCTCTGGTGTCTTTGACCGGAAGACAGTTTTTGTGGTGACAGCGTTTCAGCGGCGGTTCCGTCCTGAGCGGGTGGATGGCATTGCAGACCTGTCCACTTTGGCGACGCTGAATGATGTCGTTCGCTTGCAGAAAACGTGACTTTTTTCTGATTTGTGGTGTTCTGGGACCTTTTTGCTGCATTGCAGGGTAAAATTCATAATTTGGTCACATTTGCGCACTTTTTGCCCCTCCAGTTTTTGCCGGGGCGGAAAAAGGGCACTTAAAGCCCGGCTTTCTGCAAATGATGGACAATAAAAATGATCGCATTCAACCGCGTTGTATTGATTACCCTGCTCATGGGGCTGGCGGCTTGTGGAACAGGACCGCTACAGGGAAGCTCAACAAATTCCAAGGGACTGGCCTATTCCCAGACCAAGAACAATGGTCTGAAATCCATGGTCATTCGGGAAGCCCGTAAACAGGGTGTGCCTGTTAATCTGGCCCTTGCTGTGGTTCAGATTGAGAGCCGCTTTAATCCGCGCGCCGTCGGGCGTGCTGGTGAAGTGGGTCTTATGCAGATCAAGCCACGCACGGCGCGGGGCATGGGCTTCAAGGGATCGCGCAAGGCGCTGTTCCATCCTGAAACCAATATCAAGTATGGCATGAAATATCTTGCCGGTGCCTATAAGCGCGGTGGCAAAACCATCTGTGGGGCTATCCTGAAATATAATGCCGGTCATTATGCCAAGCGGATGAACCCGACCAGTGCCCGCTATTGCCGCAAGGTGAAGAAGGTCATTGGCCGGGTGTAATGTATTTCTAGGGTCATTTTAGCGCGAGCTTTTATCTGAAAAGTCTATCAACTTTTCAGAAGCACGCTGTAAGCGATCAGGACGACCGGGCCAGAACGGATTTCGGGACCGCTATATCTGATCTGATACGGCCATCGTCATATGGTGTGCCGTACACTGTGGAGATGGGAAGAACGCCACCCCAGGCGTCTGTTTCATAATCTTCATCATCGTCAATGGGCATCCCCGAGCGCTGCTTGAGGGATGCCTCTTCTATTGTAACCCCGAGAACACCGGTGGCGGCGATTTCTTTGTGGGTTGAAGGGCGGACCTCGGACCAGCGATCCGGCAATAGATGATTGGTAATGGCTGCAAGTGCGGCCTCTATTTCCTCATTGTCTGAGACCACATTGGCTGTTCCGTGCAGCACAACGGATCTGTAGTTCATCGAAGAGTGAAAGCTGGACCTTGCGACCACTATCCC